>JAJFVG010000005.1 GCA_021371915.1 Nitrospiraceae bacterium
TGGGCAGTGGGTTTGCCCCTCCTGGTGTCTGCGCTGTCTATAACATCATCATGAAGCAGCGAGGCTGTGTGGATTGACTCGATTATTGCTGCAAGGTGGTCGCGTCTTGCGTCTTTGTAACCGCACAGATCAGCGCTCAGCAGCAAAAAGAGCGGCCTTATCCTTTTGCCGCCGCCGCTCACTATGTGCTTGCCTATTATGGTGATAGGAAGCGCTGTGCTTTTAAATATCTCCAGCAGTTCTTTTTCCACATTTTTCAGCTCATCCGCGTATCTGCCGAAGATATCCTGTGCTTTCATTTATTGCCTATCCGTATTGATGAAAGATCGCTCTTTTCATCCTGTATTTTATGCAGGTCAGAAGGCCTGAACGCGCCCTTCTGGGTAATTATGGCGCTCACATATTTTGCAGGCGTCACATCAAATGCCATGTTTATCACCTTCACCCCTTCAGGCGCAACCCTGTGTCCCCATATTGTTGTAACCTCTTCAGCCGCGCGCTCCTCAATCGGTATCTGGTCTCCGGAACTCATGTTAAAGTCTATGCTGCTGAGCGGCGCTGCAACATAAAAAGGTATATTGTGCTCTTTGCACAGCACTGCAACAGAGTATGTGCCTATCTTGTTTGCGACATCTCCGTTTCTGGTAGTCCTGTCAGTACCGACAATCGCAAGATCAATCATTCCCTTTTTCATCAATGCGCCTGCTGAGTTGTCTGTGATGAGCGTAACATCTATTCCTGCCTGCATCAACTCCCACGCAGTTAGTCTTGCGCCCTGCAGCACAGGTCTTGTCTCATCAGCAAAGACCCTGAACTTCTTGCCCTGCTCTTTTGCTATAAGCATTGGCGATGTGGCTGTGCCATAGCCGCCTGTTGCAAGGCTGCCTGCATTGCAGTGCGTAAGAACAGTGTCCCCGTCATTTATGAACTGTGCGCCCCACTGTCCGATCGCCCTGTTGATCTCTATGTCTTCATTGAGCACGTTTATGGACTCCTGCACAAGCATATCTTTAAGAGTGCTTACAGGCTTGTCCATGTTTGCTTCAATAAATTTTGTGAACCTGTCCACTGCCCATTTTATATTCACAGCAGTAGGCCTTGTGCTCAGGAGATGATACATCACCGGCTTTATCTTTTTCCTGAACTCCTCTGTGTCAGATGCGCTTATGCCGAGGCCTCCTATGGCTATGCCCATTGATGCTGCAATGCCTATGGCAGGCGCGCCGCGTATCAGCAGCCTGCTTATCGCGTCAGCCACACACTCGTAATTGCTGCACTCTATGTATGAGACCTCAAGCGGCAGCCTGCTCTGGTCGAGCATGACCACCTTGTTGTCCTTCCAGTAAATTGTTTTAACCACTTTTCAGAATCCTTTTCCCTTTATTTGAATGCAGGGAATACTGTTGTAATGACAAACAGGATTGTCAGCAGAGCCACCACCACAACCGTTGCCCATGCAATCGTGTTATAAAGCTTTGAGTTGACGAACTCACCCATAAGCTTGTGATTGTTTATCAGCATAATGATAAAAACGAGCACAAATGGAAGCATAAGACCATTGATAACCGCAGACAAAACCATAAGCATGACAAGAGGCGCACTGGGTATCAGAATAACCATAACGCTCGTAACAAGCATAAGTGTATAGATACTGATAAACTGAGGGGCCTCGCGGAATGATTTGTTGACTCCAGCCTCCCATCCCATCGCCTCGCATATGTAATATGCGGTCGCAAGGGGCACTATAATCGCCCCGAGTATGGCAGCATTGGCAAGCGAAATGGCAAATATGGTTGATGCGTAATCACCTGCAAGAGGCTTCAGCGCCAAGGCAGCTTCAGATGCTTCTTCAACTCTTATGCCCTGAGGGAACAGGATGGTAGCGCAGGTCACAATTATAAAGAAGCTGATTACATCAGTGATGGAGCAGCCTACTATCACATCAAGCCGCGATGCTTTGTAGTCCTCCTTTTTGATGCCTTTTTCAGCTATAGAAGATTGCAGATAGAACTGCATCCACGGAGTTATGGTAGTTCCTATAATGCCGATGCTCAGGTAGATATACTCTGCATTCCAGTGCACTTTTGGCACAAGCGTGCTGGTCAGCACCTGCCCCCAGTCCGGTTTTGCCATCAGTCCGGATATTATGTAGCCAATGAAGATCAAACACGCTACAAGAAGCACATTCTCAACGAACCTGTAGCTGCCCTTTACAACAAGCAGCCATATGGCAAATGCGCCGATCGGCACGGATACATACTTGCTCACGCCGAATATCTCCATGCTGGCTGCCCATCCTGCAAAGTCCGCCACTGTATTGCCGAAGTTTGCAATGAATAAGCCTATCATCATAAAAAAAGCTGATTTTATACCAAAGTTTTCCCTGATAAGATCAGCCAGCCCCTTGCCGGTTATAACTCCCATGCGGCCGACCATCTCCTGGATTACAACAAGTGCGATTGTGGTGGGAATGAGAGTCCATAGCAGATCATAACCAAAGCGTGCGCCTGCTACTGAATATGTTGTTATGCCGCTTGCGTCATTGTCTATGTTTGCAGTAATGATGCCGGGCCCCATTACGCTCAGAAAGATCAGCGTCTTCTTCCATCTTGTCATATGCGTCTCAGCTTGCGCTTTGCAGCCGGAGGCAATATCCTGTCAATAATGTCATCAACAGTCACTATGCCTAGAAGACATCCATCATCATCAACAACAGGCAGCGCTACAAGATTATATTTGGATATGATCGAGGCAGCAGCATTTTCATCAGCATCAGGAGATACTGTCTTGAGCTTTGTCTCCATCATGTCAGAGAGCAGCGTATCCGGTTCAGCAAGCAGGAGCTCTCTCAATGAAGTTGCTCCGATCAGTTTTTCATCCTCGACAATATATATGTAATAGACTGTTTCGAGCTCCTCAGCATCCTTGCGGAACCTGCAAAGCGTTTCGCCAACAGTAATGTCAGGAGGATATGCGATATATTCCGTGGTCATTATGCCGCCTGCGCTGTCCTCTTCATGTCCGAGCAGCTCCTGTATGTCTTCTGCATCCTCTTTCTCTACATGCTCAAGTATCTCCTGCGCCTTTTCAGCAGGAAGATCACTAAGCACGTCAGCTGCGGCATCAGGCGACATCTCTTCGATAAGATCAGCAGCCTTGTCAGTATCCATGCCGCTTATTATTTCTGCCTGCATCTCAGGCTTTAACTCGGAAAGCGCTTCAGCAGCAGTCTCTATATCGAGGCCTTTGAAAAGATGCTTGCCTTCTTCTCTTGAAACCTTGCTTATTATGTCAGCGATGTCAGCAGGATGAAGCTCTGAGACCATCTGCCTCGGCACAGTAAGGGAAATGGAATGCAGTTTCGGCCTTAATGGTTGTATATAGTTCCAGCTTATGAGATTGCTTGCGAGTCTGGTCTGGAAAAGCTTGAAGAACTTGTCGCTCCCTTTTTCAATACCGAGCCTCCGCAATATGCCCTTTACGCCAACATCAACAGCAATCAGTATGGCCTCGCCGTCATAGCCTTCGAGCTTTATGTCATTTACCCTTACAACCTTTGCGCCGTTTGCATCCACAATCTGCTTGTCGAAAATATCCCTAAGCGCAAGCAGATCATCTTCATGCATTTCATAATCTGTGATATTTTCAGCAGTGAGATAACTGGACATTATGCGCTTGTTGAAAAGCGACATATGCTCCCAGGCAAGCTTGTACTGATGATGTTTTTTCTCGATTATGAGAGCAGAAATCCTCGGCAGCGGATCGCCTTTAACAACGATAACATCTCGCACCCAGCCCAGCACATCGCCCTTTGGGTCGAGCACCGGCTTTCTGATAATCTCGCTGATAAAAAGCTCTCCGAATAATGGCATAACGGTATAGTATAGCCTATCAGCATATGATGTATAAACCTAAATAAGGCTTTAGTCTTTGCCAGTTCTCTATTTAATATCCCTGTGATACGCCTGGAGGGACTTTACCTCTAACTTGCCTTCACGTCTTGCTGATATGCCCTTTGCTGCTGCAACACTGGCAGCCGTGGTCGTTATGTTCAGCACCTTGTATTTGATGGCTGCCTTTCTGATATAGGAGTCATCCTCTTTGGCTGTCTGTCCGCCCGGTGTGTTTATAACGAGCTGCACTTCCTTGTTCTTTATCGCGTCAACAACATTGGGCCTGCCCTGTCCGAGCTTGAGCACCTGTTTTGTCTCTATGCCATGTTTGGCAAGAAATGCGCTTGTTCCCTCTGTTGCCATCAGTCCAAAACCCAGATCCCTGAACCTGCGCGCAGCCTCTACTATGCCGGGCTTGTCCTTGTCAGCAGCTGTTATAAGCACATTGCCCTCAACAGGCAGGCAGGCCTGTGTTGCTTCTTGTGACTTGAAGTAGGCCATGCCAAAGCTGTCTGCCATGCCCAGCACCTCGCCTGTTGAACGCATCTCAGGCCCGAGCACTGGATCAACCTCTGGGAACATATTGAACGGGAACACTGCCTCTTTTACACCGAAGTGGGGGAATGTCTTTCTTTTTAGCTTGAACTCAGAGAGTTTTTTGCCGAGCATCACCTCTGTTGCATAGCGCGCCATTGGTATATTGCACACCTTTGAGACGAGCGGCACTGTTCTGGATGCGCGCGGGTTTGCTTCCAGTATATAAACCGTATCGTTCGCTATCGCATACTGGATGTTCATAAGGCCGACCACATTGAGCTCTATTGCGATCTTTCTTGTGTATTCGTAGATGGTCTCAACATGCTTGTGCGGTATGCTCACCGGCGGTATTACGCAGGCTGAATCACCTGAGTGTACGCCTGCAAGTTCTATATGCTCCATCACTGAAGGCACAAATGCGTCTGTGCCGTCAGCAATTGCGTCTGCCTCTGCTTCTATCGCATCCTCAAGAAACTTGTCTATGAGTATGGGTCTTTCAGGCGATACATCCACAGCTGCTGCCATATACTGCTCAAGCATGCTGTCGTTCATCACAACTTCCATTGCGCGGCCGCCAAGCACATATGATGGCCTTACCATAAGCGGATACCCAATCTTTGCAGCAATGGCAAGCGCTTCTTCCAGGGTGCTCGCCATGCCTGATTCAGGCTGCGGAATGCCGAGCTTCTTCATTATCTTGCGGAACCTGTCGCGGTCTTCAGCAAGGTCTATTGTATCCGGTGTTGTGCCGAGCACTTTTACGCCGGCCTTCTCAAGCTCGCTCGCTATATTGAGCGGGGTCTGGCCGCCGAACTGAACAATCACTCCCTCCGGCTTTTCTTTTTCGTAAATACTAAGCACATCCTCCACTGTTAGCGGCTCGAAGTAGAGTTTGTCAGAGGTGTCGTAGTCAGTTGATACTGTCTCTGGATTGCAGTTGACCATAATGGATTCAAAACCAGCATCACGTATCGCAAATGCCGCGTGCACGCAGCAGTAGTCAAACTCTATTCCCTGACCAATGCGGTTCGGGCCTCCGCCAAGGACCATGATCTTTTTGCGGCTGCTTACAGGCACTTTGTCAGATGCGTTGTATGTGGAGTAGTAATACGCTGCATTTTTTACTCCGCTTACAGGCACAGGCTCCCAGGCCTCTGCAATACCAAGCGCCAGCCGCTGCTTTCTCACATCAACTTCAGCGCAGCCGATCAGCTTTGCGATATATTTGTCAGCAAAGCCATCCTTTTTTGCCTGCTTCATCAGATCATCAGGAAGCATGCTGCCCTTATGTTTGAGCATCTGCTCCTCAAGCTCAACAAGCTCTTTCATCTGCTGGATAAACCAGGGCTTGATATGGGTCTTTTCATGCAGCTCCTGTATGCCTGCGCCCTTTCTGAGCGCTTCGTACATGATGAACTGCCGCTCGCTTGTCGGAGTGCCGAGCATCTGCATAAGTTCTGCAAGCGGTTTTGTGTTAAAGTCCTTTGCAAAGCCGAGGCCGTATCGGTTTGTCTCCAGCGAGCGTATTGCCTTTTGAAATGCTTCTTTGTAATTTTTGCCTATGCTCATAACCTCGCCCACAGCACGCATCTGCGTACCGAGCCTGTCTTCCACGCCTTTGAACTTTTCGAATGCCCATCGCGCGAATTTGACAACAACATAGTCGCCTGAAGGCGTGTATTTTTCGAGTGAGCCGTCGCGCCAGTATGGTATCTCGTCCATGGTCAGGCCGCCAGCAAGCAGTGCGGATACCAGTGCTATAGGAAATCCGGTGGCTTTAGATGCCAATGCTGATGAACGCGATGTGCGGGGGTTTATCTCTATTATTACCACGCGGCCTGTTTTAGGATTATGCGCAAACTGTATGTTCGTGCCGCCTATCACGCCGATTGTCTCAACGATTTTATATGCGTAGTCCTGGAGCTTTTTTTGCAGAGCCTCATCTATGGTTAGCATCGGAGCTGTGCAGAACGAGTCTCCTGTATGCACGCCCATTGCATCAACATTTTCTATAAAGCAGACCGTGATCATCTGATTTTTCGAGTCGCGCACAACCTCAAGCTCAAGCTCTTCCCAGCCAAGCACAGACTCTTCAACCATCACCTGCCCAACAAGGCTGGCGGATATACCTCTTGCTGCAACAGTGCGAAGTTCTTCAATATTGTAAACAAGGCCGCCGCCTGTGCCGCCCATCGTATATGCAGGGCGTATTACAACAGGATAGCCGAGTATCTCAGCTATCTTCTCCGCATCCTCAACATTGTTGACTATCTCGCTCTTGGGCATATCTATGCCGAGCTTTCTCATTGTCTCTTTAAAAGCGAGCCTGTCTTCACCGCGCTCAATAGCATCAATGTCCACGCCGATGATCTTTACCCCGTATTTTTTGAGCACACCATTTTTCGCAAGCTCTGACGAAAGGTTAAGTCCTGTCTGCCCTCCAAGGTTTGGCAGCAATGCATCAGGCCTTTCAGCCTTTATGATCTCGGTCAAGACCTTAAGATTAAGCGGCTCAACATAGGTGGAATCAGCCAGGCCGGGGTCTGTCATGATTGTTGCTGGATTGGAATTTACCAGCACGATCTTGTAGCCAAGAGACCTTAAGGCCTTGCATGCCTGGGTGCCTGAATAGTCGAATTCACATGCCTGGCCGATGATGATAGGACCTGAACCGATAATCAGTATTTTGTTGATATCATTGCGTTTTGGCATGGTGTGGCCTCCTCTTTATTTAACTATGAATTAATGGATATTCATATTAAGTTGCGCTTAAAAAAGATAACACAAAGAGTGTTTGATTTCACAGCAATAAGTTTGCTGTATGCAGAATCGTTGCAAAAATTTAAATATGGAAATTAATTAAAAGTGAACTATGCCCTATGGAATTATTACAGCAGCAAGCACAACGAGACAAGCGATGGTCATTGAAAACCTGATAAACCAGTAAGACACAAACATAAACACGCCTTATGTTTAAAAAGCGAAATCCCCTGCAATTACTGCAGGGGATTTCGCATAATCAATATCACTTGCCCGAGCCAGGGCATGACCTTATCTTTCCGTCATAAACCCCGCAGCAGCACTTATTTAATGGGTCGCTTATATTTTGCGGGCATGAAACAGTATCCTTGGGACAATAATACTCAGCAGAACTGCCCTGGTATGGACAGCTCCCAACACCAGATTGCCTGCACGCATTCTGGCAGCAGTATTGGCCTGCACCACATGTCTGGCCTCCACAGAGCGGGGTCTGTGCAACGCATGCGCCTGCAGAACACTTTTGGTTAGAGCTGCAAACCTTTCCACATGTGCCGCAGTTTGCGTTGTCTGTTTTAGTGTCCACGCACTTTCCATTGCAGTATGTCTGCCCCTGAGCGCATTGGCTTGCTGCGGGCAGTATCTTTATCTGAAAGCTCTTTGCAGGAGGCTGAATGGAACCGCTCACTCCTTTGACTGTTGCTGCATACTGGCCTTCTTTTGCTGACGTGCTTGCTGATAGTGTGAATGGAGCGCTGCTTGTACTGATGGTCTTTGTGGCTGGGCTTGCGCTTACGCCTGAAGGCAGAGTTGGGAAAGATACAAGCACTGATCCGTTGAATCCATTCTGACGAGTAACATTCACGGTTACCTGCTTGCTGCCTCCCTTGTTGATATTGACCGGATCAGGAATAACAGCAAGAGAAAAAGTTGGCGCAGGCTGCATGCCATAGGTCTTGAAGAAGAAATCATTATCATTAAAAGGCGCACCATGAAACATCGCCTTGCCGGCAGCATATGTATTGCCGTCTTTATACTTCCACCAGAAGACTATCTTGCCAGTGTCCTGAAGCCTTATTGTGAGCGGCTGCCCGGGCGTGACATTTATGCCGCTGCCAGGCATGGTGAACTTCCAGAATCCTTCAAACCCTTCATTGATCAATGCTGTTACAGATGCTAACTGCTGACCGCTTGAGTTAAGAATTTTCAGTGTAACCTGGTCGCCGCCCTTGCCCTTGTTGCCGGTCTTGAGTGCAACTTCAACTGAGGTGAGCACCGGCAAAGAAGGCACAAAGGTCTGGCTCACACTATTTGCAGGAGCGATATTTACAGCGCCACCTGTCCATGCAGGGTTGTTGGACTGATCAAGAGTCTCTGCGCCAAATACAGCAGGAGCCATAAAGAAAGCACCTGTAAGAACCATTATAAGCATCAACAACACACTGCCGGTCTTTGTCATGCCACACTCCTTGATAAATAGAATTTTGTGCTGCATGTATAACAACAAACGCTATCACAAGATTAAGTTCAAGTCAATTACATAACAACCC
>JAJFVG010000008.1 GCA_021371915.1 Nitrospiraceae bacterium
TTTTTGTTTAGAAACATCGGGTTAAATCATTAGCACTCCAAGAGCGAGAGTGCTAATGAAAAATATTTATCATATTTTTTTGAAGCGTGTCAAGTGGCTTTGTAAGGTATATTTATGATGTAATTTCAATGCGTTATAGGCTTTCACTGGACTTCCCCCGATTCAGTAGACACATATAAGTTACAATTGGAAGTTACTGACAGGAGGTGTGTTTATGAGGGATTGGAGGTACACGGAGCAGTTCAAGCTTGAGGCAGTCAGGCAGGTAACAGAGCGCGGCTTCAAGACCAAAGAAGTGAGCCAAAGGCTCGGCATATCAAGCAAGAGTCTGTATTTATGGGTAAAGCAGTCAAAGGAAGGCGTAAGTCAGGGCAACACTGACAGGCAGGAGATAGCCAGGCTCAAGAATGAACTTAAGAGAGTACAGGAAGAGCGTGACATCCTAAAAAAGGCCGCAGCGTACTTTGCCAAGGCATCCGGGTAAAGTACGCCTTTATAAGAGATCACCGGCATGAGTTTAGGGTATCATCAATGTGCCGAGTGCTCAGGGTGCACAGAAGCGGATATTATGCATGGATGAACAGGCCGCAATCTGGCCGCAGCAAAGAAGATGCTGAGCTGATTGAACTTATCAGGGATGCATATGAGCAGAGTTCAGGCACATATGGCAGTCCCAGGATATACAAAGAGCTCAAAACAAGCGGATGCAGGTGCAGCAAAAAGCGCATAGCAAGGCTGATGCGGCAAAGAAGCATAAGGGCGGAGCGCAGCTACAAGAAGCATAAATACAAAAGCGGCAGGCCATCAAATGTATTTGACAACAGGCTCAGGCAAGGCATTATTGCCACACATACAGACAGGGTATGGACAACAGACATCACATACATCAGCACATATGAAGGTTGGCTCTATCTTGCAGTGGTAATGGATCTGCATTCAAGGATGATTATCGGGTGGTCTATGAAGCCTACCCTTGCAAAGGAGCTGGTTATGGATGCCCTGTTGATGGCAGTGTGGCGGCGCAAACCCAAAGATGCAGTGATAGTGCATTCAGACCAGGGCTCACAGTATGGCAGTGATGAGTGGATGAGGTTTTGCAGACAGCACAATCTTCAGCCCAGCATGAGCCGACGCGGCAACTGTTATGATAATGCAGCGATGGAGTCATTTTTCAGCAGCTTGAAAAAGGAGCGCATTAAACGTAGAATCTATCAGACAAAAGAGGAAGCAAGGATGGATATCTTTGAGTACATCGAGATATTCTACAACCGCAGCAGAAGGCACAGTTCATTGGGACAGATCAGGCCCTATGAGTTTGAACAGGCTTCATGTGGAAGCTTGTGAATGTCTACTAAAGCGGGGCAAGTCCAATGCTGAAAAACGACAGGAGTATGCTAAGAAAAGTTATGAATATAGATACAAATAGTAATTTATTTGATTTGGGTAAATGGTGACTTGATAGTTTATTAAAGCAGGATACATTATTTACTGCAGAAGAAAAATCCGCGTTTTTACGCAACATTGGGCCTCCTCAATTCTGAGAAATTATTACCAACTGCTCCGATTCGGTCCCACCCAGATGCAATCCTATCAAACCAGATTCCCGTTTGCAAGCAAAATCTGCTGCTTCCAGCTCAACATATCCTCATTCTCCACTTCCCCGCCTTCTGCATTGTCCGCTCCGTATGAATAAAGAGCATATATATAATGAACACTATATTATTTGTTCAGATTTGACAGGCCATGCTCAAGATATTAATATAATCACTGCGCCTGATAAGCGCTCATGGGAGCGCATAGGGTTCTGGTGTCCCTCCCGGACTTCAAATCCGGTGTTGCCGCCCAAAAGGTGGCAGGGTGGGTTCGATTCCCACACGCTCCCGCCAATGTTGATCTCTCATTATTGAATTAACCACCTGTTGTATTTATAATGTGTTCATTATTTGCTTTATACCACCGGAGGATCAAATGTCTGACAACAACAATGACTATTCTTTTCAAAACCCCTTTCCGCTCGGACAGGACACGACAAAATACCGGCTCATTACAAAAGATTTTGTTTCTGTAAAAAACTTCGAAGGCAAGGATGTGCTTGTTGTTGATCCAAAAGCGCTCGAACTGATATCCAATGAAGCTGTCAGGGATGTCTCCTTTTTGCTCAGGACAGAACATATCGAGCAGGTTGCAGCAATATTGTCTGATCCTGAATCATCCCCCAATGACAGGGGCGTTGCGATAGCCATGCTGCGCAATGCAGAGGTTGCCTCCAAATTTGTGCTGCCGCTCTGCCAGGACACAGGGACTGCCACTGTTGTGGCAAAAAAGGGACAGCAGGTATGGACAGGCGCAAACGATGAGGAACATCTTTCAAGAGGAATATTTAAAACATATAAGGAAGAAAACCTGCGCTATTCCCAGACAGTACCGCTCACAATGTATGAAGAGCTGAATTCCGGCAACAACATGCCTGGCCAGATAGACATATACGCAGCAGAGGGCATGGATTACAAATTCCTCTTTGTGACAAAGGGCGGCGGCTCTGCCAACAAGACCATGCTGTATCAGGAGACAAAAGCGCTGCTCAATCCTGAAAGCCTCGAAAAGTTTTTGATCGAAAAGATGAAGACGCTCGGCACAGCAGCATGCCCTCCGTATCACATAGCTTTTGTAATAGGCGGCACGTCAGCAGAAGCGTGCCTGAAAACCGTAAAGCTGGCGTCAGCAAAATATCTTGACAGCCTGCCCACAGAAGGTAATAAATCAGGCCAGGCATTCAGGGATATTGAGCTTGAAAGGAAGATACTTGATGCTGCATACAAATGCGGCATTGGCGCTCAGTTCGGCGGTAAATACTTTGCGCTAGACATAAGAATTATCAGACTGCCGAGGCATGGCGCATCATGTCCTGTGGGTATGGGCGTCTCTTGTTCAGCAGACAGGAACATAAAGGCAAAGATAAACAGAGATGGAGTATGGATAGAGGAGCTTGAGCGCAATCCAGGCAGATTTATTCCAGATAAATACCGGGCAAAGCATGAGCATAGAGCTGTAAAGATAGACCTGAACCGGCCTATGAAGGATGTACTTGCAGAGCTCTCCAAATATCCTGTCACAACGCAGCTTTCGCTTACAGGCACGCTTGTTGTTGCGCGTGACATTGCCCACGCCAGATTCAAGGAGCGCATAGACAAGGGGCTCGGCATTCCGGATTACCTCAAGAATCATCCTGTCTACTATGCAGGGCCTGCAAAAAAACCTGCTGACAAGCCCTCTGGTTCTTTCGGCCCGACAACAGCCGGCAGAATGGACTCTTACGTTGACCTGCTCCAGTCGCACGGAGGCTCTTTGATAATGATAGCCAAAGGCAACCGCAGCCAGCAGGTTACAGATGCCTGCAAAAAACATGGCGGCTTCTATCTCGGTTCAATAGGCGGCCCGGCTGCCCTGCTTGCTGAGGAGAACATAAAGAAGGTTGAGTGCATAGACTACCCTGAACTCGGCATGGAGGCTGTCTGGAAGATAGATGTTGTTGACTTTCCGGCATTCATCCTTGTTGATGACAAAGGCAATGACTTTTTTAAGCAGTTCTGCAGATAGTCTGCTGTCCGGCTGGTAAGGCCAGCCGGACAGGGTTACAATATATATGGATTCTGTCTGCTCACTGATTTTTGATCTATAAAACACCAACTTTACAGTGTGAGGTGAAATATGGAAAAGATCGTGATCATAGCTGACCTCGGACACTTCAAAGCCTACAGCTTCAGTACAACACCGCAAAAGACAGCCAACCTTCAGCTCATAGACAGTTACGATACTGTTGAAGCGCATACCCGGCTCTCTGAAAGAATTACAGACAGCGCAGGCAATTTCGGCGAGGCAGGAAGCATGGGATGGACAAAAGGCTCAGGAGAAGCACACACACTTGAAAAGGAGACTGGGAAACGACTCGTCAACAACATCATCAGCTCAATAGAGTTCGTGCTTAAAAACTCAAAATGCAGCGCATGGTATCTTGCTGCCTCCCCCAGGATCAATTCAAAAATACTCGAAGGGCTCGCGCCTGAATACAAAGAACATCTGAAAAAAAACATCAAGGCAAACCTTGCAAAGGCAGACAAGGAGGAAATACTGAAACACTTGGCATAGATCAACAGAGCAAAGGCTTCACAAACACATCAGGAGTTCATGCGGCTGGAATAGACCAGCTCTGCTGTATCAACTTTGACCCTGACAACAGCCTCTATTCCATCCATCATGGCGCTGATGCTTGCAAACGCACCGCTGATCAAAATCAGCTTGAGATCAGGTTTTTTGTCCTTGAGCATTGACTTGAGAAACAGCATGTCAACTGGTGCAAGCTTCTCGTAATTATCAACCACAAGCACGGAAAACACTTCATCAGACAGTTTAATAGCTGCAACAAATGCCTGCATATCAGATGAAGCTGACCTTTCTTTTATATCTTCAACAGGCACGTTGCCAAGAGGATCGAAATAGTATGTGTCAGCAACGCTCATCGCTGCCTTTACAGCTGATACGCTCTTGCCTGACTTCTGCCATCCTGTAACAAGCAGACTGGCATGAGACTTTATGACATTGCGTATTATCTCTTCTTTTACAAATGGGATTACCCGGGGATCCATAAAGCTCCTGATATATTACTTTAGATTACAGCCCGTGCTTCTGCTTTATGGCAAGCACAGCCTGGTCGCGCATTATCTTCAGATAGTTGAGCTGTGATGCTGTCAGTTTGCTGAAAGAATCTTTCTCTCCCTCAAGATAAAAAAGGCCGAGCGGTTTTTTATTTACAACTATCGGCAGCACAATAACAAATATCGGAAAGTCAATATGCTGCATATACCATTGCGGCAGCATGGACTTGATATCAACTGCCAAAATGTCCTTTATCACAAAATCCGTCTGCTTGCTGATTGCCGTATTGAATATGTCATCAAAACTGCCGACCGGTATCCTGAACCACTCCCTTGCCTCATCCACCATGCCGCCAAATCCGTACCTTATGCTCATTAACGATGAATTTGCATCTTTGATGAAAAACAGAGTGCGTGAATGACCGGAGAGCTGCATGCCTCTGTACATTGTTTCCAGAAGTATCTTGAACATATCGTTAAGTGAAAATCCGCTCAGTATGGCGCTGTTCATGTCCTGTATGCCTTTGGTAAAGATATTCTCCGGTGTTTCAGATTCCTCTGGTATTATCATCGAATCGATCGTACTGATCGCGCCTGAAGCAAATGCAGGATGCTCATCAGACTCGTTCACTGTTACAGCAACAGTCTCTTGCGCCGGCCATACCGCAGCCCGTTTCACAAATATGCTCCTGCCTGAATCCATGTTTATGCTGTTCATGAAATCAGCAAGCTCCCGCACAGAGCCTGCCATATACTCTTTGAGCTTCTCTTGAGTAATTGTGAGGCCGCCCTTGACCCGTGACGACAGTTCAGCTATCCTGCTGCCCACCTCCTTTTCGTCACGTCCCATATATACCAGTCTGGCTATTTCATTGGCGAGCACCGTAACCCCGTACAGCGGGTCTGACATCATGCCCTTTTCAGATCCGCGCATTGACCTCATGTTATGGATCACCTGCTTGGGGAAGTTCCATTCCCCGGCTATTGTCATGCCAATGTCTTCAAATGTAGCGCCCATCACACTCACGGAAGCCACATCCTCATTAGACTTCCACTTGTCTTCCATCCTGGCGATCTCCACAAGCTTATCCGGCAGATAAAAGGCTGCCATTACCCTCCCGAACTTGTGAAAGAGCGAAGAGATGAAGGCCTCTTCAGCATCGGGGATATTCATGTCTGATGCTATTTTCTTTGCGAGCAGGCCGCTGTAGAAGGACTGCATTATTGTCTCAAGCAAATCATGGCTTTTGCTTTTGTTGAAGTGTTCAAACAGCATAAGCGTCATGGCAATATTGCGTATATTCTCAAAACCGAGCAGTATTATTGCCCTTGAAATTGTCGTGACTTCACCGAACTGCGAAAAGTAGACCGTATTGACGAGTCTGAGAATCTTGGTTGTCAACGCATAGTCCTTGAGCACAAGATTGGCAAAATCAGACAAAGATGAATCGAGCTGTGCATCATAGCTATTGATGACATTTACGGTTTCCGACATTACAGGGAACTCATTGCTCTGCCTTATCCTGTTGAGTACAGACTCCTTGAGGTTCTTGCCGGACTGTTCCAAAACTCCTCCGCTGCAACGGTGATGTATTACCTAATAGTTATCGTGGCTATAAGAATATTATTGAACAATCGTGATGAACAGGCAAAACCCCAGCTACGGATATCTGTCAAATGCCGGTGCATCTGCTTAGAACATATTCAAACATGCGCTGCGGTATCAGAGGTCTGAGCATAAGAATCCATCTTGCAGAGCCGGCATTCATATACCTCAATTTTGGAGAATCAGAGTCTGCAATTCTTTTTATCAGCAGAGCAAGCTCTTCCGGGGTTTTTCCTGAAGCCACAGAGTCATGGAATATATCCATCGCCCTGCCTTTCTGTTTATGGTAGGCCATGACAACCTTTTCAGCTAATGCAGCGGCTCCTGCAATGTTTGTACGGAAAAATCCCGGCTGCACCAAAGAGACGCATATGCCCTTGTCGTGCACTTCGCGGCTTAGGGCTTCTGCATAACCTTCCAGCGCATACTTTGAGGCACTGTAATACGCATGGTACGGCAGACCGATCATGCCAGCCACAGAACTGATAATGATTATCCTGCCGGCTCGATTTTCCCTCATATGCGGCAGCACAGCAGAAACCACTCTTGCAACTCCGAAAAAATTGGTCTCCATCTGCTCCTTTGCCTCAGACATAGAGACCTCTTCAACAGCGCCGCTCAGCACATATCCGGCATTGCATACAAGCAAATCAATGCTGCCCTCTTTATTTATAACTTCAGAAATACACGCTTTTACTGAATCATCGCCTCTTACATCGAGCTTGAGCATATTGAAATTGTCAGAAAATGATGAAGCAGGATTCCGGCTCGTTCCATAAACAACATATCCGCTGGATGCGAGAAGCCCAGCAGCAGCCCTGCCAAGTCCTGATGATGCACCTGTTATGAGCACAACTTTTCGTCTGTCCATCTGTCTGTATCCGTTTTTTACCTGATTTATTTTGCGATAAAACACATTGGATCTTTCTGCTTGAAAATATCCAGTCCAAAGCTATAGGCCACAGCAAGGCAACCGCCGCATACAGGGCGGATATCGCATCCCATGCATTCAGACGGCCCCATCCTGTATTTCTCTGCAATGGCTGAATCATAAATCTGAATAATGCTCTGTTCTTTAACATTCCCTATATTTGAAGGCAGTTTGCGGCAGGCATGCACCTCACCATCAGACAGCAGAGAGAGAAAATTGAATGCAGCAGAGCAGCCGTGTCCGGCACATCCTCCAAAGAGGTCCCTGCGTTTATCCCTCAGCAGGATGTTTATCAGATTATCCTTGCACACCAGCACATCGTTAGACTCTGCTTCCGCCAGGTATGCCTCAAGGAATCGCCTGTACTCTTCCTTTTGAGGCAGCAGCATGTTTTGCGCCTCGCCAACAATCGAGAGTCTGTTAAATGTAAACAGATCAGCCCTGGCCTTGAGCAGACCTGCCAGAGGTATAACCTGATCAATATTTACGCGGCTGAGAGTCAGCATCACCATCGAATATATATCAAACTCTTTAAGCAAACTCAGAAAATCAAGGGTTCTGCGAAAATGTCCGCTGCCGCGCACATAATCATCGTACTCTTCCAGACCTTCAAGACTCACCTGATAAAAGACCGGCTTCTCTATGCTGACTATATCTTCAAGCGCTTCAGCGCTTACAGGATTACCGAGTATCGCGAGTGCAAATCCCCTGTCTGATGCCTCTTTGTATATTTTTTTAAAATCAGGATGCAAAAAAGGATTACCGCCGGAAAAAGAGACCTGTCCTGTAACATTTTTAGCTGCGCAAAAATCATAAAGCTGATCGAGTATGGCTACAGCATCGCTGAAACTCACATTTGCCCTGTCAGACCTGTCGTAGCAGTGTTTGCAGTGCAGGTCGCATGACTGCGTGATGTGCCATTGCAAAGTAAAAACATCAGAACTGAAAAAGTTGTCCGCAACATCTCTTCCGCGCGGATACATTGAAGGTCTCTTTATCCTTGATGGAGATTCAACAAGAGCGCCTTTAGTAGCGCTGCTTTTAAGCGTGCAGTATATGGGCCATACTGTTTTATTTGATGACTTTGCAACGAGTCTGAGATCAAGCTCCTCGACCACGATTTTCAGGGCCAGCAGCAGGTCATCTGATGCATCCTCAACTGCAATATCTCCTGTTGCCGGATTTTGGTATGTAACGACAAATCCTGCTTTTTCCTCAGGCGGCACACAATCTTCACGCGCATCAGACAAAAGCAGCGGCAGATTCCTCCATGCGACAGGAACCAGATTAAGTGTAGGATTGAGGCTGAATTTCTTTGTTTGAGAACTGTTTTCAGAAGCAAAAAAAGATGCGTTGCGCGATCTGTACACTGCCAGTTCAATTGCAGCGAGATCAGGGGCATATCCTGGCGCCCCTGTCCCGCTGTCTGCTGATTTTTTCAGACTCTCCAGAAACTCCTCAGGCACCGCGTCCTCTGCCAAACCTCCGGTCAAACCGATCCATAATTTGTCAGATAAAACCTTTCTGGTTGCAGGAAATATTTCCTTAAAACGCGCTTCTCCTTCAGAGCCCATGGGAGATTATGAATTATACTCGAGCAGCATGTCCATCATAACTGCTCTGAACACTGCATCAACTTCAGGAATATATGGCGCGAACCGCACCATTATTTCTTTGATCCTCAGCTGCTGCCTCCTGAGGGTTTTGCCTCCTCAGGTTTGGTCTCATCAGGCTTTGCTTCTTTTGCTCCAGCCTTCTTCTTGGCGGGCTTCTTTTTCTTTTTTTCAGCATCAGCAGCACTGCCCTTCTTTTCAGCTGCTCCGTTTTTATCAGTTGTGATATCACTTTTGGTGCCGCCGGCACCAGAGGTTCCGCTTCAGCTGGTAGCTGCCAACCCCTGGCCCGGGACGCCTGCGCCTGTGATAAGGCCGGCAATTCCGATACCTGCAAGCAATGTTTTCAGATAATCCCTGTCCATCCTGCCCTCCTTGCTCTCAGAGGATTCCCTGCTAAAAGCAGGTAAAAAAACAAGCAGCTATCAATTCACTGATTGGTCACTGATTGGGCCTTTCTTCACTGAGTCAGCCAGTATTATTGACTAACTCTATAGACTGGCTTAATCTATAGATAAAGCTTATCAATGCTCTGGGGTGTTGTCAAGCAACTCAAAATTCATTCATCAGACAATTAAACTGGAGGAACGAGATGAAACTTTCCATATATCTTTTGCCGCTTGTTCTTATCGCATTTTCAATCCCGTTTGCATCTTACGCTGATACCGCAAATATTACAGTAATGGTAAAGTCCAAAGATGCAAAATTCATCGGCGACTCGATGGGAGGAGCAAAGATCACAATCAAGGATATAAACAGCGGAACCATACTGGCACAAGGCGTAACAAAGGGCTCCACAGGCAATACCGACATAATAATGGGCACGCACAAAAGAGGCGCGCCGCTATCAGACAGCAGCTCTGCAAAATTCACTGCATCAATAAATATTACAAAGCCTGTGCATGTTGAAATTACCGCAACCGGACCGCTCCACTATCCTGCGTCAATGCAGACGGCCACTGTAACGCATTGGCTTATTCCCGGCAAAGACATAACAGCCGGAGACGCAATAACAATAGAACTGCCTGGCTTTGTGGTTCAAACTCTGATTCCGGCAGACAGCAGCGTTATAAAAACCAAGAACAACGCAGCTGTTATCAACATTGAAGCAAAAGTCCTCATGCTTTGAGGATGTCCTACCATGCCGGGCGGCATGTGGGATTCTGACAAATACGATATCAAGGCATTGGTTGAAAAGAATGGCAAAACCATTAAAGAGACTGGCCTTAAATACTCAGGCAAAAACAGCATGCATGCTGCGCAAATAGAACTCAAACAGGCAGGACAATACAGCCTGACAATATATGCATTCGATCCTTCAAACGGCAATACAGGAGTCTCAAAGACATCGTTTAAGCTTGAATGATGATTCGGGTGATGCAAATAGATTCGCGACCGGGCAAAAAAATCACTTTTCTATAAAATGTTTTGTCTCGTTGATCGGGCTTGACAGCCCTCTGAGATACTCGGCTGAGAAGACACCTGTCTGGATAAAATATCTGAGCAGATAAATAAAATTACTCAGGGTATTTACGCCCACAACTTCCATTTTTTCATTCAGCAGCGGGCCTCCGCTGTTTCCAGGGGCCATAAGGATGTTAGAGATTATAAAGCTCTGCCCCCTGCCCTTGCCGCTGACATCGAAACTGCCCTTTGCCAGACCTTTGGCGACCCTTCCCTCATTGCTCATCAAGAGTGGCGTGCCTATGGCCACAACCTCATCATTAAAGTTTATTTTATCGGAATCACCCATCTTCAGATATGTGTAGTTTTTACCTTCGATCTTGATAAGCGCAAGGTCTCTGACTGCATCCACCTTGATAAGAACAGCCGTTTTTTCAGCGCCATCATAAAGCTTAACCTTCGGAGAATCTCCGGTATGAGCCACAACATGCGCGTTTGTCAGAATATAGCCGTTGCGGCTTATGAAAAAACCAGTGCCATGCCCTGTCTTGTTCTCGTCATATACGGTGACAACAGCGGACTTTACAACCTCTATATCATTTGAACTTGCTGCCTGCCTGATCTTCTTCTGATTTACCGATACATCATCTTTTGCCTTTTCCCACTGAGGCTTGAGACCAGCATTGGTGCTTTTGAATTTATCATTATAGTGTTCAAGTATTTCAAGGGAAGGTATCTTTGTATCCCTGCGGATCTCATATTCAAACTCAGCATAACCGCACACCTCTCCTGTTTTTTTGTCAGTGACAAGCGCATGACTCGCAATGGCAGAAGACCCTTTTTTCCGGGTTATCAACTTGCCGGATGCATCCTTAACGCTGAAGTAAAGCTCGCCTGACTTCAGATAAGTATGATCATCAGAAAATGCGGGCATGGCAAAACA
>JAJFVG010000085.1 GCA_021371915.1 Nitrospiraceae bacterium
TGTACCAGGTGGATATGCCGCCGAAATATTCGTCAGATATCTTCTGGAGCCTGGTCTGGAGCATCTTCGGCCTTATGTAGTTGGGATTGATAGCAGGGTCTGTTGAGAAGACCTTGTACTTTTCGTATGTCTCATAAGGCATGTAGAGTTCTCCTGCCACGCTGTCTGCGCTCTCCTTGATGGAGGGCTTGTAGTCAGGGTGGTCGAGTATGAATGCTATCGCGCTCTTGGCAGCTATTCTGCCTTCAGCATGCGAGCCTGAGGAGAATTTGTGGCCTGATGCGCCCACAATGTCTCCTGCCATGAAGAGGCCGGTCACTGTTGACATCCTGTTGTAGCCCCAGTTCCACTCAGCAGGAGCGCCGAGGTCAGCAGGACCGCTGCACCAGAAGCCTGCGCAACCTGCGTGCGAGCCGAGCAGATACGGCTCAGTAGGCATTATCTCAGAAGGCTCCTTGTCAGGCAGTATGTTCTTTGATGCCCATAAACCTGCCTGGCCTATGCACATATCGAGGAAGTCTTCCCATGCCTCTGATTCCAGGTGCTTGATCCTCTTGGCGTCCATGGTCTTTGACAGCTCTGCCATCGCGTGATGCGTATTCATGAGGATAGGGCCTTTGCCTGCCTTCATGTCTATCATCATCATGTGGTTTCTTATTGCTGTGCCCATCTTTTCCGCGTAAGGGCTGTAGAGCTTCTTTGTCTCTTCAAAATTCGTTGCGCAATAGTCCTCGCCGAGCGAGTTGGTCGCTTTTGCCTTGAAGAAGAGGAACCATGCTCCAACAGGGCCGTAGCCGTCCTTGAATCTGGCTGGCACAAACCTGTTTTCCATCATGGTAAGCTCTGCGCCGACCTGCATGCCGAGCGCGTAGCCTGAGCCGGAGTTCCATACAGGATACCAGGCCCTTCCCTGGCCTTCCTGTGTTGATCTTGGCCTGAAGACATTGACCGCTCCGCCTGCTGCGAGCACCATCGCCTTTGCCTTGAATAAATATATTTTGTTCTCTCTTACGCTGAAGCCTGCTGCTGCCGCAACCCTGTTGGGGTCATTGGCATCCTTGTAGAGCTTCACGATAAAGACTCTCTCAAAGTGGTTCTGGTTTACGCCTGTGGCCAGTCTGTTAACCTCAAGAGCCTTCTTTGCTGCTTCAGCAACTATAACCTTATAGGACTCACCGTTGATCATGATCTGCCACTTGCCTGAGCGAACAGGAGCGGCCCCTTCCTTCAACGATCCCTTGCCCTGGTCATTTGCCTGGAAACCGTCGAGTGAAAAACCGTCATCACCCTTTTTCCATATGGGCAGTCCCCACTCCTCAAAGAGGTGTACTGAATCGTCAACCTGCCTGCCGAGGTCATAAACAAGGTCTTCCCTGATTATGCCCATAAGGTCGCCGCGAACATATTTGACGTAGTCCTCAGCGCTGTTTTCGCCGAGATATGTGTTGATGGCTGAAAGGCCCATCGCAACAGCTCCACTTCTGTCTGTTGCAGCCTTGTCAACCATAGTAACTTTAAGCCCTTTTGGTGTTGCCCATCTTGCTGCTTCGTAAGCTGCTCCGCAGCAGGCCATGCCGCCGCCTACAAGAAGTAGGTCGGTCTCTATTTCAACAACTTCAGGCTTCTGACAGAATGAAAACGTGCATGTCTCTTTTTCCATTTTTATCCTCCCCTATTTCTTCAGTGAAGGCAGAACTTTGCCTTCTCCCTGCTGAGTGAACAGTCCGGGCTGTTTTATTTTTGAGTAATCGGGCTCCGGCTTGCCGCCGAAAGGATCAACAGATCCTTCAGCAGTGGTCCTGATGGGGAATTTGAATCTCTTGAGCGAACCGTTTCTGAACTTTACTGTCCACATGATCGAGTCTGTGCCTCTCATGGGGATGACGTTTCCTCCAAGAGGATTAAAGTCCTGGTATCCTCTTATCTCGATCGCCTGCTGCGGGCAGATCTTTACGCAGTTGTAGCACTCCCAGCACTGCTCAGGCTCCTGGTTAAAAGCCTTCATAATGTCTCTGTTAAGGGTCATCAGGTCATTCGGGCATATATACTGGCATGCTGTCTTGTCCTGTGCCTTGCAGCCATCACACTTTTCAGTGATCACATAACTTGGCATCGTTACCTCCTCTAAGCTCTCGTTATTATTATTTTGTTTTTTGAAACCTCGTGCTTCATACGCTTCCAATAACTGCCTGCTGCCTTCCCTGCACCTCCTTTCAGTCTGTTTCATCGCCTCGCTGAAACAAACTGACAATCTGTAATCTAAACACCTTCAGAATATTTATGTGTCTTGATATGGACCTTTTCAGTAAGGCCCTTATAGTAATCTCTCAATATCTCGAGCACTTCCGGCCTGCTGAACTGGGTTGTCACCTCTTCGCCCTCGGATAGCATCTTCCTAAGTTTTGTGCCGCTCAGCAGTATCCTGTCATCCTTGCCGTGCGGACAGGTCTTCATGGAAGCCATGCCATCGCACTTTTTGCAATAGAATGTCCAGTCTATGTTAAGAGGCTTTGTCTCAAGAGCATCTTGCGGGATCTCTTCAAAAATTTTCTGGGCATCAAACGGGCCGTAGTATTCGCCGACGCCTGCGTGGTCTCTGCCCACAATAAGGTGGCTGCATCCGTAGTTCTGCCTGAAGAGCGCATGAAGGAGCGCCTCGCGCGGGCCTGCATACCTCATATCCAGCGGATACCCACCTACCATAATTGTATCTCTCACATAATATTTATCAATGAGGACATCAATGGCCTTTTGCCTCACATCTGCGGGTATGTCCCCTGCCTTGAGCTTGCCAAGGAGCATATGGATGAAAACGCCGTCGCATATCTCAACCGCTATCTTTGTGAGATACTCGTGGGAACGGTGCATCGGGTTTCTGGTCTGGAATGCCGCGACCTTGCTCCAGCCTTTCTCTTCAAATATCATCCGCGTCTCAGCTGGCCTCAGGTAGACGCCCTGATATTCTTTTGGGAATGATCCTTCACTCAATACCTTTACAGGGCCTGCAAGGTTCACCTCGTGCTGCTTCATTACCATAGCAACGCCAGGATGCTCTGCATCAGTAGTCCTGAAGACCTGCCTGCACTCGAGATCCTTGTCAATCGAGTACTTTTCAGTCACCTTCATTATGGCCATTATCTCATCAGACTCATCAGAGACCAGGGCAACCTCCTGGTTCTTTTTGATGCTGTCAGCAACTTCCTTTGTTGTGGATACTGTAATGGGGATGGGCCAGAATGTGCCGTCAGCTGTTTTGTACTCTTTACACACCCGCTTCCAGTCATCATGGCCCATGAAGCCTGTAAGCGGAGTAAAGCCGCCGATGCCGAGCATTATGAGGTCGCCGGCTTCTCTTGAACTGATTTTAACCTTGAACAATTTAGAGGCATGCTGCCTCTCCTGCTTCAGCTCTTCTCCCTTTAACAACAGGACGCGGAGCTGCTTGTCCTTCCCATGAGGATTGACCAAAGCCATGCTACCTCCCCCAAGCGCTGAACTTATTGTTATATTTAGTTGGTCTTCAGCGCGCTGCAAATGTTATTAAAAATTTCATCAATACTTCCGGTTCCATTGATGCCCTTGTACAGGCTTTTGTCCCTGTAGTAGCCGATCAATGGAGCTGTCTGCGAAGTGTAAACATCGAGTCTCTTTCTTATTGTATCTTCCTTGTCGTCGTCTCTCTGAAACAGCGCTCCTCCGCACTTGTCGCATACCCCATCTTTCTGCGGCTTGCTGAAATATATGTTGTACATCTGGCCGCATGATCCGCAGGTCCTTCTGCCTGTAAGCCTCTTCATCAGGTCTTCAAGGGGCACATCAATGTCCACAGCAGCATCAAGCGGCATATTCATGGTTTGGAGCATCTCATCAAGGGCCTTTGCCTGTGAAGTATTTCTCGGGAATCCGTCAAGTATGCAGCCCTTTGCGCAGTCATCCTGCCTCAGCCTCTCCTGCACCATGCCAAGCACTATGCTGTCAGGGACCAGCTCTCCCCTGTCCATATAAGCCTTGGCCTGCACGCCGAGGTCTGACTTTGCTGCAACAGCTGCCCTCAAAAGGTCGCCTGTTGAAATTTGGGGGATGCCGCAGACCTCTATCAGTTTTTTTGCCTGCGTTCCTTTCCCTGCTCCAGGTGCTCCAAGAAGAACAACTCTCATAATGAACAACCTCCTCTATGATGATTTAAGTTACTCGATGGGGAAAAACCAAAGCAATTTTAAAATAATAATCTTTGCATTAAAATTCCTTATATTTTTGATTGTCAGGTGATTTTTTTGAGATGCGCCTTGAGTTTTTCGAGTGCCGCCCTGCGGTGGCTCATCGAGTCCTTCTGCCCGGCGTCCATCCGGGCAAATGTGATCCCATGACCGGCAGGATAAAAAACAGGATCATAGCCAAACCCTGATGAACCCTCCGGATTGAGAGCTATGCTGCCCTTCACCTCGCCTTCGAATGTATATATGCTGCCATCAGTCAGAGCAAGGGCTATGCAGCAGACAAACCTTGCCCCTCTTGATTCATTAGGCACATTCTGCATTGCAGCCAAAAGCTTCCTCACATTCGATGCGTCATCAGCCCCATCTCCAGCGTATCTTGCTGAGTATATGCCGGGCAGACCGCCAAGCGCATCAACTTCAAGCCCGGAATCATCAGACACTGCTGCGTGTCCTGTGCATTTTGATATTGCAACCGCCTTCTTTATCGCATTGCCCTCAAAGGTGTCAGCATCTTCCTGCACATCAGGACAATCAAAATCAGCAAGAGAAAGTATATTGACCCTGATGCCGGACATCATGCGCCTTATTTCTTCTATTTTTTTGGCGTTGCGGGTCGCAAGAACAATATCCATATCCAAAAAGCTCCCTATGATAAAATCGCTATACCTGAAACATCAGGAAACATCATAGCATAACCCGCTGGTATCTTTACATTTGTCTTGTGCGCCTTTATTTTCTCATGTATATATGCAATTTTTTTACAACCTGTATGCAAACTTTGCATTTATCCCCTAATAAAAATCTCGGTTTTTCAATGATCTGGCATGTGGCATTTAACTTGCTTTAGAGAGCACATTACAAACGCACGCAATAATGCAGTACATACAAAAAGGAGATATTAAAATGAAAAAAAAACTACTTAACCGGACATGGATAAGCCCTCTGACAGCCATAACTTTTGTGGTTATAACAATTACAGGACTATTGATGACCATTCATATTAAAAACGGCGGCATCAAGACCCTTCATGAATGGCTCGGCTACGCATTTGTTGCTGC
>JAJFVG010000096.1 GCA_021371915.1 Nitrospiraceae bacterium
CCGCCTGGATTGAGACTTAATGCATTCAACATTGAGGGCACGCCAGAGCAGCCGGGCAGATGGGTTTCGAGAGTAAGATTCACAGGGCTTTCGTGCCAGGGTAAAAGCTACTCTGACCAGACGGTAACCATTGACTTCAATATAGAAGGCGATGCAGCAAGGAAAATAAAATAGATGCCACAGATGCTGAACCTTATCGACATGACACGCTCAGGCCCTTTTTATCATGCCGCCGGAGTTGCAGGCGATTGCAAGGCGATCAGTCCGAACAGGAATTATACGATGACCATTTACACCATATACCCGAGAGACTACCGCTTCACAAGCGCTTATGTTTATATTGAGAAGGTGGAGAGACAATCATGTCAGAGCCTGCGAGTCAGGTAGCATTGATAGAGAAAAATGCCCTTGCAGTCGGCATCACAGGCCATATTATCGCAGTACTGGTCAGCATGATTACTGTTGCAGGCGCTGATGCTTTTTTCAGCATTGTCTATCCATTTGCCTGGATAGCCATTGTGATCGGAATTTATGCAGCGCTTAAAGCGCGCGCTAATGCGCCTTTACGGTCATTGCGTTTTTATGCTGCTTCAGCTGCCGCGCTCATACCGCTTGCAGGACTCGTTGCTGCAATACTGCTGTTAAGGCATGGCACAGGCAGTTCTCACAAACCCAGGTCAAGCACAATCGTTATTGTCATCTTCATTATTCTTCTAATGCTGTTGTTTGTGATTACCTCAAAGCAGCATGACCCATACTTTAAAAAATATGGCACGCCCACTGTGCATGCAAAACAGGCAGCATAATAAATACATGACACATTTCAGGAGTCTGCAATGAAAAGAATGTCTGTGACAGCACTTTTGATATCAGTAATGCTGGCAGCAACTGCTGCTGCGTATGAAACAGGAAAGGGAGCTCCATGGAACCTTTCAGCCGCGGTTAAGGAGGCGGTAGAAGACACATCAACAAACCAGGAATTCGTTTCCTATGAATACAAGGGCTTTTTTGTCTGCGACATACCAAAGCAGTGGAGCATTAATGACGGTACAATGCAGTTTGGCCTGAAACCCGAAGAAAAAAAGGTCTATGGCATATATCTCTATGGGCCGTCAGAGGCAGACATACCTGTGCGCATATCAGTTCACTTCTACGCTGAAGGCAATCTCCTCCATAAAAGTATGGAGAGATACATAAAAGCCCACTCGCAGCCCATATTGGGATATGTACCGGAGGGCAGCAGCTACGGCCCTGTTCAGGAGATAACAATAGCAGGTAGAAAGGCAAAAAAATTCGAACAAAAGAAGAGCGAATTTGTCGGCAGCAGATCGCTGCTGCCTGACCCTGGTGCAAAAGACCCGAGGGTCTACGAGAAGATGGCACGAAAGGTATATGCGTTGGAACAGTACATAGTCATACCCGCTGAAAAAGGTTTCTATGTCCTCAGCCTGCGCACACCTGAAGACAGCGCCAGCCTTTTTCAGCCAGTATTCGACAGGGTCGTAAACTCATTCAAGCCGCTGAAGTAGATTTACATTGGCATCAAACAATGAATCGCTATTATAATTCCAACTATGAACAACGAAGACACCAGATACATAGAACTGATCAACAGGCTCTCTGAGCTTTGCGGAATCATACCTGAGTACTGGGATATATTCGGCACAAGACATGTTGCCGAGGTCGAGACAAAAAAAGCCGTGCTCAACTCAATGGGCTTCAAGACTGACACTGCTGAAATTATACAGGCCGAGATCAATAAAATCACTTCAGCAGCAGCAAAAAGGTTCATTGAGCCTGTCTACATACTCCCTGATGAATCCCAGAGCCTCTGCATAACAGTGCAGGTGCCATTTGCCGACAGCCAGCCGCTCTCTTTTGACTGGATACTCAAGAGCGAATCAGATGAAAAATTTATAATCAACAAAACAGCCGCTCATTATGAAATAATCCTGACATACGAGTTTGAGGGTACCAACTACGCAAAGGCATCTCTATGCCTTTTTGATGAAAATGAGAAGCATCCGGCGCCTGGATATTATAAACTGGATCTAAGCTTTTCATCCGGAGATTCTGCCCCTATTGCTGCTGCAACAAAAGTAATAATCGCGCCTCAAAAATGCTACATTCCTGACCAGCTCAAAAACAAAAAACAGTGGGGCCTTGTGCTTAACCTTTACGCCATGCGCACAGAAGAAAATATAGGCATCGGCAGCCTGAGAGAACTGAAAAATATTATTGAGCGCTCGGCAAAGCTCGGCAGCAGCTTTGTGGGTATAAACCCGTTGAACGCAATACCTAACAAGATGCCTTATGGAGTAAGCCCGTATTCTCCGACAAGCAGGCTCTACAAAAATTTCATATACATTGATCTTGATGCTATTGAAGATCTCAGGGACTCAGCCAGGTATGCGGGCATGAAGGAGTCAGAGGCTTTCAATGCAGAGGTTGATAAGCTCAACAGCTCGCCTTTAATTGATTATGAAAAGAGCGCAGCGCTGAAAGAGGCTGCATTGAGAATAGCTTTTGAGCATTTTTATACAGAGCACTATCAGCAGTCAACCCCAAGGGCAGCTGACTTCAAGCGGTATGTTTCAGAGCAGGGCTTGATGCTGAAGCAGTTTGCCACATATATGGCTCTTGCAGAACATTTCTACAGTGAATATCCTGATGACAGCCTCGCCTGGCAAAACTGGCCTGCTGAGTTCAGAGACCCTGCCGGCAGTCATGTAATGGAATTCGCAGGAAAAAACAGGAAGCAGATACTCTACTGGAAATATATACAATGGATTCTGGACACACAGATGAAGGATGCAGCTCTTACTGCTGAGAGATGCGGCATGCTGCTGGGCATATACCACGACCTTGCAGTCGGCTCTGTCTCCAATGGCAGCGACATATGGAGCTATAAAGACATCTTCGCGCTCTCAATGGACACAGGCTGTCCTCCTGATGACTTTAATCCTGATGGCCAGAACTGGGGATTCCCGCCAATGATGCCTGAGAAGCTGCGCGCAACAGGATATGAATATT
Source organism: Nitrospiraceae bacterium (assembly GCA_021371915.1). Taxonomy (GTDB): domain Bacteria; phylum Nitrospirota; class Thermodesulfovibrionia; order Thermodesulfovibrionales; family Dissulfurispiraceae; genus JAFGXL01. The sequence goes on from JAJFVG010000096.1 coordinate 3,034, forward strand.
TTATCCGCACACTGCGGCAGAACATGAGGCATTGCGGAGCAATTCGGATTGACCATGCGCTCGGCATGTTCAGGAGATACCTGATACCAAAAGGCAGTCATCCGAAACATGGAGTTTACCTGCACTATCCTGTTGAAGATCTCTTCAGGATTATCGCTCTAGAGAGCAACATCAACAAGACCGTTGTGATAGCTGAAGACCTCGGGACTGTCGGCGAAAATGTATGGGACACGCTCCAGAGGTATTCAGCACTCTCGTTCAAACTGCTCTACTTCCAGAGACAATACCCTGAGCCGGATTTTCTCTCTCCTGAAAAATATCCTGAGCATGCGATCTGCTCTGTAACAACACATGACCTGCCCACACTCTTCGGCTTCTGGGCAGGCAAAGACATAGAGCTGCGAAAAAAACTCGGCATCATCAAGGATGAAGAAGAGCTCCAGAGGGCTTACACAGAGCGGGTGCGCGACAAGAGGCTGCTTTTGAAGGCTGTTGCTGACTCGGGAATAGATGTGAGCAGCCTGAGTGACAATGAGATCACTCCCCAGCTCTGCGCTGCTGTTTATGAATTCCTCTCTAAAACCCCTTGCATGCTGCTCGGCGTAAATCTGGATGACATACTCGGCACACTTGAGCAGCAGAACATGCCTGGCACTATTGATGAGCATCCCAACTGGAGACAAAAGACAGAGCAGTCGATCAGGCAGATACTGGATGATGCCCTGCTTGCAGAGATAGCTGAGAGATGCAAAAGAAGCAACAGAGGCCATGCTGCTCAATAGCATGAGCAAGCCTCACAGCCTTTGCTAAACCATCTGAACTACCGCCAAAAATACATGCTGCTCAATAACAGCTTTCATCCGACGATAATTAATTCATGGGATCAGTGATATCCAGGAAAATATCAAGAAGAGTCAGGCTGGCATCAAGATGCCCGCATCTTGTAAAGTCAGGACTCTCTTACTGCAATGCAAACAAGACACCATACAACCCAAGCCACTTCCAGCTTAAAGAGTATTGCGCCACTAAAACGCACTCCAAATGCCCCTTCCTGGGATAATTTGTAACATTTTTGTAACACCCGATTCATTCTGAGGAAACCCTCAACTTTTATGATACTTCCAGAAGCTTCATAATCTTATATGGAGCCATGCGCAGGGCAATGCGCTATAAATTTGGAGGCAACATGAAAGTTCTCAAGCTGTTTACAATGGTTATCACCGCATGCCTGTCAGCGCTCATCTCTTTTGGTCATGCATCAGAAAACATCAACGCCGCGGGCGCGTCATTCCCTGCCCCTCTCTATCAGGCCTGGGCTTATGACTACAACAAGGCAACCGGCATAAGAATAAACTACCAGTCCATAGGTTCCGGCGGCGGCCAGAGGCAGATAGTCAATAGGACAGTAGACTTTGGCGCATCTGATGACCCGCTCAAGCCTGAGCAGCTTAAAAAAGATAATCTGATCCAGTTCCCAACAGTAGTGGGCGGCGTAGTTTTGATAGTAAACATCGCCGGAGTGAAAGAAGGCGGACTCAGGCTCGACGCTGACACGCTTTCAAAAATATTTCTCGGTGAGATCAAGACCTGGGATGACAACAGGATAAAGGCGCTCAATCCAAAAATCGTTCTGCCTGCAAAAGCGATCACAGTAGTTCACAGGTCTGACGGATCAGGCACAACCGCGATATTCACAAACTACCTCGCTGCTGTAAGCGCAGACTGGAAATCAAAGGTCGGAGAAGGAAAGGCTGTGAAGTGGCCTGTCGGGATCGGCGGCAAGGGCAATGAAGGGGTTGCCAACTATGTTAGGCAGACATCCAACTCAATAGGATATGTTGAGTTCGCATACGCAAAGCAGAACAGGCTCGCATATACACAGCTCAAAAACAGGGCAGGCAACTTTATGACTCCGGGGTTTGATAGTTTTGAAGATGCTGCTGAGTCAGGAGACTTTGACCCCAAAAAAGATTTTTATACATGGCTCAACAACACACCGGGCAAAAACTCCTGGCCTATTGCCGGAGCTACGTTCATACTTCTTGCAAAAGACAAAACAGCACAGAGTGCAAAGGCTGTCAAATTCTTTGAATGGGCATTAAGCAACGGTGATGTCAAGGCAAAAGAGCTGATCTATGTGCCTCTGCCAAAAAACCTTAAGGATAAGATCAGGGCCTACTGGAAGCAGAACTCTCTTTAAACAGACATGAAAAGAAAGAACCCTTTTGATCTCTCATTCTCCCTGCTTACAGCAGCAGCATCTGCAACGGTGCTGCTGCTCATAGCAGGAATATTCATCATCCTTGTCAAAGAGTCTTCACTGTCTATCGAAAAATTCGGCATATACAAATTCATAACAGCAGTGGACTGGAACCCTGTAAAAGAAATTTTTGGAGCTGCAACATCAATATACGGCACCTTCATCACAACATTTATCGCTATGCTTATCGCCATACCCACAGCAATCGGCATAGCAATTTTTGTTACTGAAGCAGCCCCGAACTTTCTTAAAGGCCCTATCGGTGCGGCAATCGAACTGCTTGCTGCCATACCGAGCATAATTTACGGCATGTGGGGCCTCTTCACACTTGCGCCTCTCATGTCCAGATATATTGAACCAGCGCTGCAAAAAACACTCGGAGATGTTCCTGTAATCAATGTGCTGTTTCAGGGCACGCCGATGGGCATAGACATACTCACATCAAGCCTTATTCTCAGCATCATGATCATACCTTTTACAGCGAGCATATCGAGGGATTCTTTCAACCTTACGCCCGCGGTTGTGAAGGAGTCTGCATATGCTATGGGCGCGACAAAATGGGAAGTGATTAAAAATATCGTACTGCCTTACTCAAAGCTCGGAGTTTTCGGAGGTATAGCCCTGTCTCTCGGCAGGGCGCTTGGCGAGACTATGGCTGTTGCATTTGTGCTGGGCAACAAGCACCACATAACAGCGTCACTCCTTGATCCTGCATCAACCATAACAGTGACTCTCGCAAACGAGTTCACAGAGGCTGATACGGACCTGTATCTGTCTTCTCTCTTTTATCTGGCGCTTGTGCTCTTTGTGCTCAGCTTTGTTGTGCTCGCTGCTGCAAAGTTTTTTCTGTTCAGGGCTGAAAGAAGGCACTCAAGATGAAACTACAGAAAAGGAGAAAAATAAAGAGCTTTCTGGCGCTGTCGCTCAGCACGGCAGCAGCGCTCTTTGGGCTCTTCTGGCTCATATTCATACTCTATGATGTGATCACACACGGAATAGGCGCACTAAATCTGAGCCTTTTTCTGAATGATCCAGCTCCTCCCGGTGTTGAAGGCGGAGGTCTGAGGAATGCCTTTGTCGGCCAGCTTCTCATAACATTTTTTGCAACGCTCATAGGCGTGCCTGTCGGTGTGCTCGGCGGCACCTTCCTTGCGGAGTACGCAAGGGGCACGAAGATCGCAAGGCTTATAAGCATACTTTCAGACATCATGGTAAGCGTTCCCTCGATCGTTATAGGCACATTCATCTATGCGATACTCGTAAAGCCGACAGGACAGTTCAGCGGATGGGCAGGCGCAGTGGCTCTCGCTGTTATCATAATACCTGTTGTGCTCCGCACCACAGAGAACATGCTCTCTCTTGTGCCCTGGACGCTGAGGGAGGCTGCTTTCGCACTAGGTGCGCCGTACTACAAGGTAATCATGCAGGTAGTCTACAGGGGCGCTGCAACAGGCATATTCACAGGCATACTCCTTTCAATGGCCAGGGTTGCGGGCGAGACAGCACCTCTGCTCTTTACCTCATTCAACAACGCCTTCTTTTCGACAAACATGAACCAGCCTGTGGCATCTCTTACAGTAACTATTTTCCAGTACGCTATGGGCCCGTATGAAGTGTGGCACCAGCAGGCATGGGCAGCATCATTTGTGATAATGCTTTTCATACTCGTGATAACCATAACCGGCAGACTCATTATCAAGTGGAGGTACAAAAAGTGACAGAACAGATGGAGCTGGAGGTCAGGAATCTCCATTTTTACTACTCAGGAACAACGCAAGCGCTAAAGAACATTAATCTGCCCATTCACAAAAACAATGTTACAGCATTGATAGGGCCTTCAGGATGCGGCAAGACCACGCTCCTGAGATGCTTCAACAGGATGCATGACCTCTACCCAGGCAACAGATATGAAGGAGAAATCCTGCATGAGGGCAGCAACATACTTTCAGATGACATCGACCTTATCAGTCTGCGCAGCAAGATAGGCATGGTCTTTCAGAAGCCGACACCGTTTCCGATGACCATATTTGAGAACATAGCCTACGGCTTGAAGCTCAAAGGCATCAAAAAGAGAGCAGAGCTCGCAGAGCGGGTAGAGAATGCGCTCAAGCATGCTGCGCTCTGGAACGAGGCAAAGGACAAGCTGCACGCAAGCGCATATGACCTGTCAGGCGGACAGCAGCAGAGGCTTGTTATAGCGCGCGCCCTCGCTGTAGAGCCTGATGTGCTGCTGTTTGATGAGCCCACATCAGCGCTCGACCCTATATCAACCGGCAAGATTGAAGAGCTGATAATGCATCTTAAAAATGATGTAACTATAATAATAGTCACTCACAACATGCAGCAGGCAGCAAGGATATCAGACAAGACCGGCTTCATGATGCTCGGAGAGCTTGTGGAGTTTGATGTCACAAACAGGATGTTCACAGCTCCTTCTGAAAAGTTGACAGAGGACTATATCACAGGGAGGTTCGGATAATGACGGTTTTTGATGATGAACTCACGCATCTGAAAAACATAATCCTCAGGATGGGCCTGCTTGTTGAGTCCAATGTGCGCGAATCCGTGCAGGCGCTCGTTGAACGCAATGACGATCTTGCGCACAAGGTGATCGAACTGGACCACGCTGTCAATGCATTTGATGTTGAGATTGATGAAGAGTCCATAAAACTGATAGCACTGCGCCAGCCCAAAGCGACTGATCTGCGCTTTCTCACAACAGCCATGAAGATAACGACTGATCTTGAGCGCATGGGCGACTTCGCAGTCAATATTGCAGAGCGCGCGCTCGAACTGAACCGGGAACCCGTGCTGAAGCCCTACATAGACATTCCGCGCATGAGCCAGATAGCGCAGGGCATGATCAAGGATGCGCTCGCGGCTTTTGTGAACAGGGACAAGCAGCTTGCTATGGATGTGATAATGCGGGATGATGAGATGGACAATCTCAAGCACCAGGTGCTGCAGGAACTGCTCTTTCTGATGATGGAGAACCCGACCACAGCATCAAGGGCAATGAAGGTTAGTTTTGTTGCCCAGTATCTGGAGCGCATAGGTGACCACACCACAAACATATGCGAGATGGTGATCTATCTTGTTGAAGGCAGGCTGATAAGGCATATGGCAAAGCCTGAAGAGGAAAAACAGCAGGGTTAATGTTTACTCTGCCTTACGCCTGTTGATTTTGGTCCAGCACCTCGCGCACCTTTGAGGCCAGGTCTCTGACAGAAAAAGGCTTCTGTATAAAGTTGACACCCTCATCCAGTATGCCGTGCTGCGCTATAACATCCGCTGTATAGCCTGACATAAAAAGCCGCTTCAAGCCGGGAGAGATCAGATCGAGTTCAGCAGCAAGCTCCTTGCCGTTCATCTCGGGCATAATAACATCTGTTATCACAAGATCAATCCGGGCTGCATGTTCTTTTGCGATGCTCAAGGCATCTTTTGGCCTGGCAGCGGAAAGCACCCTGTACCCTAGAGTCTCGAGCATCACCTTTCCCATCGCGAGTATTGCAGGCTCATCCTCAACCATCAGAATAGTCTCTCCCCTGCCATGCGCAGGCTCATCATGTGGCTCAGAAATAGAACCCGAGGCATCCTCATGCTGCCTGGCAAAAAATATTTTCAGCGTAGTGCCTACCCCTGGCTCGCTGTATATCTTTATGAATCCTTTGTTCTGCTGCACTATTCCATATACCGTAGCGAGTCCCAAACCCGTGCCTTTGCCAACCTCTTTTGTTGTGAAGAAGGGTTCAAAAACCTTGCTGATAGTCTCTTTGTCCATGCCGCAGCCATTGTCGCTTACAGATAGCTGCACATATTCACCCGGAACAAACCCGGCGTTTGCAGCGCAATAATCCTTGTCAAATACAACATTGCCGGTCTCTATTGTCACCTTGCCTGTTCCGCATATTGCATCCCGAGCGTTTACGCAAAGGTTCGCTAGTATCTGTTCTATCTGGGCAGGATCCATCTTCACCTTCCAGAGTTCAGCGCCAGGCAGCCACATCAAATCTATATCCTCACCGATAAGCCTGCGCAGCATCTTGAGCATGCCGTCGACCGTTCGGTTAAGATCGAGCACTCTTGGTGATATTGTCTGCTTACGCGCAAATGCTAGCAGCTGGCTTGTGAGATCAGCAGACCTCTTTGCGGTCTTGAGTATCTCTTCAAAATTGTTTTTAAGCGGATCAGCGCTGTCTATCTTTGCGAGCGCCAGCTCTGAATATCCGATTATCACTCCGAGCATATTGTTGAAGTCATGCGCCACGCCGCCGGCAAGTCTGCCGACTGACTCCATTTTCTGAGCCTGAATTAGTTGTGTTTCAAGTGCCTTTCGATCGGAAATATCTCTCACAAAAACGAGCGCGCCTTTTTTACCTTCGTACACTATCGGATGCGCTGATGTCTCTACCCAGACCTCGCTGCCGTCAAGCCGGAGGTAAATCTGTTCAATGGATTTTTTTACAGGCTTGCGCTCTTCATTCAGCATCTTTATTCTTTCCTTCACCAACTCATGAAAATCCGGATGAAACCTATCGAATACGTATGTGCCTATAAGTTGAGACGGGTCATCAGCCCCGAAAAGTTTTAATGCTTCCATATTTGCATAAGCGAATTTTTTCTCTGTCTGGATGAATATCGCATCCGGCGCGCCAACCACTATCGCGCGGAAGCGCTCTTCGCTCTCCATTATCTTCTTTTGCGCCAAGCGCTCCGGAGTCTGATCCCTGAATACAAGCACAACGCCGGTCACCTCTCCGCTTTCATCAACAATAGGCGCGCCGCTGTCAGCAATGGGCAGCTCTCTGCCGTCTTTGGATATAAGTATCGTATGATTGGCGAGTCCGACAACAACACCCTCACCCAGCACGCGTTTAACAGGACTCTCGACCTTGTTTCGGGTATTTTCATTTACTATATTAAAGACCTCTTCAACAGGCCTGCCCTTTGCGTCTTCATTGTCCCAGCCGGTAAGCATCGCTGCCACAGGATTCAGAAGCTCCACACGGCCTTTTGCATCTGCTGCTATCACAGCGTCGCCAATCGATCTTAGTGTAATGCTCTGTCTCTCGAGGCTCTGCCTGAGGGCTGCTTCATACTCGTAGCGATCCCTGTAGTGATTCTTCTCTTCGCGTTTGAAAATAAAAAGGCCGATTCCCGCAACCATACCCAACATCGAAACAATAAGCGCAAGAATGAGCAGCGAACGCACTCTCCAGTCAGCAAACACCTCAGAGCTGTCCTGCTTTGCAACCATCAGCCAGCTTGTTTCTGGAATAGGAATAACTGCGCCCACAACCTCGACTCCGCGATAATCTTTTCCCTCAATGATTCCATGAGCGCCAAGCGCTCCTTTCACAGCGAGCACATCAGTCCTGCTTGCAGGCAGCCGCAGCTTCATTGCAGCATCAGGGGTGTGGCGCAGATCATTAAGAAACAGGATGCTGTCCCCTTCGCGCCTCACAATCAATGTCTCAGGCGTCTTTTCATCCAGCGGCCATGACTTGATAAGCGGATATAGATATGTTGAAGCGTTCTGCACAAAAATAATCGTGCCTTTATGAGCGCTGTTGTCCTGCGCACTCGCAAAGACAGGCATTACAACTGCTATATGGGGCTCTGGATGCTCTTTTTCAGTATGCAGGTCTGTTAGCAGAGGCTTGCGCAGTTTGACAGCCTTGTCAAGAGGCTCCAGGTATCCTCCATGCAATACCCTCTTTTCACCAAGACTGATAAGGTGTGATTTATCTGAAGCCAAGAAAATTATATCTTCATACTCATAGTTTTTCTTGAGATTAGCAAAGCGGTCTAGTATGGTTTTTTTGTGCTTAGGATCCTTGCTGTCAACATATCTGCGAGCAGCATTCATAAAATACGGGCTGTCCTGAAGCATAAGCACCTGTGCAATCTGTCTGTCCCGCCACTCTGTTATCTGATCTACCTTGAGCTTGGCTATGGACATAAGACGCTCCTGCGCCTTGATCTTGTATTGGTATTCCTGGGCTTTGTATATCCAGGCTCCGCCTGCGATAAATGCCAGCATAAAGACAGCAAAGACAATTTTCATGCGTAGAGACAGAAGCGCCATAAGCACCACCTAACATGCATGGATATTGTTACTCAACATATCAATCGGTTATAGCAAAACAATTATGGCATATTTATAACTATCTCATAAGTACCGATCTTAACCTTATCCATTATGCCCATGTCCCATAGCAGCTCGGTAACCCGCACCTTTGATGCTTTGGGAACCATCAGGATGAGCCTGTTGCCCGACTCTGCCATGGCTTTCCATGCCTCTGCCTTCAGCTGAGTAATACTGCTGTCTGTCTCAACCTCAACAAGCGCCATTGTGAGGCCGTGGTTTGCCAAAGAAAGATCAGGAGATCCTTCAGGATTCAGGGTGATGCTGCTGTACTCCTTTGAGAACTTCTGCATCATATGTTCGACTATAAGATCATGTATAAGCTTTTCCCTGTCCAAATCGCCTCCTACTTTTTCTCTTTTTTTGCGAAGTCGACTTTCACCACTTTCGCTTTTGTATCTGCAGGAGTTAGAGAAGCGGTTTTCCGCTCTGCGCTATCCGCTGCTGGCTCAGGGGCAATACCCGGTGCGATAAACTGCATGTTCATGTCTGGTGAGTATACTGCGATTATGTCATCTGCAGGTATAGAGCACTTCTGGGCTGAAGAGCCGAATGCCAGGGTGGCTTCAATGCCAAGATCATCCCATACAAATTTCATGGCTGGATTGAAAACGAGCACGAGTCCGCGCTCTTTTTCCTGTTCTGTGAATCCGCGCTTGCCGATTATGACAGCGGGGGAATGCCTGACCATAATGAAAACCCTGCCGGCCATATCAAGCATCTGGTAAAAGTTGTGCTTTTTCAGGCTGTTTATATCAGGTGATTCTGGCATTGCAATATATAATAGCATCTTCAGTCACTGCGTTGTTGACAGCGCCCCAAAGTCAGTTCATAGTGGTATTAGAGTATAAAACCTTTCTCTGCGTTCCAGTGTCTTTTGACACACTAAAAACCTTTTGATGGAGGCGTTATGAACGAAAAACATTTATCAGGACTCAGCAGAAGAGAGTTTCTCTCAGCAGCAGCCGTAACAGTTGCAGCAGGAGTGATAGGAGCGCCGTCGATTCTTCATGGCGCAGTAAAGCATGAACTTCCCAAGCTGCCTTATGCTGAAAATGCCCTTGAACCTGTCATATCAGCCAAAACCATGTCCTTCCACTACGGCAAACATCACAAGGCGTATGTCGACAATCTCAACAAGCTGACAGCCAACACTGAATACGCTGATATGTCGCTGGAAAGGATCATCAAGGCAACAGCAGGAAAGCCTGACAAGGCAGGCATCTTCAACAACGCGGCACAGGTATGGAACCACTCCTTCTATTGGAACTCCCTGAAACCAAAAGGCGGCGGCAAACCTAAAGGCAAGCTCATGGCAGCAATAGAATCATCCTTCGGCAACTTTGACAAGTTTGCTGCTGAGTTTTCAAATGCAGCAGTAACACAGTTCGGCAGCGGATGGGCCTGGCTCGTAAAAGACGACGGCAAACTAAAGATAACAAAGACGTCGAATGCGGAAACACCGCTGATACAGGGCATAATGCCTCTGCTCACAATAGATGTATGGGAGCATGCATACTATCTCGACTATCAGAACAGACGCCCTGATTACGTGGCAGCTGTGATAAACAAGCTTATGAACTGGAGCTTTGCAGAAGACCATCTCGGCTAAGTGTCCGGCAGGTACTAAGGTATAAATGGCGTATGCAAAGGAGGAAGAACAATGCCTAGTTGCGCTCATTGCGGACAGTCTTCAGGTGATTTCGGCACTATACAGCATGTGAACGTATGCCCCACATGCGGCGATTGCGGCGGATGGCACTGCGGCACACAGCAGGGAGGAGCTTGCCCTCTTGCAAAAAAAGAGGCTTGACTGATTATTAAACTTACAGAGGGCGGTTCGCATTTGCGAACCGCCCTCTTTTATTTATTATCTTTGCGCTCTCCTGAGCATTATCACGCCCAGGCCTGCAAATATCATCAGAAAGCTGAGCATCTGGCCCATTGTGAGCACTCCCATTATGTATCCAACCTGGACATCCGGCTCACGAAACATCTCAACAATAAATCTGAATACACCATAAAGAACAAGAAACAATCCTGAGATGATTCCCTTGTTGAATCTGTCCTTCAGAATCCAGAGCACTGTAAAAAGCACAACACCCTCGAGCATAAATTCATAAAGCTGCGAAGGATGCCTCGGCATGCTGCCTGCGCCGGGAAAGATCATTGCCCATGGCACATCAGTAACCCTGCCGTAAAGCTCCCCATTTATAAAATTGCCGATCCTGCCCAGGCCCAAACCTATCGGAGCTGTTATAACAACCATATCGGAAAGCTGCCAGAAATCGACCTTATATTTTCTGTAAAACAATATTCCCGCTACAAAAACACCGATCAATGCTCCATGAAACGACATGCCGCCCTGCCATAAGGCAAATATCTCAAGAGGCCTGTGTATGTAATAGTTGAAGTTGTAAAAGATCGCATAACCGAGCCGCGCGCCTATCAGCAAACCGAGTATGAGGTATGAATAGAGCGACTCCAGGGTGTCCTTTGGCAGAACAATATGTTTTCTTTTGAGCTGATATTGGACCAGAAGGTATGAAGCCACAAAACCCGCAAGATACATAATGCCGTACCATCTTACAGACAATGGGCCTATTCTGAAAATTTCAGGGTCAATGTTCGGATAGTTGATCACTTGCGCCTCCGCAAAATTAATTGTGGACATTATAACGCAGATCAGCTTTTTCTTCTCCGGCAAATAGGGTACAATTTATCATTACTCTTTATTCTGCGGGGTAGCGATGATACCTTACAAGGATGACAACCCAACTACAATAGTCCCGTTTGTGACGATAGGGCTGATCGCGATAAACTGCGCTGTCTTCATATGGCAGATGCTCTCGCCTCTTGGCATGCAGCAGATTGTGATGTCCTACGGCGCAATACCGGCCAACATCATCAGCTTCACCAGCAACCAGCCTATTTCGCCGGCTGCAACCGTCTTTACAGCCATGTTCATGCATGGCGGCATATTCCATATAGCAGGCAATATGCTCTATTTATGGATATTCGGCAACAATATAGAGGATGCCCTAGGCCACTTCAGGTTTCTGCTCTTTTACCTCTTTTCCGGCGTTGTTGCTGCTTACAGCCACGCCTTGGCATCAACAGGTTCAACCATACCGATGATAGGCGCAAGCGGCGCGGTCTCAGGTGTGCTGGGCGCATACCTGCTGCTTTATCCAGCAGCCCGTGTTCACACTCTTATTTTTCTTGGTTTCTTTATTCAGGTGATCAGGGTGCCTGCGGTTATTGTGCTGGTCTTTTGGATAGGCATCCAGATTCTGAATGGTTTTATTTCATTCGGCCCTGCTAAAGGCGGGGTTGCCTGGTTTGCTCACATAGGGGGCTTTGCCGCAGGACTTATAACTATTAAATTATGGCTGATTGGCAGAAACTTTAAAAAACTTAGAAATTACGACTATTTTTAAGAAAAAAGCACTTATTTCCAGTTATTCCAGAATATAACCTTATCAGCAAGCTTGCCCCAAATCATGACCAAAAGCTATATTAGCACTCATCGGCATCGAGTGCTAACAACCTGAAAAGCTACTAAGCAAATGCCGATTCATTTATCGGCATAATAATAACAAGCAAATCTAAACCAGGAGGAATGCAAAGATGATTAAGCCGCTCAAAGACAGGGTAGTTGTAAAGTACTCTGAAGAGGAGATGGAGAAGACAGCAGGCGGACTCTATGTGCCTGATGTTGCGAAAGAGAAGCCCCAGAAGGGTTCTGTTGAGGCCATCGGCTCTGAGGTAAAGGAAGTTAAGAAGGGCAATGTGGTGCTTTTTGACAAATACTCAGGATCAAAGATCAAAATCGACGACACTGAGTACCTCATCATCAAAGAAGAAGACATTCTCGGAATAATCGAATAACCACACTCACTAAAAGGAGGAACTGACAGATGGCAGCAAAGCAGCTTTTATTTGATGAAGCAGCAAGACAGGCGATACTGAGGGGCGTAACAGTCCTTACAGATGCTGTTAAGGCAACACTCGGCCCCAGGGGCAGAAACGTTATCATCGACAGGAAGTTCGGCGCTCCGAACATTACAAAGGACGGCGTCTCAGTTGCAAAAGAGGTCGAACTCAAGGACCCTTATGAGAATATGGGAGCACAGCTTGTAAGAGAGGTTGCGTCAAAGACCTCTGACATAGCAGGCGACGGCACAACAACAGCAACAGTGCTCGCATACTCAATCTACAAAGAGGGCATGAAGTATGTAACAGCAGGCGCAAACGCCATTGACCTCAAAAGAGGCATTGACAAGGCTGTTGAGGCTATTGTCGAAGAGCTCAAGAAGATGTCAAAGAGCGTTGCCGACAAGAAAGAGATCGCACAGGTCGGCACAATATCAGCAAACAACGACCCTTCCATAGGCGAACTCATAGCAGAGGCTATGGATAAAGTCGGCAAGGACGGCGTTATAACAGTTGAAGAGGCAAAGAGCATGGCAACAACACTCGATGTTGTTGAAGGCATGCAGTTTGACAGGGGCTACATATCCCCTTACTTCATCACAGACCCTGACAGAATGGAGGCTGTGCTCGACGATCCGTTCATACTCATCCATGACAAGAAGATATCAAGCATGAAAGACCTGCTTCCTGTTCTCGAACAGGTGGCAAAGATGGGCAGACCGCTCTGCATAGTGGCTGAGGACATCGAGGGCGAGGCGCTCGCAACACTCGTTGTCAACAAACTCCGCGGCACACTGCATGTCTGCGCTGTAAAGGCCCCCGGCTTTGGCGAAAGAAGAAAGGCTATGCTCGAGGATATCGCGATTCTTACAGGCGGCACAGTCATCTCTGAAGACATCGGACTGAAGCTCGAAAACGTTAAGGTCAATGACCTCGGAAGAGCAAGAAAGGTAAATGTTGATAAAGAGAACACAACCATTGTTGAAGGCGCAGGAGATGCCAACCAGATACAGGGCAGGGTAAAGCAGATAAAGGCCCAGGTCGAAGAGACAACATCAGACTACGACAAGGAAAAACTCCAGGAGAGGCTAGCAAAGCTGGTTGGAGGCGTAGCTGTAATAAATGTTGGCGCAGCAACAGAAGCTGAGATGAAAGAGAAGAAGGCAAGAGTTGAGGATGCCCTGCACGCAACACGCGCTGCTGTTGAAGAAGGCATCGTGCCTGGCGGCGGCATAGCGCTTATCAGATGCATCAAGTGCCTCGACAAGGTTAAGCTCGATCAGGATCAGCAGATCGGAGTAAATATTATAAAGAGAGCTCTTGAGGAGCCGATCAGACAGATCGTCGGCAATGCAGGCATGGAAGGCTCGATTGTTGTAGAGAAGGTGAGAGATTCCAAGGATGCTGCCTTTGGCTATGACGCGTACAAGGAAGAGTACACAGACATGATAAAGGCTGGAATCATCGACCCCACAAAGGTTACGCGCACAGCGCTCCAGAATGCTGCCTCAGTATCAGGCCTCATGCTCACAACAGAGGTAATGATCACAGAGCTGCCTGAAGAAGACAAGAAGATGCCTCCTATGCCTGGCGGCGGAATGGGAGATATGTACTAGGATTTTGGACTACAATACAGGGAGGCCCGCTCGGGCGGGCCTCCCTGTTCTCATTTTTTATCAACCACGGTTTTGCAGCGCAAAATCCCATCTGTTATCCTAAAAGAGAAATATGAGATACCATTTAAACCACAACAAAATAATACTTTTTGCCATTCCACTGCTGTTTGTCATATATGTAGGAGTGCAGCTATTTGTGCCCCTGCATGTAAACAATTTGCAGGTGGAGGTGCAGATACCCGAAGGCGCAAATTACAAACAGGCTGTGTCCATACTTGCGCAGAACGAACTGATACGCGACAAAAACCTCTTTCTGCTGCTCGGTAAGATAATAAATGCCGACAAAAAGATAAAGGCCGGCTACTACACATTCTTTTACCAGATGAGTCCGCTTAAGGCATTCAGGACACTGCTTGCCGGAAAGATCATCGAATATGAAGTAACCATAGTTGAGGGAGACTCATTGTATGAAATAGGCAAAAAACTGGCTGCCGCAAAGATCATGTCAGAAAATGATTTTAACAGGCTTAAAGACGACGAATCGCTTCTTGAAGAGCTCGAAATATACGCGCCCAGCTTTGAAGGATATCTCGCGCCCCAGACATACAGATTCCCAAAAGGCGCCCAGCCATCCGGCGTATTCAAATACATGGTGAACACTCAACGCGAATCCTATCCTGATGATTTCAAAAAACTTGCTGAAAAACGGAAGATGACAGAGAACGAGATCATGACTCTCGCTTCCATAATAGAGAGGGAGGCAGCAACTGATTCTGAACGGCCGATAATATCAGCTGTATTCTATAACAGACTAAGAAAAGGCATGCCTCTGCAGGCAGATCCTACTGCTATATACGGAATAAAGAATTACAGCCAGAAAGTCACAAAAAATGACCTGAGGAAAAAAACTCCGTACAACACATACGTCATAAAAGGCCTGCCTCCGGGACCGATCTCTTCACCCGGCAAAAAGGCGATCATCGCAGCGCTTAAGCCTGCTGATGTAAAATACCTCTACTTTGTGTCAAACAGAGACGGGACACATAAATTCTCAACCTCTCTTGCCGAGCATAATGAAGCTGTGCGTGCCTACTCCGGCTCACGCAGCTCGGTAAAGGAAGAGGACAAAAAAATTAAAGGATAGCTTATGCGCCAAAGGCGAAGCACCAAAGAGCTTAATGTAGGCAATGTCGGTATAGGCGGGAGTCATCCCATATCCGTGCAGTCCATGACAAAGACAGACACAAGGGATGCTGAAAAAACGCTCAACCAGATAACATCACTTGCCTGTGCAGGCTGCGAGATAATAAGAATTGCCGTGCCTGACATGGAGGCAGCAGAAGCCCTCAGTATGATAGTGCCTAAAAGCCCACTGCCTGTGATTGCTGACATACACTTTGACTGGCGGCTCGCTCTTAAATCACTCGAAAGCGGAGTGCACGGACTCAGGCTCAACCCCGGGAACATAGGCGCCCGCTGGAAGGTCGAAGAGGTTGTTGCAGCAGCAACAGAACGCAGTGTGCCAATACGCATCGGCGTGAACGCAGGCTCGCTCGAAAAACACTTGCTGGACAAATACGGGCACCCTACTCCAGAGGCCATTGTTGAAAGCGCTGAAGGACATATCAGCATACTCGAAGAACTCGGCTTTAACGCCATAAAAGTCTCTCTGAAGGCATCAGATGTACTCAAAACAGTTGAGGCATACAGAATATTTTCAGCAAAGCATGACTATCCGCTGCATATCGGCATTTCCGAATCGGGCCCTCCATCCACGGGCATAATCAAAAGTTCCGTCGGACTCGGCGTGCTGCTTTATGAAGGCATAGGCGACACGATGCGAGTCTCTCTTACTTCCGAGCCTGAAGAAGAAGTGCGCGTTGCCTACGAAATACTCAAATCTCTCGGCCTGCGCGAACGCGGCGCAAACCTTATATCATGCCCCACGTGCGGCAGATGCGAAATAGACATGCGGCCTCTTGCGCAGCAGGTGCAGGACGCGCTTAAAAACATCACAAAACCTGTAACAGTTGCTGTAATGGGCTGTGTTGTTAACGGTCCTGGAGAGGCGCGCGAGGCTGACTTCGGAGTTGCAGGAGGCAAAGGCATGGGGCTCGTCTTCAAAAAGGGCGAGGTAGTAAAAAAAGTGAAGGAAGAAGACCTGCTCTCCGCATTGATGGACGAGATCAACAGGGCTGAGTAATATATAGTATAATTCAGCAAATGAATATCACGCCTATTCAGCTTAAATTCCCGGCTCAATGTGAATTAAACCAACTACTCAAATCTGACCTTTTATGTAATTTCAACAATTCATTCGAGGCAACCAACAATTTAATTACTGTAGATTGTTCAGCCATAAAATTTATTCGACCATTTGGACTAAATCTGCTGTCAGCCATTTTATCCTTGCACCTAAAAAACAATAATGCGGTAACCTACATGCCACCCTTGGACAATAATGTTACTAATTACATGAAAGATCAAGGCTTTTATGAGGAGTTCAGCATACAAGACAGCCAGATTACGCACAGCGCCAGGAGTACATCCGTAGCTCTGAAAAGGCTCGACAATGTAAACGGCACATACCTTGAGAACATAGCATCGTGGCTGATGCATAATGGAGGCATCCCTGAAAATATCGCTCATGACCTTGTTTCAATAAGCCTTCTCGAAGTTATTAATAATGTTTTTGATCACAGCCTGTCTCCTATTGGATGCTATATTTCCGCACAAGCTTATCATAGAAAAGAACAATTAATACTCTCCATTCTTGACCTTGGAATTGGATTCTATCAATCATTAAAACAATTTTATCCAGAGATTAGAACCGATGTTGATGCTATAGACAAGGCAGTACAAGAGGGCGTATCGAGTAAAAAAATAATAGAAAACAAAGTTCGCGGTGTCGGCTTGACTAACATTAGCGGTTTCATAAAAAACAGAGGAGCGCTCCATATAATTTCGTACAACGGAACATGGTATCAAGATCACTCAGGCAAGATCACAACAAGGAGTATAAATTGTCCTTTGCATGGAGTCTGTGTTAATTTATCAATAGACACAAAAAGCATGTTTGAACTAGCTGAGTACGGCGATGAAGTTTGGGGTGAATAAATGTACGCGCTAAATGTTAAAGAGTCGGTTTGTGACAAGTGTATAGGCTATGATGAAGGTAAAAAGCTTTTTTCATTGCTAAATAATTTATTGTCTCAAAATAAGGCAATTCAAATTGATATGAAAGATGTATTGTTCACATCCTCATCTTTTTATAATGCTGCGATAGGAGAACTCGTGCTTAAGTTCGATATTGAGTTTCTCAAACAACATCTGCTCTTCACAAATCTTTCTCATAGAGATAAATTTTTATTGTCAAAAAGCATTGCCCTGGCAAAAAAAGTCAAGACAGAAACATCCATAATCAATAACAAATCCTACCCTATTCATACATAAATTCTTTTTGCAGACTCTTGACTACATACGGGATGTGCAGATATACCAGAACAAGAGCGGGTACCGCTTCTCTGTGGATGCGCTTCTGCTGCACTCATTTGCATCCTCAAACCGGGCAAAACTTATAGCAGACCTCTGCACAGGCTCAGGCATAATCGGCCTGCTCGCAGCAAAAAAGCATCCAAAGGCCCATGTTTATCTGGTTGAACTCCAAAAGAGCCTCTATAATCTCTGCGTAAAAAACATAAGTCTTAACAATATGTCCGAATCAGTTACAGCTGTGCACGCAGACATCAACGAGATTATCACAGATGCAAAAAAGCGCGAGAATCTGCTCAGCATCGGCGCCCACAAAGGCAGACATCAAAAGCACATCAAACAAGAAACAGATTCGCCCTTTGAACTCCTCATGGAAAGCGCAGGCTGTTTTGACCTTGTTGTATCAAATCCGCCGTTTAGAAAGGTAAAGGCAGGCATGGTCAGCTCTGGCGATGAAAAGGCGATCGCGCGTCACGAGATTAAAATATCAATACACCAGCTTGCTGAGGCTGCATCGCGGCTGCTTGCACACAGGGGCAGATTCTGCATGATACACCTGCCGGAGCGCATGACAGAGATATTCGACAGCATGCGTGGCTGCGGCATGGAGCCCAAACGGCTGCGCACAGTGCATTCCAATCTTGAATCAGAAGCCTCAATGATACTTGTCGAAGGCATAAAAGGAGCAAAGCCAGGCATCAAGTCAGACCCGCCGCTGATACTCTACAATGCTGACGGCTCATATACAAAAGAGCTCAATGCCATGTACAACGGTTGACCTTAAAGCTGTTCATCAATTACATTTAGGACTATGTATTATTACATTGCCAGACGCATGCTCATGATGATACCCATGATAGTGGGCATCACGTTGATCACGTTCAGCGTTGTACACCTGGCGCCGGGTGATCCTGTTGCAGTAGAGACAGAGATGTCTCCAAAGGCGTCGGCACAGGCCAGGGAGAATCTCAAAAAGCTTTACGGCCTGGACAAACCTTTGCACATACAGTACTTTGACTGGCTTAAAAGATTTGTGAAGCTCGACTTCGGCACATCTTTTGTTGACAGCAAAAAGGTTATAGACAAAATAACCGAGCGCATACCGATAACGCTCACGATCAATCTGCTCTCCCTGTTTCTCATATTCATAATAGCCGTGCCTATTGGGGTGATATCCGCAACCCGACAATATTCCCTTTTTGACAAACTCTCCACGATATTTGTCTTTATAGGTTTTTCAACTCCGTCGTTCTGGCTTGCCCTGCTTCTGATGATGTTCTTTGGCGTAGCGCTCGGCATGCTGCCCATATCAGGCATACAGAGCCTTGATGTATCAGGCATGTCATTTTTTGGGAGACTGCTAGACTGGGCAAAGCATCTTATACTGCCGGTGGGCATCAGCGCATTCGGCGGCATAGCCGGATTAAGCAGGTACAGCAGATCGAGCATGCTCGAAGTTATACGGCAGGACTACATAAGAACCGCCCGGGCAAAAGGGCTCAAGGAATCAGCAGTAATATTCCATCATGCTCTCAAAAACGCTCTTCTGCCGATAGTGACCATACTCGGGCTTGCAGTGCCAGGGCTGATAGGCGGCAGCGTAATATTCGAGACCATATTTGCAATACCCGGCATGGGCCAGCTCTTTTACGACTCTGCCATGGCCCGCGACTATCCTACGATAATGGGTGTGCTTGTTATAGGCTCTGTGCTCACTTTGATAGGGAATTTCCTTGCGGACATATCCTATGCCCTGGTTGATCCGAGGATAAGGGTGTCCGGAGAGAGGAACTGAGATGTTCAGGATAATCTGGCGCAGGTTCAGCAAAAACAGGCTTGCAGTGGCTGGCCTTGTTGTTATACTCACTCTCGCATCAGCAGCCATACTTGCCCCTCATATTGCGCCTTATGCGCCCACTAAGATAGATGTCTACAATGTGCTGTCTCCGCCAAGCATATCCCATCCACTGGGCACTGATGAGCTCGGCAGGGACCTGCTCTCAAGAATGATATGGGGCAGCCGGGCGTCTCTGAAGGTGGGGTTTATAGCTGTGGGCATAGCAATCCTGATAGGAACGATTGTCGGCGCGCTCGCTGGATTCTACGGCGGCAGGACAGACAGCATACTGATGAGATTTGTTGATATAATGCTCGCATTCCCTTCATTTTTTCTCATGCTCGCTATAATAGCGATTGTCGAGCCGAGTATATCGACAATAATGATCGTTATAGGCATAACAGGCTGGATGGATGTATCGCGTCTTGTACGGTCTGAATTCCTTACTCTCAAGGAGCGTGACTTCATAGCAGCTGCAAAGGTAGCAGGCGCAGGAGACGCGCGGATAATATTCAGGCACATACTGCCGAATGCCCTGTCTCCTGTATTTGTTGCAGCAACCTTCGGCATTGCAGGCGCAATACTGACAGAATCCGGTCTCTCCTTTTTGGGCCTAGGTGTGCAGCCGCCTGAGCCGAGCTGGGGAAACATACTCGCATCAGGCAAGAGCAACCTCACTGTTGCATGGTGGCTCTCTGTGTACCCTGGACTCGCGATCCTTATAACCGTGCTTAGCTACAACCTGATAGGAGAAGGCCTGCGCGACTCCCTTGACCCCAGATTATGGAAATCCATGGACCGCAAGGCCTGAGCCTTTTGAGCGTACTGTGAGAACTCCTGACATACCAATACCAGATCCTGCAAGGGCAGAAAACAGTCTTGAACACTTCATATCCAGAAATCCTTCATCCTCTGATTTTCTTGATGATCATATCAATGAAATCAGCATGCTCTTTGCCTGCAGCCAGTTTCTTGCCAACTACTCAGCATCAAATCCGGATGCACTTGCAGATGCGCTGAACAGGCGAAGGGAGAGGATAGATACGGCAGCGCTGCGAGACGAACTGCGCAGACTGATGTCAGGGTGTGAAAGCATGCAGCAGGCGATGAAGGCAGCAAGGCATCTCAAAAAAAGATACCTGCTTGTGCTTACGCTCCAGGACATACTCAAAATATTCACAACAGAAGAGGTGATGGCAGACCTCTCGACTCTTGCTGATGCGATCATAGAGTCATGTCTTGAGTTTCTGAATGCACAGCTCGCAAAAAGGTTTGGCATGCCGGAGGATTTTTCATTCTGCGTGATAGCTCTGGGCAAGCTGGGCGCATCAGAACTCAACTACAGCTCTGATGTTGATCTAATATTCGCATACCGCGATGATGGAGAAACCCCGGGCATACAGGCCCCTGGAGAGCACACGATAAACAGGATATCCTTTGCAGAGTACTACACCAAACTTGCAGAGTCCTTGAGCAGCTTTTTGTCATCAAACACTGAGGATGGTTTTGTATACAGGGTTGATCTGCGCTTGAGGCCGCAGGGACAAAAAGGGAGTCTTGTGTTGTCTCTGAAGGGGTATGAAGACTACTATGAATCATGGGGCCAGCTCTGGGAAAAGGCTGCCCTGCTGAGGACAAGGTTTGTGGCAGGCAATGCGTCTGTTGCTGAAGACTTTATCAGGATAATCACTCCGTTTATATACAGAAAATACCTCGACATGGAAACCATCGATGAGATTCGCAGGCTCAAGTCGCAGGTGGAGCAGATAAAACCCGGCACTCTGAGCAGGGACATAAAAAGAGGATACGGCGGGATAAGGGAGATAGAGTTTTTCATCCAGATATTCCAGCTTGTGTACGGCGGCAGGGAAAAGATGCTGCGCGAGCGCGGAACTATCAGGGCGCTGCATAGAATCGTGCAGAAGGGATTTATCGGGCATGAGGACTTCGGCACACTGTCTGACAACTACATCTACCTGCGGACTCTTGAACACAGGCTCCAGCAGCTTAATGACCTGCAGACGCACAGCCTTCCTGTGCAGGATGATGAGCTGTCTGCGCTTGCAGCCAAGATGGGCTATCCTGACAGGGACTCTTTTCTTGCTGATCTTGAGGCCAGGCGGAGTAAGGTGCGAGGGCTCTACGACTCTCTGCTCGAAGCGCCTAAAGACACGGCTCAGGCCAATCCTGACAGCATCATGAGCGACATCTACTGGGAAGCTGATACCCCTGTTGAAGAGCTTATGAATGAGGCGCTGGGCAGGTTAAATGTAAAAGACATACCAAAGGCAGTGCGCTGTCTTGTCAAGATAAGAAACCTGCTCTACACATTCAGCACCCTGCGGAGCAGAAAGCTGCTCGAAAAGATATTGCCCCTGTTTGTGGATGAAGCATTAAAAAGCCCTGACCCTGACTCTGCCCTTATTCATCTGGTTGACTTTGCAAAGGTTCTGTCGCTGAAGGAAGCCTATCTCGAAGCCATAAACCAGAACCCGGAGATCGCTCCTGCGCTTAGCTTTATACTGTCAGGCAGCAGCTACCTTGCAAGGATACTGATAGGAAGGCCTGAATACATAGAAACTCTGGTTGAAGAAAATGCAGGGATAAAAAGTTCCAGTACAATGAAGCTTGAACTTGAGGCCATGTGCGCCGGACAGAGCGAGGCAACTGCCCTGAGAGTGCTCAAAAAAACAGAGGAGATCAGGGCTGGGATGCTCTTTCTGAAACAACTTATAACCGTGTCTGAACTCAATAGAGAGCTCAGCAGAGCTGCTGAGGTTATACTCAACCATTCGAACAGACAGAATACAGGTCTTGCTGTAATCGGTATGGGCAAACTCGGTGCAAGAGAAATAACATTCGGCTCTGATCTTGATATAATCTTTGTCACTTCTGATGATCCTGCCCCGCACCATATAAAAGCTGCTGAAAGCCTTATACGCTCAATGATGTCATACACAAAAGACGGGGTGGCCTATAAAATAGACACGCGCCTCAGGCCTGAAGGCAATAAAGGGCCTTTGGTGAATTCTGTAGAAGGCCTCAGAAAATATTACATGACGAGCGCCCACCCCTGGGAGCTCCAGGCGCTTCTGAAGGCAAGGCCTGTTGCAGGAGCAGATCCAGCATGCACAGCAGCTGCAGCAGACTTCTACGCAATCAGGCATGAGGTGCTTATGGCACGCGGAGCTGAGATCAATGCGGATGAGATAAAAAGACTGCGCGCAAGGATTCAAAAAGAGGTGGCTGCTTCACAATATGACATAAAATTCGGTCAGGGAGGACTTGAAGAGCTCGAATTCAGCGTACAGTACCTTCAGCTTAAACATTGCGCTGCCAATCCATATTTACTGAAGCACTCTACCTTGGCTGCCTTGAGGGTGCTTAAGAAAGCAGGTATTTTGGACGATAATAAGGCAAAAAGCCTCAGCTTGATATATACTTTTTACAGGGTAATAGAAGCGCTGCTGAGACTTCAGGAAAAAAACTCGCTCGATGCTGATGAATCAGCCCTGCGGATCATATCGGGCCTTATGGGTGCAGAAGCCGGGGGGCTGCTTAAAAAGATAGATGACAGCCGCAGCATTGTTGGAGACTTCTGGGCAGAGATTGCCTGACACAGCTGACATACATGACTGCATAATATTTCAGGGAGGCGCAAAATGGACGCACTGATTCCGATATCCGGAGCCGGAGAGGTCATAAAAAATACTGATGAAATACTCCAGCTCGTTACATTCACACTCGGCAGCGAGGAGTATGCAGTAGACATACTCAAGGTGCAGGAGATCAACCGGATGAAAGAGATCACCCGCGTGCCAAACTCTCCGGATTATGTCGAAGGTGTTGTAAACCTCAGAGGCAAGGTCATACCGGTCGTGAGCCTGAGGCTCAAGTTCGGTCTTGCCAACAAAGAAGCTGACGAACATGCGCGCATAATGATAATGGACATAGAAGGCATAACAATGGGTCTCATTGTGGACTCTGTATCAGAAGTGCTGAGAATACCGTCCGGCATTGTGGAGCCCCCGCCGCCAATGGCAACATCATTGAGTGCTGAGTTCATAAAAGGCATAGCCAAGCTCGAAGACAGGCTGATAATACTGCTGGACATGGACAAGCTTGTAGGCAAATCAAATGATATACAACTTATAGAGAATACGACAAAAGCATTAAGCTGAAAATAAAATAACAGAAAAGAGAAGGGC
>JAJFVG010000099.1 GCA_021371915.1 Nitrospiraceae bacterium
AGTGTATAAATAGGGCTGGTCCCGATATCGCCGAACACGAGACCAAATGATTTTACTATGTCGCTGAATGATGTGCTCTCTTTTTTCATATGAAATTTAGCCTTATTAAGACATAGCAGTATAACAGAGTGCACAAAAAATAGGAATATTCAAAATTGACAATAAGATAATGCAGCAGGATAAAAAGTTGGATGGTTTGATTTCCGTAGCTTGTCACGGGTAACTGCTACTCAGTCGGGAGTCGAAGCGGGAGACGGAGGCTTTCTAGCTGGATGCTGCTTTAATGTCTATCAAACATCAACCCATATACTAAGGTAGTTTCAAGCCTAGGAAATCGGGCCACCTGCCTTTATAGTCCTGTTGCTGTTGCGCGGATGGTCTTACGAGAATTGGGGTTATTCGACTTTAGGATTACAAATTGTAAGTCTTTTCGACATTTTGTCGGATTATTGAACAAAGTATACCATACCTTTTTCAATTTTATGCTTAAAAAACAGTTGCGAATAAGATGGAATAAATATTGCAGATTTAGAGCCACAAAAATTTTCGGGGTGAACATAATGCACAAGTTGAAACTCAGTTTATTTGTTGTCTTGCTCCTGCTTTTATCTGTAAGCACCTCTTTTGCTGCTGCTGTTTCGTATGTTGAAATATCCCAGGGCAGGTATGACCTCGATGTATTAGCAGGTACGATGCCTTTCCCGCCTGCTGGCAGTGATCCTACACTTAAGGCTTCGGATAGCGGCAAGATTGTGATGGGTACGGATGCCTATTATTGGATGGAACGAACATACGAATCTGCAACAGGCAGTGTTAGTTACAGCAACTACCCGAGCGGAACTGTTCCGAGCGCAATTGTTGTTACACCAGGTCATTCAGCCACCTTTGCGAGCGGGTATTCTGACGCTGCTACCCGCACACTCCGTGGCAGTGCAACGGTCATATCAAATGGCGCGAGATACACTCCATATACTTCAGAGGCTATATCAAAGAGCGACTTAAGCAATACATTTACAATCAGCTCAGGCACTTCAGGTCTGGCAAATGGAGATACCGCAAGGATAAGGCTGAGTGTTCGTCTTGATGGCTTTTTGTCAGCAACCGGCAGAAGCTGGACAGGAAGTGGCCATGCTTATCCGGAGATGATGGCTGGATTAACGATCAGGGATACTGCAACCCGTACCAGAGTTGTCAGTTTTGATGCCAATGCCAAGATAGATGCAGGCCCGGTAAATATGAATTACTGGCCTATTTCATATCAAAGCGATCTCACATGGGCATGGGGTGCGAGCACAAACGCTGGTGTTAGCATGGTGCAAAGAGATTCAGACACCATTACGAGCACTTTCGTAAATTCAGATGTAACTCATAATTTTGGATTCGACACTGGAATGCTCAGTCTCGCATTTGATGTAATTGTAGGAAACACTTACAGCCTTTATGAATATCTGAGCATCTTTAGCCGTGCAGACGGCATCTCAGCTTCATCATCGGATTTTGCATCCACTTTTGGTCCTGCAATAGTCGATGATAACGGCACTGACATATTAATAGCATGGGAACGCGGTGAGCTTATGAATCCACCTGTGAATAATCCTGCTGTGCCAGAGCCTTCAACATTTGTACTGCTTGGTGCGGGTCTTGTTGGAGCAGCGCTGATCAGAAGAAGAATCAAGAAATAACTTGAAATAAAAATATGCTAAAAGAGGGGGGATGCGCATTGCGCATCCCCCCTCTTTCTTGTTTTATCTCTCCATTGGCGACCAGTTGCTGTTTGTTGATCTTGTGGATTTTGGTGTGATGCGAACTTGATTGCTGCCGTTTATGCTCATTATGTAAATGCCTTTTGCTCCATCCTTGTTGGATGTAAAAGTGATAAACATGCCGTCCGGTGAAAATGAAGGATCT
This sequence comes from Nitrospiraceae bacterium, assembly GCA_021371915.1. Lineage (GTDB taxonomy): Bacteria > Nitrospirota > Thermodesulfovibrionia > Thermodesulfovibrionales > Dissulfurispiraceae > JAFGXL01. The sequence goes on from JAJFVG010000099.1 coordinate 1,909, forward strand.
TCATTGCTGCCCTTGTCCGTAAGCTGAGTAACGCTGGAGCCATCCGGCTTTACAGTAAAAATCTGATTTCTGCCTGACATCATGCTCACATATGCAATGCGGTCGCCTTTTGGAGACCATGCTGGTGAGGTATTGTAGCTGCCCTGAAAAGTTACTCTTCTTACATTGTCACCTCTTTGATCAGAGATAAATATCTGAGGCCCGCCGGATCTGTTGGACACAAAGAGGATGCTCTTGCCGTCGGGAGATACTGTTGGTGAAACCTCAATCCAGGAAGATGTCACAAGCTTGGTTGCTGATGATGCATTTAGCTCTGAGATGTAGATATCGGATTTGCCGTCTTTTGTGTAGGTAAATACAAACTGTTTGTTGTCCGGAAAAAAGTTGCCGGCCATGCTGAGTCCTGACAGTCTTATAACAGACTGCTCACGCATTGTGCCTGTGGACAGGGAGTATACTGACCACTGATGATTTCTTTGTGCAGAGTATATAAGCCTGCTGCCGTCAGGCGACCAGCGCGGTGTAAGCATGATGTCAGAAGAGAGACCAACAGACTGATTCCTGTGACCATCCCAGTCCATAATGCAGAGTTCTTTTTTTGAACCTTTGTCGCATACATAAGCGATCCTGCTTCTGAACATACTATCCTGACCAGTGAGCAGTTTGTAAATGTCATTCGCAATTGTATGCGCTATCGGTCTTGTCAACGTTGAAGCAGCAGCATACTCTTTTCTAAGAACCTCTTTGCCGGTTGTCATATCATATACAGAGATTACAGCATTTAACTCTCTGCCACCGGATATTCTGCCCTTGATAACAAGCTCTACTCCAAGACCCTGCCAGTTTGCGCGATTAAAAGGCTGGTCAGGTTTTTCGATCTGCGCTGCATCGCTTATGCACTCGAACATGCCTGTAAAAGTGAGATCATCCTTAATAATGTTCGATATCTCCGAGTTGCCGGAAAATGGCTGTACAGCGACAGGAAGTTTTTTGTCGCCAGGCGAATTGATATCAATATAAATTCTGGCCTCAGCTGAAGAAGAGGTAAAAAAAATCAGTGCTGCAAAAAAAGAAAAAAGATGGCTGATTGAAAAATAAGTTCTGCTGCCTGTTTTCATTTATATATACCTCATGGTCTGAATTTAACTCCCATATCCATCTCTTTTTGCGGTTTCGGCAGCGGACTGGCAAGATTTACAGCCCTGAGCACGGAGCGGTCAAAGAGTGCGTTACCTGATTTTTTCTCGAATCCGTGAATGGTAATTTTGCCGTCAAGCGCAATTGTTATCAGGACAACTGCTTCCAGGTCTTTATCCAGAGCCTCAGGATAGTTCCACTGCTGCCTGATCAATGAAACAACTGCCGATTCATAGTCAGTTGCAAGCATGCCTTGTTTTGATGCAGGCGTGCCGCCGGATTTTTGAACAGCTGGTTTTGAACCAGAGACATCAACAATTTTTCTGAGGCGCGCGAGTTTTTCGAGTCTTTTTTTTGCGGCAAGAGCCTCTATCTGTTCTTTGGCCCTGTCCTGCTCTGCCTTGGTGGCTTTGGAATCTTTTGCAGGCAGTTTCATAGGCTCCTTCTTTTGGGGCTGAACCTTTGGCTTCTCAGTTTTGGGTTCAGCAGCAGGAGCAGGCTCTGGCGCTGAGGGTTGCGAGGATATGTCGTCAACAATAGAGACAACATAAGGAGTTGTCTGGCGATATTTGTGCGAGCTTATTATCAGCAGACTGGCAATTATTAGGACAATATGGACTAGAAACGAGAAGGCAAAGGCATTAAAAACTCGCGGCTTGTTCATGGCATCAGAATCTTTGGCTCGGTTATCATGCCGAGTTTTTCTATTCCAGCCTCCTTAACCTCTGCCATCACCTCCACAACAAGTCCATAAGGCACATCCTTGTCTGATTTGAGAAAGACATTGGGATTTCTGCTGCTTATTGCAGCGAGTTTTTGAGACAGTTCTTTAAGCTGCATAGGGGTTTCATTCAGAAAAATAGCCCCGCCTTTTCTGATCGAAATAGTCAATCGCTCTTCAGTAGGCAGGTCCTTGCCCTTTGCTTTGGGCAGGTTAACATCAATGCCCTGCTGAAGCAGCGGCGCTGTAACCATGAATATGATAAGCAGAACGAGCATAACGTCTACCAGAGGTGTGACGTTTATCTCTGACATTGCTCGTCTGTCCCTGTGCGCTTTCAAAAATCACCTCATTATGTAATCAACAAGTTCTTCAGAGAAGTCTTCCAGCTCAATGATCATACGATTTGAGCGGCTGAGGTAGTAGTTATAGGCGATAACAGCAGGTATCGCTGCTGCAAGACCTACTGCTGTTGCAATAAGCGCCTCTGCAATGCCGGGTGCAACAATAGCGAGTGATGCAGAACCGGCAGCGCCAATTCCCCTGAATGAGTTCATTATTCCCCATACAGTGCCGAACAGGCCGATGAACGGAGTAGTGGAGCCGGTTGTTGCCAGAAAGTTCAGATAGCGCTCAAGTTTTGCTGCTTCAAGCGTTGCATAACGCTTGAGCATGCGCTTCAATTCATCACGGTCAGAGTAGGTCTTTTCCGAGTAAACAGATCTGAAGAGCGAGGCAAGAGGAGTCACTGCATATTTTTTTGATACAGTGAAAAGATCCCTGGGATCTTTTGTGGAATCAAAGGTGCGCATAAAGGAGTATGATTCAGTGTCTGCTTTTGAGAAGTATCTCCATTTGTAAAAGATGATGGTCCATGATACAAGCGAAAAGAGCAGGAGTATCAAAAGCACTGCTTTTACCATGGGGCCTGCCTGCAAGATTAGCTGTATAGCTGAGTGCTCCATTGCATCTCCTTTTTACATATAAGAATAAAAAACTTTATCCAATCACCCAGCGAAAAGTCAAACAGCAGCATAACCAGAGCACAGAAGCCTGAAGACAGAGTACAGACAACAGAAGACAGGAGTCAGAGCAAAGACAGCAGAGCATTAGAACTCCCAAACTCCAAAACTCTATCACTCCATAACTTAAAGTCAGGTGGTTCAATTTCCTAGGCTTGAAACTACCTTTGTACTTGGGTTGATGTTTGATAGACATTAAAGCAATATCCAGATATAGAGCCTCAGTCTCCCGCTTCGACTTCCGACTGAGTAACAGTTACCCGTACAAGCTACGGAAATCAAACCACCTGCCTTTATTTAAAACAAAGAATAGAAATAGAAAAGAAAATGTAATAAGAATTAACAAACAAAGAAGGGATGGACTGACTTGAGAGATTTAGGCTGTGTTTTGGTAACACTACTATGCGAAGAGAAGCGAAACACAGCCGCAACTGTCTGAGCTGCTGGACGCAGTGAGTTTTGCGGCTGGAGCGCATCGAGCATTTAGTAGTGTCAAAACCAGGCTTATGAACGAGAGCAGTCCATCCCTTCTTAATAACTTGCCTAGGAAATCGGGCCAGCTGCCTTCATAGTCCTGTTTTCTCTTGATTTGCAGAAGCAGCATAAGGTATTTTCAATGGTATGCAATCTGAAAAAATTGTAAAAAACTTTTCCAGGAAAAAGGTGCTGATAGTAGGCGACCTTATCCTTGACCACTATCTCTTTGGCAAAGTGCAGCGCATATCTCCAGAAGCTCCTGTGCCTGTTGTTGAGGTGGTTAAAGAGACATATCTGCTTGGCGGCGCAGCCAATGTGGCGAACAACATAATATCTCTCGGCGGGAAAGTGTCTATTACAGGCATTGCCGGCAATGATCCGGCAGGTGGCATCATGCACAATCTTTTTACGCAGCGCGGCATCAATTGCGAAGGCATAATAACAGACAAGAGGCCCACAAGCATAAAGAGCAGGGTCATAGCGCATAACCAGCAGGTTGTAAGATTCGACAAAGAAGAGCGCAGAAAGCTCGAGGGCAAAAATTACGATGCAATGCTCGATTACCTAAAGTTTGCCCTGCCTCAGCATGATGCTGTAATAATCTCTGACTATGCAAAGGGCGTAATCTCTGGCCAGCTGATGAAGTCGATTGTGAAATACGCAAAACAGAATGGAACTTTTGTTGCAGTAGATCCAAAAGTCGGACACTTCCACTTTTACAAAAACGTTTCGCTAATCACCCCAAACCTTATGGAAGCAGCCCAGGGCTCAGGCATAGAGATAAAGGATGAAAAGAGCCTGATGACCGCCGGCAGGGCGCTGCTTAACAGGCTCAAGTGTGGAGCAGTGCTCATAACAAGGGGTGAGGATGGCATGAGCCTCTTCCAGAAAAATGCATCAGGAAAAGACCTTGATGTTGTGCACATCCCGACAGTTGCCAAAAAGGTTTTTGATGTAACAGGCGCAGGCGACACAGTTATCGCAGCATTTACACTCGCGCATGCCGGCGGCGCATCCCTCAAGACATCGGCTGTTATAGCCAACCATGCAGCAGGCATAGTTGTAGGAGAGGTTGGCACAGCAGCTGCAACTCCTGAAGAGCTGATCAAGTCGCTCAAGTCATAGCAATTTTCCATGTCAAAAGCGATTGCATTATATTCAGGAGGACTCGACAGCATACTTGCCATATTGGTTATGCTCAAACAGGGCGTTGAAGTTACAGCGCTGCACTTTATCAATAATTTCGGCTGTGCTATAACAGACAAGTCCGGCCTGCCTTCAAAAAGCTTTCCTGCTGCTGAGAAGTTCGGATTCAAAGTGCAACTCATCCATCTTGGCGATAAGTTTATAGACATCGTGAAAAATCCCAAATTCGGGCATGGCAAAAACATGAACCCATGCATTGACTGCAAGATACTGATGATCAAAGAAGCAAAGGAGATGATGCTGAAGCTCGGCGCGGATTTTATCATCACAGGCGAAGTGCTCTGGCAGCGGCCGATGAGCCAAAGAAGAGACACGCTTGATGTAATAGAGAAGGAGGCTGGAGTGCGAGGATATTTGCTTAGACCACTGTCAGCCAAGCTTCTTAAACCCACAATTGCAGAAGAATCAGGACTGGTTAACAGGGACATGCTCTATGGATTCAACGGCAGATCGAGAAAGCCGCAGATGGCTCTCGCAAAAGAGCTCGGGCTTACAGAGTATCCTGCACCGGCAGGCGGCTGCCTGCTCACAGACCCGGTCTATTCGCAAAGACTCGAAGACCTGCTCAAATACAATCCTGATCCTGAGATCAAAGATATTAATCTGCTAAAAACAGGCAGGCACTTCAGGATATCAGAGAAGACCAAAATCATAGTCGGCAGGGATGAAAAGGATAATGACCTGATCGAATCATTCCTTTCTGATGATGACATCCGCATATGGGTAGATACGCACGGCAGTCCGCTTGTTGTTATGCGCGGCCATATTGACGAAGAGATCATAAAGCTGGCTGCATCAATATGCGCTGCATACTCAGGCGCAAAGAAGCTCCCATCCGTTGAAGTGACTATCCAGTCCAGAGAAGGCAAGCGCGTAATCACCACGCCGCCCGCAGACAAGTCGCTTATCGAAAAGTACAGGGTGTAGTCTTATTATGATCTGCTGGATTCAATTTTCTGCCCCCCCATATTTTTAGTGCAAGCCAAATTTTCATATGATATTATTTAATAGTCATACAACCTATTAAATATAAAAAATAACTGGAAAACAGGTAACCAGGCTTGCAGTACGGGATGAGGCGATATTTATATTTCAACAGTTCTGTACGGAGGCAGATGGTATGATTTGTTTTTTGGTTAGATCAGGAATTCTGATTTCAATATTTTTCCTCAGTTTTTTTTTAGTGCCAACAGCATTTGCAGCCTCACCTGATGCAGGCACAATTTTAAGAGAACAGACCCCCCAGCAGCAGCCGACGCCTCCGACAAAAGAAGGTCTGCCTCAAATACAGAAGAGCGAGCCGGCCAAAAAAGCAGGCAGCACGGTTTATGTGAAAAAATTCAGGATAACCGGCGCTACTGTCCTTAGTGAGTTGGAACTGACCCAAATACTTATAGACCTTGTTGGCCAGGACCTGACAATGTCCGATCTTGAGGGCGCAGCGCTGCGACTGGCGAGATATTACCACTCAAAAGGTTATCTGCTAGCTTCAGCCATAGTCCCTCAGCAGGAAGTAAAAGATGGCATTGTAACGCTTCAGGTTATAGAAGGCAGGCTTGGCGAGATAAAAATTGAGCCGGGCAAAAGAACCTCTGCTGATACAGCAAAGGCGTGGATATCCGCGTCTTCGTCAACAGGAGCAATTGTAACCACAGGGCTTGAGCGGGGACTTCTTCTTCTTGGTGATCAGCCTGAGGTGCAGATAAAATCAACTCTGACTCCAGGGGCAACTCCAGGCGCATCAGACCTGCTGGTAAAGGTTTCTGACGGCTCTCTGGTAAGGGCAGCTGTTGATTTTGATACGTATGGCAACCGTTTTACAGGTCGTGAACGGGGCACAGCCCGCATGGAAATAAACAATCCATCAGGCCGTGGAGACCAGGCTGGTATAAGATACACAGCAGCAGAAGGACTCAACTATCTGCGCCTGAATTATTCTATGCCGGTCGGACATCAGGGATTAAAGATAGGTGCTGCATATTCATATATGGATTATGAACTGCTCAAACCGTTTGACACTCTCAATGGCAAGGGCAATGCGCACACGTTTAGCGTGAATGCTGCTTACCCTGTTGTCAGGAGTCAGGCGCTTAACACATGGCTCACCATCAACTATGACTATAAGAGGCTTACCAATAAAGCGCTTGACAGCAAGACAAGCGACAAGGATGTTAATGTTGTTACAGCAGGCGGTTCTGTTGATACTGCCGACAGATTTATGGGCGGTGGGTCAAACAACCTTTCGTTCAACTATTCAGCAGGAGACCTCAGGCTGTCGCGCGTACCATCGGATGCTGATGCAGACGCATCAGCAGCAGGAACAGCCGGTTTTTACCACAAGATCACATACAGCATTTCGCGCAACCAGCAGATCGTGGACAACCTTACACTATTTGTAGCCTACTCAGCGCAGATATCATTCAACAACCTCGACTCTTCAGAAAAGTTTTCCGTAGGCGGCCCATTCGGCGTAAGGGCTTATTCCAGCACAGAGGGTGATGGAGATTCAGGGCATATGCTTACAGCAGAGCTTCGCTGGTTTACTCCGTTTAAGCCGTGGGGCAGCACAACAGTGGTCTCTGCATTTTATGACTATGCCCGCACGACACTTCATCATAAGACATGGAACGGATGGCAGGGTTCAAACGCATCTCTCAAAAATTCCTATGACCTGCAGGGAGCAGGCTTGAGCTTCACCATTCTGAAAGCCAATGACTTTGTGGGCAGAGCTGTTGCAGCATGGAAAGTCGGACACAATAATGGGACAGACACAAACGGCAATGATGTTGAGGGCCGGAGCTTATCAGGCAGATTCTGGTTTCAGCTGACCAAATACTTTTCATTTTTATAAATAAAGATGCCGAACCTGGACAAGGAGCATGCAATGAAGAGACCCTGTAGGGTACATGGTGTTATAAGCAAAAGCAAGAGCAAGTTGTTCCAAACAGCAGCAACAGCTCTTGCAATATCATTCTGTGTGCACTTTGCAGGACTGCTTGATGCAGCAGATATACCCGCACCCAGCGCACTTCCTTCCGGAGGCCATATCACAGCAGGCCAGGGCAGCGTAAGCGCCAGCGGCAGCAATATGCGGATAACGCAGCAGAGCGACAAGATGATAATAAACTGGCAGAGCTTCAACATAGGCCGGGACGCATCAGTCAACTTTGTACAGCCCGGCAGCACATCAACAGCGCTCAACCGTGTGGTCGGATCGGATCCTTCGGCAATATTCGGCTCTCTCACAGCAAACGGAAGAGTATTTCTGATAAATCCATCTGGAATAATCTTCGGCTCAACAGCAAGGATAGATGTCGGCGGCATGGTGGCATCAACACTCAATATGAAGGACAACGACTTTCTGGCCGGCAGCTACAACTTTTACAAAGACGGCACAGCAGGAAGCATACTCAACCAAGGTATCATCTCGGCAAAAGAAGCCGGATTCATAGCAATGCTTGCTCCTGAGATAAGAAACGAGGGCATAGTTACAGCAGACTTCGGCACAGTCGCATTTGGAGCCGGAGAAAAGATGACGCTCAACTTCAGCGGCAACAATCTGCTCGGCATAACAGTGGAAGAAGGCTCTCTGAACGCACTCATTGAGAACAAAAATCTTATTCAGTCAGATGCAGGCAGGGTGATTATGACAGCGAGGGCAGCTAATGAACTTGCGCTCTCAGCAGTCAACAATGAAGGCATAGTAAGGGCGCGCAGTATTCAGGAAAAGAACGGCGTCATTGTTCTTGACAGCGGTCAGTCGGGAATGACCACGATTACCGGCACACTGGATGCATCATCAACAGACAGCAAAGGCGGCCGGATTGTAGCAACCGGCGAACGCGTGCTTGTTAAATCAGGAGCACACCTTACAGCATCTGGAGCATTGGGCGGCGGAGAGGTATTGGTTGGCGGCAGCTGGCAAAACAGCGACACAACAGTAAGACAGGCAACAGGCACAGTGATAGAGCATGGAGCATTGCTTGAGGCTAATGCTACAGATACCGGCAATGGCGGCACTGTAGTGGCATGGTCTGATATAACAAATCCAAACTCAGTTACAAGGGCTTACGGCACATTTGAAGCCAAGGGCGGACCAAATGGCGGAAACGGCGGAAGGATTGAAACCTCCGGCCACTGGCTGGATACAACTGGCTCAACCGGTTCAGCAGCAGCTTATTCAGGCAGACCCGGCGTATGGCTTTTTGATCCCTATGATGTGACCATCACTACTGCCAATGCGAACGGCAGTTGGGGATCAGCTGGCGGAACAGACACCTGGACTCCAAGTGGCACCTCAACCATTCTTAACACGGACATCAATTCAAAACTCGAAAACGGCACAAATGTAACTATTACCACCGGCTCACCAGCAAGCTCCGGCCTTGGAGACATCACAGTCAGCAGCGCAATTACAAAAACCACAGGCAATGCGGATGTCACTCTCACGCTTCAGGCAGCAAACTCGATCCTGGTTAACCAGGCTATAAGCAACACCGGCGGCACTGGCAAGCTGCATATTGTGCTGGATGCGGATAACAATAATGGTATTGGTGACGGCGCAGGCATTGTTATGCTGAACGCAGATATTACTACAAACGGCGGCAATCTCAGCTTTGGCACAGGCAGGACGGCAACCATCAGCGGCGTATCAACACTGGTTGGCGGCGATGTGTATGTTGCAGGCGCCGGTGCGCGCACTCTCTCGACCAATGGAGGCAATGTTGATGTCAAAGGAGAGATGATAATAGCCAACACAAGCGGCCTTACAATCAACTCCAACAACGGCAATGTTCGCTTCTATGGTTTGCTGAATTCAGGCAACGGCTATACATATGTGGATGGGCCGGATGGCCAAGCCAATTCATGGGACTGGGCCAGAACTGACGCAAAGAATGGCACAGGCGGGGGGTCAGCTGTCAATGACAGCTACATGGTTACCATATTATCCCGTCTCGAAAATTCGGTAGCAGTAGCTACAGCAGGGTATCGCGGCGCATGGATCGGTGCATATAGACCGACTTACAGTTCCGGCGCCTGGGTTTGGGCAGATGGTCCTGAGAGCGGACAGCAATTCTTTACGCAGACTACCAATGGCTCGGGTGGAACCACAACTAGCGGCTACTATTCCAACTTTGGCAGCGGCGAGCCGAACGGGTGCTTCACTTCAGGCGCCTGTGAGAGCAGAGGACAGTTTTTTGGAACCGGAGGCCAGTGGAACGATTTGATTGACACCACGGCATTCAGTGCAACACAAACCAGCCAATACGCTGTTCTGGGGTATGTTAGGGAAACCAACATTGCAGCTTCCCCTCTAACAATCAATGCTGGCTCCGGCACAGTAACCTTCTCAGGAGCGGTCGGCAGCAGCAAGGCTCTGGCTTCACTTAATGTTACCTCTACAAACAGTATTGCCATAAACGGCGGAGCTGTAACCACAGAAGGGTTGCAGACCTACGCAGGCAATGTTACGCTCAACTCTGCTGCAACTACATTGACACAGACTAATGCCAATACTGACTTCACACTTCAGGCGGCAAAGTCGATCACCAACGCCTATGGCGCTGATGCCTCGCTGACCATCAAGACGACCGGCAGCATCATTATGGACACCGGCAGTTCAATCACAATCAGTTCGTCTACCAGCAAGCTCAGCACCGTACTCTGGTCCGACAGTGATGCCAACGGTGGGGGGGTGTATCTCAAAAACAACACAACGATTAATACCAACGGCGGTCATTTATGGATGGGCGGCGGCAGCGGTTCTGCAACATGGAACGGTCTTACTGTTGGCAATGGTTATGCACTTGGCGATAGCAGCATGTCAAACGGCATTCTGCTGGATGCAGTCAACATATCAACCTCAGGCGGAAACATGGCTTACTACGGAAAAAGCCGTGCAGGAGCAGCAGCCGGCGGAGAATCAGGCGGACTCAATTCTGACGGTATTCGTCTGGGATATTCAGGGAACAGCTCAATAAATTCCGGGACCGGAACAATACTATTTGATGGTGTGGCACAGGGCACTGACCAGAATTCAATAGGCTTTGAATCGTGCAGCGTAGGGTCTGCAAATAATCATACAATCACCTCAGCAGCACTATCTGGTGATGCGATCACAATAAAGGGAGCAGGAAGCTTGGGGGCCAGCACTCAGGACTGGGGAATATATTTGCATACCGGCACATCGATTACAGCTACAGGCGGCGGCAACATTGTTTTTGAGGGTACATCAGGAGGCTCACAAGTAGCTACTTACATAAATACGTCAGCAACTGCCAACTCGAATAATGGAAACCTGACTATAACAGGAGACACATTATATGTGGGCGGCACACTCTCAGGAGCCGGCACTCTCACAGTTCAGCCTAAAACAGCCGGCACAACCATCGGCATTGCAGGCGGAGCTGGAACTGGAACGCTGAGTCTGCCGGCATCATATTTCTCCACCAATTTCACCAATGGATTTTCAGGCATCACTATCGGCAATGCAACTGCCGGAGCAATTACTGTTGGCGGTGCAACTACATTTAATGACAGCGCAACTCTGCGGAACAATTCAACCATAGCTGTCAACGGCGCAATTACCGCTAATGAAAATCTGACATTAACCGGCAACGGCGCAATTACACAGAGCGCTGCTCTGGCTGTTACAGGCACCACATCAATTACAGCCGGCGCTGCTAATAATGTT
>JAJFVG010000108.1 GCA_021371915.1 Nitrospiraceae bacterium
CCCCAAAGTCCCCGATTCATCAGACATTATTCCGCAAAAATCCTTGCAGCAGGATGTTGAACAGAAAAAACTCACAACACGCGAAAAACTTTTTGATAAACAGATAATAAGCAGCCTCGCAAAAAAACCAGAGCAGGAACAACCCAAACATGACAACAGCATAACCTTTGATACAAAAGAGTTCAAATACTACGGATACATGCAGAGACTCAAGGAAAAGATCGAGAAGGCGTGGCATTATCCTGTTGAAGCTGTAAGAAGAGGTATATATGGAGACCTATACATTAAATTCACAATAAAAAAAGACGGCAAACTGGGCGCAGTAGAGCTTGTCAGGACATCAGGGCACAAGGTTCTTGATGATGCTGCAATAAAAGCAATACGGGATGCTGCTGACTTCTGGGCACTGGAAAACCTGCCGGATGAGAGCCTGACAATAACAGCTCATTTTATATATTCTCTATACGGGACTTACATCAGGTAAAAATCAGATACAGTATTGAAGATCCCTTTTTTTGATTAATCAAACTCACAATAAACCATAAAAACAAAAGAGGCGGGGCTGTGAATTGATTCACAGCCCAGCCTCAATATTTTATCTTATTACTGAATTCTTGGCGTAATGAATATCAAAAGCTCTTCAGCTTCTTTGCTCTTTACATCATTTTTGAAAAGAGCGCCAAGTATCGGGATCTTTGAGAGTAGCGGAACAGCTGTTTCGTTTTCGCTCTCCTTTGATTTGACTATGCCACCGATAACGAGTGTCTCTCCATTCTTCACAAGCACTTGCGTTGATGCCTGTCTGGAGTTAATAGTGGGATTGCCCAACACATCTGTCCTGGTAAAATCCGGTTCATCCTTTGTTACCTCAACCTTCAGAAATACAGACCCATCAGGAACAGACTGAGGCGTTACAGTCAACTTTATATTTGCATCCTTATAGGTTGTTGAATATGTACCATCAGCATTCCTTGTTGTTACAGGTATCTGGGCACCATGTTTGATAACAGCCTGTTCATTGTCAACCGTCATAACCCTTGGATTTGAGAGTGTCTTGGCCTTGCCAGTTGATTCAATAGCAGAAATCCTTAATGCAAGATTTACAGTCTGTGAAGCATTCAAAAAACCAAGAGTAATCGCTCCTGCCGGACTGGCATTTGCAATCGCTGTGCTTACAGCAGGAAAAGTACCAGGCAGTCCGCTGCGTGCATCAGTTGAAGGAAATGTAGATTTTGGCTGCATGCCTGATATGGTGGTACTTGCTGATCCGGATGCTGAGTAAGAATTGCTTCCCCAGTTAGGTGCAAACCAACCGCCCCACTGCACACCAAGCTCTTTTGCCATGTTTGTATTGACCTCAACAAGTCTGGCCTCAATCATTACCTGGGTTGTCGGTTTATCAAGACTCCTCAAAAGACTGTCTATCTCTGCAAGTTTTGTTGGCGTATCCTTAACTATTATCGAACGCGTTCTTGTATCTATGCTTATATTGCCCCTTGGAGACAATATCTTGCCTTTTTCAATTATATCTCTTGTTTTTTCAACATTCGCAAAATTTACAATAAATATCTTTGTGATTATATCTTCAGCAACGGCAGTCGCATCTCTTGTTGCTGCTATGCTCTTTTTCTCCTCCTGGAATGCCTTTGCAGTAGCAATCCTCAATATATTGCCTTCCACTGCCTTTTCAAGATTGAATGTCTTGACAAGGATATCCAGCACCTGTTCCCAGGGCACATTCATGAGCTTCATGGTTATCTTACCCTTTACATCAGGATGCACAACTATATTGTAGCCGCTCACATCACCAAGCAGCCTCAGCACAGCCACTATGTCAGCATCCTGAAAATCCAAAGAGACAACAGCACCTGGCTTGACCTGCGATGCTTCAGCCTTCTCAGGTAATTTGCCTTCAAGCCTTGCGCTCTTTTTTGTTTTGGGCAATGTATAAAGGTCAACAATTATCTCGTCATCAAGCGCTATTATGTCTTTGTCAAGCACTTGATCAAGCGTAACTGTAAATCTTGCTTTGTCAGTCTCAGTAGAATACCTTATGGATTTTACCGGAGTAATCAATTCAGCAGGAGACTGTATATTAATACCAACCCCTGGTATGTCTATTATCATTTTGCCGTCCAGCTCAAACACAGCAGGATCAGGCATTAATCCATTGCCTTTAAGTATGAGTTCAGCACCTTCATCAGTCCTGGATATTTTTATATTAGTCACAAGGTTAGCCGCGCCATCTGCCTGCACTGCCGGAACAGCAGCCTTAGACGCCTTTACAGCAGGCTTTTCCGGAGCACCAGAGATATTGAGCACAAGATCATTACCGCTCGCAACAGGCACTATCTGAACAGGAGAACTGAAGACTATGCTTAAACGGGAGGACAAAGAAGGAGATTCAACCTGCACAGGAGTGATCTCGGAAACAAGGCCCTTCTGGACAGTCAGCCTGTCCTTGAAGTCTCCAAGTCTTACCGCGTCAAGTTCAACTTCTGCTCTGAAAGGGTCAAGGGAGTTTATTTTAAACTTCAATGGAGCATCGGAACGGATAACCACTGAATCATCCGTCACTTCAATATTCTTTATAACAGCCGGGGCATCCGCCTCAGCAGCACATATAATTGGCATGCCGACAAGTATAAATGCGGCAAGAATTGGTACAATTCCCTTTATTAACATCCTGACCCTTTTCATCCTTCTTCCTCCCTGCGGAGCTTTAAGATTGTGTCCTTAGGACTAAGAACACCCTTAAGATCCCTGTGGTACTCCCGTATGACCACTGAATCCCTATTTATTTTCATAACCTTTCCATCGTGCATTCCTATTTTTATCCCCTCTCTCAGATTGTATGACCTGTTGTTGGGAAGAGTGACCACAGCATAATAACCTTTGACTTTCTCCTTTAAAATAGCTATCAGTTTAAAGTCGGAGATTTCATAATTTTCTAAAGGCGTAAGACCTGCCCTCTTTTCAGTATCAGCCTTCACAATAAGCGGATAAAACGGATCTCTCCTGTTTTTTGGATCATAAGTGTATGAAGCAGGTTTTGCAGGTTGTACTGCCGGAGCTGCCGTTTTTTCAATCTTTTCCTCAGGCTTGGGCAGAGGCTTGGCCTGTGCAACTGGCTGCTGCTTTGCTGGCTGAGGCTGTTGAACAGCAGCAACAGGAGGCTTTACAGGAGGCTTTACAGCAGGCTTTTGTTCCGGCTTCGGCTGAACAACCGGCTGTTTCGTTGGTGCCGGCTGAGGAGTCATCTCAGGCTTCTTTGGCTGCACAGCAGGCTGCTGAACAACTGGTTTTGCAGCAGGAGCTGGCACTGCTGGAGCAACCTCTGCCTTTTTTGACTCAGGCTTCTGCGCCGGCTTTAGCTGTTCTGAAGGTTTTGCTGCTGCCGCTGGCGCAGATGCTTTCTCTTTCTGCTCCTGAACAGGTTTTGCTATAAGAGCAGCAGATATGATATCCAGCGAAACAACTCTCCATGAGTCTTCATTCTGCACAAGTCTCGTTTTTATCCTGGCAGCGCCTTTTGCATAGGATGCATCAGCATTAAGATCAATAAATACCGTCTTGCCGCTGTCTATATCAATATATTCCGTTTTTTCTGCTGTTATGGTCGAAAGAGATTTAAGATTCCCGAGTTTTTCTGACGCATTGCTGAAAAGCTCCATGTATTTGGCTTCGTCAGAAGTGGCAGAGCCGGCAGGTGCAGCCTTGCGGCTGAGGTATCCCTTGAACTTCTCAAAATTCCAGTTGCTGTATGCATTGGGCACAAGTACTTTTTCGAAAAACACCCGGGCTGATTTCTCTGTGGTATCGCTAAAGAACATAATCGCAACAAGTGCAACAGCAAGTCCGGCAACAACTGCGCCTATAACATAATATATGACTGAGTCCTTTTTCATTTCTTTTTGGCCTTTTCCTTTTCTTTGGCTGCCAGTTCCTTCCTCTCCTTCTCAGGTATCAGCGAGTAGGTAACAGCTGCGAAAGTAACGCTTAGGGTTGCAGAACCCTTTTGCTGGCTCAGTATCTTGATGTTTGCGTTTGTGAGATTGACTATCCTGCTCAACTTAGTGATGTTGCTGAAGAACTGTCCGAACATATGATAGGTTCCCCTCATCTCAACGTCGACGGGTATCTCATAAACTTCATTGCTTGAGTGTACATTTTTGCCTTTAGGCTTCCATGATATTATGTTGAGCCCTGACCTTATGCCAAGGTCGGAAACCTGCCTAAGCAGCGTGGAGACCTCTTTTTCATCAGGCAGCTGGAGCTCCAGCTCTTTTATTGTTGATTTGAGTTTTACATTTTCAGCCATAATCGCAGATAACTTGCCTGCCTTTTGCTTTGCCATCGCAAGCTGCTGCTCCTGGTTTTTGAGTTCAGCCTCAATTTTGTTGATCTCTTCCATGGCAGGCATGACAAACATCATCAACGCAACCACTATGATTACAAGCGGCGGCATGATCAGTAGGAGCTTCTTTTTGCCTGGCGTAAGGTTTTCTGTATCAAGTGTAAGATCCATATCCGCCTCTTGTTATCCTTTTACCCTGAAATTAAGTTTGAATTTATAGGCATCCACTTTTTCCACCTGGGTCTGTTTTGTTTCCTCAAGATAAACCTCAGAAAAATTGGGCGATAGCTTAAGGCTGTCGACATAGGTAACTATATCGCTGTTCGAAAAGCCTATGCCTTCTATGACTACCAGGTTTCCGTTATATGAGAGGTTGGTCAGCCAGATGCCGTTTGGTATCAGCCCGCTAACCTCATCTAGTATTATCACAGGTGTTGACTGGTTCTTTCTGAGCGTCTCTATAAGATTTTTTCTCTTTTCGAGCTCTTTATTAAGCCCCTCAAATTTTTTGGCTTCGTTTATCTTTTTCTGGAGCTCTGCCACCTGCTTCTTGCTGGTCTCCATTTTAGACTGCATGGAATCTTTTTTGGAGTTCATATAAAAAGTTAAAAGCCCCATCACTATGAACGCGGCCAATGCTGCAAGCAGCACATGCACCATAAACCCGGCAGGCTTCTTTACCTTCTGGGCCTTTTCTTCTTTTCTAAGCAGGTTTATCTTTATCATTTATCAGTCCCCTGCCCTTCTTATAGCGAGTCCGAGCGCAACAGCAGCCGCAGGCCCTGCGTCCCGTATATAACCGTCATCAAGCTTTGAAGATATGTAAATATTCCTGAAAGGATCCGGTATTACCACCTTTGCACTGAGTCTTTCAATCATGGCATCCTGAAAGCCCCTGATAAGAGCGGCGCCGCCTGTCAGAAAGACCTCGCTGATCTCTTCTTCGCTTATGCTGCTCCTGAAATACTCAAAAGATCTGTATATCTCTGCAAATATCTCATCCGAGGCCGCAGAGAGCACCATGCCAGCCTCTTCAGGGGAGACTTTCTCTATCGGCTGCCCCTTCTTGAGCCTTTCAGCATTTTCCCAATCAATGTTGAAAGACCTGCACAGCTCCTCTGTATGGTAGTTGCTGCCAACTGCGCTGTCTCTTGTAAAAACAGGGAGGCCTGCCTGAAGTATATTTATGTTGGTCTTGCTGGCGCCAACATTCACCAGAGCAACATTCTTCTGAATCTCTTCAGGATAGTTGAGTTCAAAAATATTGCTTAACGCAAAAGAGTCTATATCAAGAACAACAGGATTGAGACCCGCCTCGATAACAGCAGCTGTGTACGCATCCATTACATTCTTTTTCACAGCCACCAGCAGGACATCCATCATGTCCTCTTCATCCTTTTTGGAGCCGAGGATATCGAAGTCCAGATTCACTTCACTGATGTCAAAGGGGATATACTGTTCAGCTTCAGACATGATGGTTGCGGAAAGCTCCTCATAAGTGGCCAGAGGCAGAGAAATCTTCTTGACAATAACAGATGAGTGGCCTGATATGCCGATGTTCACATCTTTGGATTTTATACCCGCTGTCCTGATCAATTCTTTTATGGACGATACGAGTGCACTTGGGTCTGATATGAGGCCGTCAACAATAACTCCCTGCGATAGCGGGAGCATGTTGAACAAGGACAGCTCGTGGCCGGCCTTTGTACTGGATATCTGAGCAACCTTTAATGAATTGGACCCTATGTCGAGGCCGATGGGTTCTTTCTTTCCGAATATCATTTTTATCCTTCGCTATTTTTTAGTGAAACCCATGCAACACATCCAGACAGTTTATAATCCAAGGTCCCTCGTTTCCCTCCCAGTCAAGCAAGCACCATAATCAAGAAAGTCAGGACATATTCCTTATCGAATCCCGTCGATAAAACTTTAGAATAATGTCGTAACTCTCAACTACGTTAAAATATACTATAAAACAGATGGGTCGTCAAGCAAAACACAGATACGGATTTTTAGAGCGGCTGATCCGTCTTTATGTGAAGCTCACGCAGCTGCCTCGGCTCAACAACCGAGGGCGCTCCGCTCAGAGGACAGAATGCCTTCTGCGTCTTGGGAAATGCTATAACATCCCTTATGGATTGAGAGCCCACCATCAGCATCACGAGCCTGTCAAGGCCGAGCGCTATACCGCCGTGCGGTGGCGCTCCATATTCAAATGCCTCAAGCAGAAATCCGAATTTCGACTTTGCTTCCTCCTCGGATATGCCGAGCAGATCGAACATCCTCTTCTGCAGGTCTTTCCTGAATATCCTTATGCTGCCGCCGCCTACTTCATAACCGTTTAGCACAAGGTCATACGCCTTTGCCTCGAATGATTCGAGCATCTTTATGAGGTCAGCAGACATGCTGCCTGAGGCAAGCTCTTCAGATGATATACGCATCATCTTTTCTGCATCTTCATCTTTTGGCGATGTAAATGGATGGTGCATTGCAGCAAATCTGGACTCCTCTTCATCCCACTGAAGAAGCGGAAAGTCCAGCACCCATGCAAACCTGAAGCCCGATTGTATAAGGTTAAGCTTTTTGCCGAGATCAAGCCTCATCCTGCTCAGAACATCGTGAACCACCTTTCCAGAGTCAGCAACAAACAGGAGCATGTCTCCGTCCTGAGCATCGAGCCTCTGCGCGAGCCGGGCAAGACAATCTTCTGAAAAGAATTTTGTTATAGGCGACTCAAAGCCTGACTTCACCTTGATCCATGCCAGTCCTTTGGCGCCGAATGTCTTTGCATCTTCGGTAAGCATGTCTATCTCTTTGCGCGATATGCCGGCCATGCCTTTTGCGTTTATCGCCTTGACCCTGCCGCCGGAGGAGATAGCATCGAGAAATACCTTGAATGATGAATCCTTCACTATGTCGGCAACATCAACAAGCTCAAGTCCGAACCTCAGATCAGGTTTGTCATTGCCGTATCTCTCCATTGCCTCTTTATACGACAGCCTCTGAAACGGGGTCTGCACCTTAATCCCCATCACATCGTCAAATATTTTAACCACCATACCCTCTATCAGAGAGAGTATGTCTTCCCTGTCCACAAATGACATCTCAAGGTCCACCTGTGTGAACTCAGGCTGTCTGTCAGCCCTAAGGTCTTCATCCCTGAAGCATTTGACTATCTGGAAATATCTCTCCAGTCCGGAAACCATAAGTATCTGCTTGAAGAGCTGCGGAGACTGCGGCAGCGCAAAGAAATATCCGGGGTTAAGACGGCTCGGCACAAGATAATCACGTGCGCCCTCAGGAGTGGACTTGGTGAGCATGGGCGTCTCTATATCAATGAATCCGTTTGCATCAAGATAATCGCGCACAGACTTTGTGGTCTTGTGCCTGACAATCAGATTATTCTGAAGCTCAGGCCTTCTGAGATCAAGATACCTGTATTTGAGTCTCAACTGCTCAGAGGCATCAGCAGCCTCTTCCATTGGAAACGGCAGCACAGAGGATTCATTAAGTATTGTGAGTTCCGTCGCATATATTTCCACCAAGCCGGTTGAGAGATTGGGGTTATCCGTGCCTTCAGGCCGTCTCCTTACCTCTCCTGACACGGTTATAACAAACTCTGATCTCAGTTCATGGGCTGCTGCATGCGCTGCTGCGGAAACATCAGGGTTGAATACCACCTGCACCAGACCGCTTCTGTCCCTCATGTCCACGAATATCAGGCCACCGTGATCGCGCCTCCTCAGCACCCATCCCGAAAGCTTCAGCACTGATCCGATATCCGACTCTTTTATCTCACCGCAATACTTATCGCGAAACATTTTTCCTCCGAAGATTATTTTCTACTGCACAGGCTGTGTTCATCAGGCTGTCGAGCTCTTGCTGCGACAGATCCCTGATCATGCCCGGCTTTAGGCTGCCGAGTTTTACTCCATCTATGCTTATTCTTTTAAGTTTGATTACAGGATGTCCCAGCCTGTCGAGCATCCTCCTTATCTGCCTTTTTCTGCCCTCAAAGAGCGTTATCTCTATCCATGAATGGCTGCCTGTGTCGCTTATCCTCCTGCATTTGGCAGGAAGCGTGGGGCCGTCATCAAGTGTCATGCCCTTTCTGATCTTTGCTATCGACGCATCTTCGATTATCCCCTTCACCTTGACGGAATAGGTCTTTGGCATATCGCCTGAAGGGTGCATAACAGAGTTTGCGAGCTCTCCGTCATTGGTCAGAATCAGCAACCCCTCTGAATCATAATCCAGCCGACCGACAGGGTAGACTCGCTGCCTCACTCCTTTAAGATAATCTTTTACAGTAGGCCTGCCCTCAGGATCGCTCAAGGTTGTGACAACTCCCTTTGGCTTGTTCATGGCGAGATATATCTTTTCTTCAGCATGCACAAGCAGCTTGCCATCCAGTTTTATGTGGTCTTTGAACATATCGGCCTTCATGCCGAGTTCTGCTGTTGCTCCGTTAACAGTAACCCGGCCTTCGAGGATCATCTCCTCAGCCTTTCTCCTTGATGCCTTGCCAAAGTTGGCGATTATTTTTTGTATTCTTTCCTGCATGATATACCTGTTAGTCCTTTACCTCTATGTATGCCTGCTCCCTGAGGCTTCTTGTCCAGTCCTTGTAATCCTTCATCGACTTCTGCTCCAGAAGTTTTTTCTTCACAACATCCCTCATATCCTGCTGCGACTTCACCTCAACCTTGTCGTTCAGCCTGAGTATGTGCACGCCGCTTCCAGACTGAAACGGACGGCTGAAATCGCCCTTTTTCATTCCTGAAACAACACTTGCAAAGTCAGGTGAGATCTCGTTCTTTTTTATGAAACCGAGGTATCCGCCTGTCTTTGCTGAAGAGTCTTCAGAATGTTTAAAAGCCATCTCTATGAAGTTTGCGCCTTCACTCAGCA
Organism: Nitrospiraceae bacterium; assembly: GCA_021371915.1. Lineage (GTDB taxonomy): Bacteria > Nitrospirota > Thermodesulfovibrionia > Thermodesulfovibrionales > Dissulfurispiraceae > JAFGXL01. The sequence goes on from JAJFVG010000108.1 coordinate 9,269, forward strand.
TCTTGTACACTGATTCAGCCTTCTGCATTGCGCCGCTGGATCTTGCGAAAAATATATGGCTGAGATCATACCCCTCGGTTACTCCCTGTGGGTCCTTGCTGTTTTTAATGTAATCATCAATCTCTTTTTCTGAAACAACGATCTTGGATCTGATCTCCTGCTCGACAATGCGGCCTAGCAGAATCTGTTCTCCAAGCCGCCTTCTGTATTCTTTAAAAGGCATGCCCTCTTTTTCTATCGCTTCCCTGAACTTCTCATCGCTCAGGGAGTATTTGGACTTTATTTCAGCAATAGCCTTGTCTATATCCCCTTCTGAAACTCCCATTCCGGACCTGGCTGCTTCCTGCAGCTGCAGTCTCGCGTCTATCAGGTTTTCAAGAAACATATGCTCGTTTTCTTTAAAGAACTTCCTTTTATCTTCCGGCTTCATGGCCTTTACATTTTCCGGGGCCTCGAACTCCATGGTCTTGTAAAGCTCGCTCCATGTGATCACTTCCTTGTTAACAATGGCCATGATCTTGTCGAGCATTATGCCTGCCTCTGAATAAAAGGGCACAAGCAGAACCGAAATGAGCGCCAAAAGAAGTATTTTTACTGACATATTGTCCTCCGTTGCCGCGGTTTGCAGCAGCAGTTATTTTAACATATCCTAGGCAGCTGCTCTCCTGCAAGCATATCAATCACCCTTGAACCGCCTATGGCTGTCCTTAAAAGTACCGTGCCTGCAGCGCTGCTGCCTGATGTTTTGTTTATCGATTCCGGGTCAACAACAGCGCCTATTCTGACAGCGCCTTTGCCTGTTTCATTGTCCCTCATTGCAGCAAGAAGCGACTCAACCGATTCAGCAGGCACAATAGCCAGGAGTATGCCCTCATTTGCAACATAAAGGGGATCAAGACCGAGAAGCTCGCAAGCTCCTCTAACCCCGCCGGTAACAGGAAGCATGTTCTCCTCTATCTGTATGCAGAGGCCGGATTCGAATGCCATCTCCTTCAGCGTAGTTGCAACCCCGCCCCTTGTCGGGTCTCTCATCATTTTTATGTCTTTGCAGACATTCAGCATTATATCGACAAGTCCGTTAAGAGGCGCAGTATCGCTCAGCACAGGCGGATCGAATGAAAGCCCGTTTCTCTCTGCCATAACCGATATGCCGTGCCTGCCTATTGCGCCGCTCACAATTACCTGGTCGCCAGGCTTTATCTTATCCGGGCCGAGAGATATGCCGTCCTTTACTATGCCGATCCCGCTGGTGTTTATGAATATACCGTCTCCCTTGCCCTTATCCACCACTTTTGTGTCGCCTGTCACTATCTTCACGCCTGCTCTTTTTGCAGCAGCAGCCATTGATGCGAGTATCCTTTCAAAAGAGTCCATGCTGAAGCCTTCTTCAATGATAAAGCCGACAGAGATGTAAAGCGGATCAGCGCCTGATACAGCCAGATCGTTGACAGTGCCGAATACAGCAAGATCACCTATATCACCGCCAGGGAAAAATATCGGGGATACAACATATGAGTCCGTTGTAAAAGCTATTCTGCCTTTTGAGCAGATATCCAGAACAGCTGAATCATTTAGTGTTTCCATTCCAAACACAGGCGCGAGGCGCTCCCTTATAAGGGTGTGCATTATCCTGCCGCCGCTGCCGTGCCCCAAAAGTATCTTTTCCATTATCACCTTTCAACAAGAGGATTTATTTCGATCGGCTCAGATGCAGGGCTCTCGCTACCCCTGCCAAGGGCAGTAATGCAGTAGAGGGTTTTGACTGAAGCAGCCTCAGCATCTGAAAATGCAGGCACAACTGAATCGCCTATTGCGGAAAAGCTGCTCTCGCCTGCTCTCTTTCTGTATATCCTGTATCCTGAGAGCCACTGCTCATTGTTTTCGTTCCAGATGAGCGTAACGTTCTCTTTTGACTGCGCGTACCTTATGCCTGAAGGCGCTGCGGGCTTGAAGAACGACGGGGAGATCATCAGTGAATCAGAAAGATAGCCCTCATCTTTCAACTCTGTTGCATTCAGCGAGCTGACTGCATAATAGACATCTTTCGTAAAATCAGCTTTCTCCCTTAACATCGGTTTTTGCAGAGGCTGCGCATTAAGCAGCGCTGACGGTGTTTTATCCTTGTCGCTGCCTTTGTAAATATTGTATAGGGCACCGTTTACAGGCTGCCAGCTTATCTCAACATAATCCCTATCCTGCCTGTAGCTCAGTCCTGCTGGCGGCTGAAACAATATACCTGGAGACACCTTTTTAACAGGAGAATATATTCCAGGGATATCCCTTTTGCTCACTGCGCCAACCCTGTAGTAATAGTCAGAGCCCGGCTTGAAGCTGCTGTCAGAATAGGATGTCTGCTCAGGTTTATTGAATGAAATGCGCCTGAAATTCACGCCGTCTTCAGAACGCTCCACAGAAAAACCCTTGAGGTTGAAGCTGCTGCTTATGCTCCAGGATATTGTCAAAATATCTTCGCGGTGAACAGCCTTAAGTTCTGAGATCTGTTTGGGCGGTTCGAATGTGAGCAGTGTGAGATTGCCCTTTTTGCCGCATGAGACAATAAGCAATGCAGAAAGAAAAACAACAAGACTGAAAAAATATCTGGCTGTCATTTCAGATTATCTTCTTCCTGAGTCTGCTGATCTGCTCCTTGACGCTCGCAGCAGATGTGCCGCCGTAAGACGCCTTTGCTGCTACAGAGGCAGCAGGCTTTATCCTGTCATATATATCTTTGCCTATATGTTTTGAAAAGGCCGCGTAGTCAGCAATCGCAAGAGAGTGGAGCGTTTTGCCTTTGTCAATGCAGTGCCTGACTATCTTTCCGGTGATCTCATGCGCGCTCCTGAAGGCAACTCCCTTCTGCACAAGATATTCAGCAATGTCTGTTGCAGTGGAAAAGGCAGCATCAGCAGAAGCAGCCATTTCCAAAGTATTGAACTCTGTTTTCTGGAGCATCTCAGGCAGTATTTTCAGTGTAGCGCGAAGGGTGTCAACAGTATCAAACAATGGCTCCTTGTCCTCCTGCATATCCCTGTTGTAGGCAAGAGGCAGTCCCTTCATAACAGTAAGCATGCTTACGAGGTTGCCGTAAACCCTGCCTGTCTTGCCGCGCATCAGCTCGCAGACATCAGGGTTTTTCTTCTGAGGCATTATGCTCGATCCTGTTGTAAAGGCATCCGAGAGCGCTATAAAGGAAAACTCTTCTGACGACCAGAGCACAAGCTCTTCGGCAAGCCTGGATATATGCATCATCAGTATTGCGGCTGCTGAAAGAAATTCGATCACAAAATCGCGGTCAGAGACAGAATCAATGCTGTTTTCAGAAACGTTTTCGAACCCTAGCAACTCAGCAACATACGCCCTGTCTATCGGCAGGCTCGTGCCTGCAAGCGCACATGATCCCAGGGGCAGCACATTTATTCTTTTAAGCGCATCAGCAAATCTCAGCCTGTCCCGATCGAGCATCTGAGCGTATGCCATAAGATGATGCGCAAGCAGCACTGGCTGCGCACGCTGCATATGCGTGTAGCCAGGCATCACCACGCTGATATTCTTCTCAGCTATGTCCATCAAAACAAGCTCGAGGCTTTTTATCAGGCCGCCTATCCTCTCTGTTTCCGCCCTGAGATAAAGCCTCATATCGAGCGCAACCTGGTCATTTCTGGACCTGGCTGTATGCAGCCTTGCGCCGGCAGAGCCGATCCTTTTGATCAGCGCTGCCTCTATATTCATATGCACATCTTCAAGTTCTTCAGAAAAACTGAACCTGCCTTCATCAATTTCACGGCCTATCTCCTGAAGTCCGTTTACGATCTTCTCGGCATCAGCCTTTGATATGATGCCCTGCTTTGCAAGCATCTTTGCATGAGCTGTGCTGCCTTCTATATCATGCTTCCAGAGCCTCTGGTCGAACGATACTGACTCAGTGTACTTTTCAACAGAGCCGGCGGTCTTCTCCTTGAACCTTCCGCCCCAGGGTTTCTTTGCGGCCTTTTTATTATTTTTCATGCTCTTCTTCCTTCTGCTTTTGTCTCTCAGCAATGATCTTCTGGGATATATGTGCAGGCACCTCTTCGTAGTGCGAAAACTCCATCGAGTAGAGGCCCCTTCCTGATGTTATGCTGTGCAGCTGGTTGGCGTATGTGAGCATCTCTGACATTGGAACGAGCGCCATGATCTTCTGGTTGCCGCCTGCCTGAGGCTCAACACCCTGCACCTTACCTCTTCTGGAGTTGAGGTCTCCTATCACAGCGCCAAGCGCTTCATCAGGAGTAACCACCTCTATCTTCATTACAGGCTCAAGCAGCACTGGCCTTGCATCCTGCACAGCCTTCTTGAGCGCCATTGAACCTGCGATCTTGAAGGCCATTTCCGAAGAATCGACAGAGTGGTATGAACCGTCATAGAGAGACACCTTCACATCCACCATGGGATAGCCGGCGATAACACCCTCATGCATTGTGTCAACTATGCCTTTTTCAACAGCAGGTATATACTGCCGCGGGATCACTCCGCCAACAATTTTGTCTGCAAACTCGTAACCTTTGCCTCTTGGCAACGGGTCTATCTCTATCCAGCAGTCTCCATACTGGCCTTTGCCGCCTGACTGCTTTTTGTATCTGCCCTGCGCCTTTGCATGGGCCTTTATGGTCTCCCTGTATGCGATCTTTGGGGTCTTCATCACAACCTCGACTCCAAATTTTCTCTTCAGCTTTTCAAGCGCGATCTCAAGATGCACCTGGCCCATGCCGGAGAGTATCATCTCCCTGGATTCATCATCTCTTGAAAATTTAAGTGTCGGATCCTCTTCGAGTATCCTGTGAAGGCCTGTGCTCACCTTTTCCTCATCACCTTTGCCCTTTGGAGCGATCGCGTAGGATATGATCGGATCAGCAAACTTCACCTTCGGCAGGGTGAGCGGATGGTGCTCTTCGCAGAGCGTATCTCCTACATTGGTGTCTTTCAGTTTAACGATAGCAGCGATTTCACCCGGGCCGAGGGACTGCACAGGCACATGCTTTTTGCCCTCAAGATAAAAGACCTGCCCTATGCGCTCTTTTGTGCCGGTGTTAGCATTAAGCACGTTTGAATCTGCCTTGAACACGCCTGAGTAGACCCTGAATATGGAGAGTTTGCCTGCAAACGGATCAGCAACTGTTTTGAATACATATGCTGTCAGCGGTTCAGCCTGATCAGGTTTTCTGGTATGCTCCTTGCCGTCTTTCGGATTTGTGCCGCGCACAGGAGCTATGCGGCTCATCTCGTCAGGAGACGGAAGGCACATTACAGCAGCATCCATAAGATTGCGGATGCCGATGTTCATTGTCGCGGACCCGCACGCAACAGGGATGAACCTTCTGGTGAGCGAGGCCTCTTTTATGCCTTTTATCACCTCATCCGGGGTCAGCTCTCCGCCCTCAAGATACTTTTCCAGCAGCGCGTCTTCAGCCTCTGCTATCTTCTCGACGAGCTTCTTGTTGTACTCGGATGCTGACTGCTGCATGTCAGCAGGTATCTCAGTCTCCTGCGCTTTGCCGTCAGCGTATATGAAGGCCTTCATCTTAACAAGGTCAACCACTCCCTTAAACCCTTCACCAGAGCCTATCGGCAGCTGAAGCGGCACAGCCTCAGAGTCGAATGATTTTTCGAGTTCGCTTAATGCCTGATAAAAATCAGCGGACTCCTTGTCCATCTTGTTCACAAAAACAATGCGCGGCACTTCAAATTCGCACGCATACTTCCATATCTTTTCTGTCTCAGCCTTGACTCCTGATATTGCGCTGACTATAACTATAGCGCCGTCAGAAACCCTGAGGCAGCCTCTTGCGTCCTCGATAAAATTTATGAATCCCGGGGTGTCTATAAGATTGATTCTGGTGTCGTTCCAGTCGCAGAAGGCTATCGCAGAGCTGACGCTTATCTTTCTGGCGATCTCTTCAGGCTCCCAGTCAGTGACCGTAGTGCCGGCCTCTATGCTGCCCATCCTGTCGATAGCGCCTGCATTAAAGAGAATCGCCTCTGAAAGAGAGGTCTTGCCTGCTCCGCTGTGAGCAATTACCGCGATATTCCTGATCGAGCCAACATCCAACCTAGTCATAAAATCCCCCTTTTGGTTGCATCCTTGACATCTGAGAATTTAATCTTTATCAGCAGCCCGCGTAATTATCTCGGAAACGACCGGCACACTCTTCTGCCCAGCAGCGCTCCGGCCAAGCACAAACTTCATCACTGCAAATGCAGCGGCAAAAAGAAAAAATCCAGCTCCTGCAGAGACCAACTCAGGGTCAGCAGAAGGAAAGAGCGGTGCAAAAAGCTCCTTGCCAAGCACAGCTCCTACAGCAAGCATCACAGCAGGTATGCCGTAAACAAAGAGCGCGCCTTTGAGGTACATTGATGCAGCGAATGTTATCCTCACACTGTCGCCTACAGCAGCGCCTGCCTGGTTTACAGCCTCTATCTCAGCGTCATTGCCGCCGCTGCCGCAGAGCCCGCTGCTTGGGCAGCTTTCGCAGCCCATATGTTTTTTAACCACAACAAGGACCATGCCGCCTTTGATGTCTTTGACAACTCCTGTATCTTCCATCACTCCTCTTCCTTGAGAAGCTTGTACTCTATGCTGTCAACAAGCGCCTGCCACGACGCCTCGATTATGTTCTCTGAAACTCCCACAGTCTCCCACTTGGAGATGCCGTCTCCTGATTCAACAAGCACGCGCACTTTTGCTGACGTGCCGCCTCCGGTTGTGAGCACCCTCACCTTATAATCGTAAAGTGACACATTCTTGAGTTCAGGATAAAACTTTTCGAGCGCCTTTCTGAGAGCGTTGTCCATCGCATTCACAGGGCCGTGGCCTATTGCAGCAGTATGCTCGATCTTTTTGCCGACCTTGAGCATTATGGTAGCCTCGCTCACAGATGCCTCTCTGCCTTTTGTCTTTTCAGTAATCAGCCTGAAGCCTATGAGATCAAAAAACCTCCTGTGCAGACCGAGGCTCTTTTTGAGCAGCAGCTCAAAGGATGCCTCAGCGCCCTCGAACTGAAAGCCCTGGTGCTCAAGGGATTTGAGTTTGTCGAGTATGGACTGAAGCTCCGGCGAGTTTGTGTCGAGCCTTATGTTGAACTCCTGCGCCTTTCTCAGCACATTGCTTTTGCCCGCGAGATCAGATATAAGCACCCTTTGAGAGTTGCCGACAAGCTCCGGCTTTATATGCTCATATGTCTCGGGCCGCTTTTGCACAGCGCTCACATGTATGCCTCCCTTGTGAGCAAACGCGCTGTCTCCGACAAAGGGCTGCCTTCTAAAGTGGCTGAGGTTCGCTATTTCATTAATAAATCTGGATGCCTCGCGCAGCTTTTTGAGGTCTTCATCAGGTA
>JAJFVG010000016.1 GCA_021371915.1 Nitrospiraceae bacterium
TACAGGGTAATAGAGGTGGCTGTAAAGACAGCCAACAAGCGCATACCTGTTGTTGCAGGCACAGGCGCCAACTCCACTGACGAGGCGATAATAATCACAAAAAAAGCAAAAGAGCTTGGCGCTGACGGCGCGCTGCTCGTACCACCGAACTACAACAAGCCGACGCAGGAAGGCCTGTACAGGCACTACAAGGCTATTGCAGAGGCAGTTGATATGCCCATGCTTCTTTACAATGTGCCTGGCAGGACAGCATTGAACATGCTGCCTTCTACAGTAGCCAGGCTCGCTGAGATAAAAAATATTGTGGGTGTAAAAGAGGCAACCGGAGACATGAAGCAGGCGAGCGAGATCATCAGGCTCTGCGGAGACTCTTTCCTGGTGCTCTCAGGCGATGACTTCACAACCCTGCCGCTCTATGCGCTCGGCGGCTGCGGAAGCATATCGGTCACAGCCAATATTGTGCCAAAGCAGATGGCTGACCTGTGCAATGCGCTCGCAAAGGGCGACATGGCTGCTGCAAGGCCGATGCACTTCAAGCTCGAACCGCTCAACGCAGCGATGTTCATAGAGACAAACCCGATACCTGTGAAAACAGCTCTTGCACTAATGGGCAAAGTAGAGGAAGAGTTCAGGCTGCCGCTCTGTGAAATGGCTGCTGCCAACAAAGCAAAACTGAGCAGCACGCTCAAAGAAGCAGGCCTGATAAACTAGATGATCATGTCACTATGCAGATTGCGGGGCAGTTTAAAGACTGTCCCGTTTTTGTTTCTGGCCTTTATGATCCTGCCTTGCAGCATAAGTGGAGCGGGATTCGAAAATCTCTCTCCATTTGAGACTGACAGACTGCTCGACACTATCGCTCCTGACTTTTCTTTTGAAACAGCAGAAGGCAGACAGATGACTCTTTCATCCTGCAGAGGCAGTGTTGTGCTGCTATCATTCTGGTCAGCAAAATGCCCTTCATGCCTTGCGGATATCAGCTCCCTGAAAAAACTCGGCAGCATTGTTGACAGCGTGCTGTTCAGGATAATCACAGTGCATGCAGGAGCGCCTGCAAAGACAGAGGAAGGGCTGGTTGTTGTGAATGATACTGACCTGAAGATTACACTGTCCGGCTACAGGATAACTTCTCTGCCGACTGTACTGCTGATAGACAAAACAGGAAAGATCATGAAGATATACCGGGGCCAGCAGGACTGGACAGACAGCAAAAAGGTTCAGGAAATAAAAGCAGCTTTAGCAGTTCCGGATAAATAGCAACCAGCCCTCAACCTTCACTCATTTCGAATAAAGATGACAGGCAACATGACCATTGCCATGCGCTGCAAGAGTCGGCTGGACATCCTTGCACTGCGGCATCTTCCAGCTGCATCTCGCATAGAAGGCGCAGCCTGCTTCTTCCCGCTCATTCGCGTTTATGTTTATCGCCTCAGGAGAGCCGGGCTTTGCGCATGATGATATCTTTGGAGCAGAGGCGAGCAGCAGTTTTGTGTACGGATGCATCGGGGAACTGAAGAGGTCATCAGCGCCTGCTGTCTCCACTATCCTGCCCAGGTACATTACAGCAACACGGTCGCTCAGATATCTGACAACATTGAGATCATGGCTTATCAGCATGAGCGAAAATCCCGACTCAGCCATCAGTCCTTTGAGCAGATTTATTATCTGCGCCTGTATAGACACATCAAGCGCTGAGAGCGGCTCATCAGCAACTATCAGCTCAGGCGAGACAGCGAGCGCCCTTGCTATGCATATGCGCTGTCTCTGGCCCCCGCTAAACTCGTGCGGATACCTGTGCATTGCATCAGCGCCAAGACCCACCTTTTCGAGCAGCACTGCGGCAGCATCTTTACTGTCTGATACTGATTTTATTTTATGTATTTTGTACGGCTCTGAAAGTGCAGCGCCGATTGTCATGCGCGGATTGAGGGATGCAAAAGGGTCCTGAAATATCATCTGCACAGAGCGCCTGAACTGCTTCATATCATCACGAACATGGGAAGAAGTCTCTCTACCTTTGAAATATACAGAGCCGCTGTCCTGCTGAAGCAGCCTCAGCACAATACGCGCAACAGTTGATTTGCCGCAGCCGCTCTCGCCAACCAGGGAAAACACAGAGCCTGCCTCTATGCAAAAGCTCACTTCATCAACAGCCTTTACAGTGGTTCCGGCTGAAGAAAAACAAGGTCCCCTGACAAAGCTCTTGCTCAGACCTTCTGCCCTCAGCAGGCAGGTCTTGTTATCTCTTTCCATCTGATGCATCTCACCATGTGGTTTTGTTCAGCCTCTTCAAGCAGAGGCTCATGCAGCCTGCACTCATCTTTTGCAGCAAAACACCTGTCAGAGAACTTGCACCCTGAAGGAAGCCTGTCAGGCGCAGGCACAAATCCTGGTATAGGCTTCAGTTCGCTTCCCCTGGATGCCGGCAGTGATTCAAGCAGGCCTATTGTGTACGGATTAAGCGGCCTGTCAAAGATTGTTTTTGCGTCAGCAAGCTCCATTATTCTGCCGGCATACATTATAGCCACCCTGTCGGCATTTTCAGCTATAATGCCGAGGTCATGAGTGATGAGCAGCACAGCCATATTCATGCGCTTTCTCAAATCCTGGAGCAGCCGCAGTATCTGCGCCTGTATTGTCACATCGAGCGCAGTGGTCGGCTCATCAGCTATCAGCAAAGACGGGCTGCATGCAATAGCCATCGCTATCATCACCCTCTGCCTCATGCCGCCTGAGAGCTGGTGCGGATATTCTCGGAGCCGCTGGCCGGGCTGCGGCATGAGCACGGATGCAAGCAGTGATTCAGCTTTTTCACGCGCCTCTGATTTTGACGAGCCTGTATGTGCAATCAACGCCTCTTCTATCTGCCTGCCGATTGTGAGCACTGGGTTCAAAGATGTCATCGGCTCCTGAAAGATCATGGATATGTCCCTGCCTCTTATTGAGCGCATGCGATCTTCATCAAGCGAGAGCAGGTCTTTGTCATTGAAAAGAACGCGGCCTGATGCTGATATGTTCGAAGGCAATATTCGTAGTATCGAGAGCGCGGTCAGGCTCTTGCCGCATCCGCTCTCGCCAACCAGTCCGAAGACCTCTGACCTTCTGACATCAAAAGACAGTCCTGATACGGCTGCGACCTCTTTCTTTGCGCGATGGGTTCCATCGTCAAGATACACTGAAAGGTCTTTTATTTCGAGGAGTGTTTCGGACATTGTGTTGATAATAAGAGGTTGCAGTTTGGGATGTCAACAACAGCGGCAATCATCTACTGAGAAGATACATTGCGGTCAACAATATCGGCATTACCGCGAGTACATAGAAAACAACCGATGCCTTTTTCCTGCCGCTGCTGCCCTGGTCGATAAACGGCATTAATGCAAGAAGCAGAACAGACAATGCAGGCACCACAAGAGTTCCGATAAAGATGCTTTTGCCTGGAAAGTATTTGACCAGCTCGAACAGCCACAAAAAATACCACTCAGGCCTCGGCTGAAACTGCCTCGAGAGGTCTATCTGCCTTCCGGTGTCAGGCGCAAACAGCAGGGCAAGCACCAGCAACAGCTGCAAACATAGCAGCGCGGCAGCGGCTATCTCTGCAACAAAGTGCGGATAAAAAGTCTTCTGTTCATTTTTACGCTCCGCGCTCATCTCACAGCCTCTTTGACACACCCTGCCGTCTCACCATATGAAAATGCATCCAGAGCCCGGCTGAGATTGATAAAGGGATATAGAGCATATGCAGGCTGTAGAATCTTACGAGAGTATTTCCATTGACCTCAGGGCCTCCCCTTACAAGATGCAGCAAATACTCCCCGATAAACGGCACTGTGCCTGCCATTGATGTACCAACTTCTGTGGCCCAGTATGCCCTCTGATCCCACGGCAGCAGATACCCTGTAAAGCCGGAGCCCATAGCAAGCACAAGGACAAATACACCGACCATCCAGTTCAGCTCTCTGGGCTTGCGGTATGCCTTTGCGATAAACACCCGCAAGGTGTGCAGCAGTATGAAAATGATAAACAGGCTTGCTGACCACTTGTGCATGCTCCTTACGAGCCAGCCGAGCGGAACCTCTTCAGTTATCTTCTGTACGCTCCTGTATGCCTCTGTTTCTGACGGCACATAATAGAGCGAGAGCATCATGCCTGTTACAGCGAGTATGAGAAAAAAAGTGAAGGCCATGCCTCCGAGACAGTAGCCATAGCTGATGTCCTCAGGCATTGGCCTCCTGAGGATACGTCTGTGTATTGAGACGATGCCGAAGCGTTCATCCATCCATTCGATCACGCGGCTGATCATGCCTTCCATCCTATAAAAACCCTGCCTGATTCGACCCTGAGCGTAAAACGTTCAAGCGGTTTTGGAGGCGGGCCTGATATAACCTCGCCGGAGATGTTGTATCTTCCTGCATGACATGGGCAGACAAACTCTGATGAATTGTGATCCCACACCACGGTGCAGCCCAGGTGTGTGCAAACCGGAGACAAAGCTGTTACGCTGCCTTTGGCAGCTGATATGAATATGCGCTGAGTCCGCTTTTTGCCGTACTGCTCTATTGTGAATTCGACCTTTTTGACTCCGCGCCTTGGCAGCTCATCTTCCTGCATAAGATAGTGGTATTGTTCAATTGCGGTCTTCTGTCTTGGAGATATAAACCTCAGAAGCAGCGCTGATGACAACAGCGCTGCGGAGGCTATAAAAAAATTAAGTGCTCTCTTTAAGAAGTCACGCCTTTCCATCAAGAGGGGTTAAAGCCCCTGCCGCTCTGGCGCGCGGCAGCAGAGAGCTTTATTCAGCTATGCCGTTCAACGCGTTATGAAAAGGTTTGCCCACTCTGAAGTGAAGAACTCTTTTGCTCGGAACTTGCACTTTTTCTCCGGTCCTGGGATTGCGGGCTGTCTTTGCTGCCCTATCCTTCAGTCTGAAATTGCCGAACCCCCTGATCTCGATCTTCTCGCCGCGTGCAAGGGCATCCTTCATGCTGTCGAATATCGTGTTGACAATGGTCTCTACCTGTTTTCTTGTCAAGCCCTCAACTTTCTCGGTTATCTTCTCTATCATGACCGACTTTGTCATGCACTCCTCCTGTTAATAGTGGATATTTATTGTTTTGCGCTTCTATGCAGACGGAAGCAGATACTTCAGCTCCATTTTGGGCAGCAACCGCTTGACCCCTTCTGGAACCCTGCCGCCAAGGATATCATATATCGGATGGCGTTCTTTTTTCATCACCACCTCAGGCTCACCTTTTATGCCTGAAAGCTGTCCGGCCAGTTTGATCGCATCCTGAAGGTCGCCAAGCTCATCCACCAGCTTCAGCTTCTTTGCCTGCCTGCCTGTGAATATCCTGCCGTCAGCCAGTCTACGGGCATACTCAACAGGTATTTTCCTGCTCTCTGCCACAGCGGTTATAAACTGCTCATGCACATCATCCATCACAGTCTGTAGTATCTGCCTCTCTTCAGGCCCTATGCCCCTGAATACGGATGCAATGTCCTTGTGCCTGCCGCTTTTGACCACCTCGGTCTTTACCCCGATCTTCTCCATAAGGCCCTTTAAGTTGGGCAGCTCCATTATCACACCTATAGATCCTGTCAGCGTGCCCGGGTTTGCAACTATCCTGGTTGCCGGCGCTGATATATAGTATCCTCCGGATGCGGCCACTGAACCCATGGAGACCACGACCTTCTTCTTTGCAGCAGCCTTCTTCATCTCCTCAAATATCTCCTGTGAAGGCACCACTCCGCCGCCAGGGCTGTCCACCCTCACGACAACGGCTTTTATGGATCCGTCCCTGAGATAGCCCTTCAACTCCTCAACAACATCCCTTGACTGAAGTATGGGGCCCTCGATCCTTATGAGGGCCACCTTTTCACCCAGGGAAACGTCCTTTGAAAAAACAGTTATCACAGCGCTGAGCAGGAGCAGAGCGCCGAAAAATATGATTATCCAGAAAAAGAGTTTTTTAATTTTCATTCGCCTTCACATTCTTCATGCTGAGACCGATCTTGCGGTCGTCAGTGTTTATTTTTATTATTCTTACCATAATCTCGGCGCCATCTTCCAGAGGCTTTGACTGATCCACCTCTGATGAATAGATGAGTCCTTCTACGCAGCCCTCAAGTTCCACAAACACTCCGAAGTCAACAGCCTTTATCACCCTGCCCTTGCACTCGTCGCCGAGCTTGAACTTTGCCGGTATCTCACTCAGCCACGGATCAGGCACGAGCTGCTTTATGCCCAGGGCCATGCGCTCCTTGTCAGAATCTATGCTCAGGATAACTGCATCAACCTTCTGGCCTTTCTTGAGCACTTCTGAAGGATGTTTCACATGCTTTGTCCATGATATGTCAGATATATGCACAAGGCCGTCCACTCCTTCTGAAAGCCTTATAAACGCGCCGAAGTCTGTAAGGGTCTTTACCTTGCCCTTAACCTGCTCTCCCACCTTGTATCTCTCTGCCACAAGCGTCCACGGCTTTGGAGCGAGCTGCCTGAGGCTGAGCGACATCCTGCGGTCATCCCTGCTCACATTCAGCACAACAGTCTCTATTTCATCGCCAAGCGCAGCATATTTTGAGGGATGCTTCGAGCGCGGAACCCACTCCAGCTCCGACACATGCACAAGACCTTCAAGCCCTTCTTCCACCTCCACAAATATGCCGTAGTCGGTTATTGTTACAACTTTGCCCTTAACCTTCATGCCGCTGCTGTACTTCTGGTCAACTGTCAGCCACGGGTCATCCTTTTTCTGTTTGAATCCGAGAGTCACCTTGTGTGAGGCCTCGTCATGCTTGAGCACGAGGAATTCATGCTCCTGTCCCACAGAGAAGAATTCAGAGGGGTGGTTCACCCTGCGCCATGAAATATCTGATATATGGAGAAGTCCGTCTATGCCGCCGAGATCTACAAACACTCCGTAATCCGTGACATTTTTGACAACGCCCTTAAGCAGCGCGCCGTCCTTGAGCACGCCAATGATCGACTCCTTTTTCTTCTCCCGATCCTCCTCGAGTATCACCCTTCTGGAGACCACAAGGGATGGAGAATGGCCCTGACCTGCCTGTCGCGGCTGGCTCAGCTTAAGTATCCGCACCTGTAGCTGACGGCCGATCATCTGGTCAAGATCGCGCACAGGCTTTATGTCAGCCTGCGAGGCAGGCAGAAACGCCCTTATGCCGGATACGTCCACTATGAGCCCGCCTTTTGTCTTCTCGATTATCTTTCCATCAACCGACAGGCCTTTTGTAAAAGCCTCTTCCAGCTTTCCCATGGCCTGCATCTTGAGCACCTTGTCCCTTGAGAGCACAACACCTTCTCCGGTGTCATTCACGCGCTCAACAAGCACCTCAATGTCATCACCCTGTCTGATGCGGCTGAAATCCTCCATCGAAAACTCCGATGCGGGGATCACGCCCTCAGACTTATATTTAACGTCAACGACTATCCCGTCTTCCCGTATTGCTACAATCTTGCCCTTTACTACGGAGCCCCTCTCAAGCCTGTTGGTCAGCGTCTCAGCATACATCTTTTCGAATTCGCTGCTGTCCTGTCTTGCCTGGGTTTCCATTTTTACCGGTTTCCTCCTATGGTACGGATTCTTTCCTCAACTTCCTTTATGATCCAGTCGGGAGTCGAAGCGCCCGCTGTGATGCCTACTTTTTCCGCTTCAACAAACCACGCCTTCTTCAGTTCAGAAGAAGTCTCTATGTGGTATGTCGGCACTGACATGGACTTTGTAAGATTCGCAAGCTGCGTTGTATTGGCGCTGTTCTTTCCGCCGACAACTATCATCACATCCACCTGCCTTGCCATGTCAGTGGTCTCCTTGAGCCTCAGCGCTGTTGATGAGCAGATGGTATTGAATACCTTCAGCTCGGAAACCGTCTCAAGCGCCTCTGCTATAAACTTCTGGAGCACATAAACAGGCTGCGTTGTCTGAACCACTATGCCAACCCTGCTCCTGAGCTTTGGAAAGGCATCGTCCTTGTTGATAACAAGCGCATCACTGCCTGCGTAACTCATGAGGCTCTGCACCTCCGGGTGCTCCCTGTCGCCGATTATAACCACCTGGTAGCCCTCTTTCTTGAGAAGAGCTGCATACTGCTGCGCCTTCTTCACAAACGGGCATGTGGCATCAATCACATTAAACTCACTGGATGCGAGTTTTTCAGACACCTCTGCTGTTACGCCATGCGTCCTGATGATAAGCGTCTTGATGTTCGCGCTGCCAATATCATCAGTAGGCCTTACGCCCTGTGAGTCGAGCTTCTCTATGACTTGAGGATTATGAATTATCGGTCCGAGAGTGTAGACAGCGTCGCTCTGTTTAGCGGCGCCGAAAGCCATGTCAACTGCTCTTTTGACTCCAAAACAGAAACCTGCTCGTTTAGCGGTAATTACTTTCACTTAATCGTCCATAACCCTTTATATTTAATTATACAATGCAGTATATTGCGTATCCTACTAAATAATCATGGCATTTTTCAGGCAATATGGCAAGCGGCATACGGAAGTTTTTTTCGGCCTGTTTTAACCGATCTCAGGATTATTTATTACGGATTACGGGAAGGCAGGTGCCTGATCATCTCCTCGACAACTCCTGAAATGCTTATGGCAGTGGAATCTATGCACACGGCATCCTCTGCTTTTTTTAGCGGGGCTATGTCCCTGCTGCTGTCGCGCAGGTCGCGCTCCCGCACATCACCGAGCGCCTGGACCATTGTTATGTCCATGCCCTTTTCCTTCAGCTGCTGATATCTGCGCCTCGCCCTCTCCTCAACTGAAGCATCAAGAAAGAACTTTGCCCATGCATCAGGAAACACTACCGTGCTCATATCGCGGCCTTCGGCAACTATGTCATGCTTTTCAGCCGCATTTCTCTGAAGCGAAAAAAGGTACTCCCTCACAGGCCTCCTTGCTGAAAATACCGAGGCAAGGTGTCCTGCATCAGGAGTCCTTATAAGATCCGAAACATCCTCAGCCTCCAGAAAGACCTTTTCTCCAGCAAGTTCGATCTTCACGCTGCCTATGCCGGCGCGTATTTCATCATCAGGGCTTTCGTGGCTAATGCCTTTGCGGTCAAGGTATATGCCGAGCGCGCGGTAGAGCGCTCCGGTATCGAGAAACTGAAAGCCCAAACGCTCTGCAAGCATCCTGGATATTGTGCTCTTGCCAGCGCCTGAAGGCCCGTCTATTGCGATAACCCTTTTCATTGTTTACGCTGCAAGCCCCTTCAGGAGTGAGATAAATCCAGGGAATGATATGTCAACGCATGAGGTGTCATCTATGTAAGTGCTGCCTTCAGCAGCGAGCGAGGCGACTGCAAATGACATTGCTATGCGGTGGTCAGCGCAGCTCTTTATACTGCTGCCCTTCAGCAAGGCCGGGCCTTTTATCGAGAGTCCGTCCTCATGCTCCTGAACATCCACGCCCATTGCTCCGAGGCCTTCAGCCATGGCCTTGATCCTGTCGGACTCTTTTACCCTTAGTTCTCCTGCGCCTCTTATCTCTGTCACTCCATCAGCCTGGGTTGCCAGTATGCAGAGTATGGGAAACTCATCTATCATTGAGGGCATAAGCTCTTTGCCTATCACAGCGGCTTTAAGTCCTGATGCTGTCCTGCACAGGATGTCAGCCACAGGCTCTCCGGAAATAATTCGCCTGTCAACAATCTCCACGCCTGCCCCCATTTTTGAGAGCGCGTCAAGAAAACCGGTGCGGGTGGGGTTTATGCCAACATTTCTGACAAGCAGCTCTGAGTTTTTTATCATCAATGCTGCTGCGATAAAAAACGCTGCAGAAGAAAAATCAGCAGGCACTGCAAGATCAAAAGGAGCAAGCTCCCTGCCTCCGGATACTTTTACCGAAAGCCCATCGATCTTTATTGATCCGCCCATCGCAGCCAGCATGGATTCCGTATGGTCGCGGGATTTCAACGGCTCTGTAATGGTTGTTGTGCCTTCAGCATAAAGGCCTGCGAGCATGACGCAGGATTTAACCTGAGCTGATGCAACAGGCATGGAAAAATCTATTGCCCTTAGTCCTCCGCCGGTTATTGCGAGCGGAGCATATCTGTCCGACTGTCTGGCTGATATGCGGCCGCCCATCTGCCTGAGCGGCTCGATAACACGCGCCATCGGCCTTGTTCTGAGCGAACTGTCGCCAGTGAGAACCGAGAAAAAAGGATTGCCGCTGAGTATGCCTGATATAAGCCTCATTGTTGTGCCTGAGTTGCCGCAGTCTATAACATCAGACGGTTCAGAAAGTCCTCTCAATCCTTTTCCATGCACAACTATCTCGCCCTTGCCGCTGTCGTCAATATTTATGCCGAGGCTGCGCATGGCGTTGAGGGTGCTGACAGGATCATGAGCATACAGAAAATTGCGAACAATGCTCCTGCCGTCTGCTATGGATGCCAGCATTACAGCCCTGTGCGATATGGATTTGTCAGGAGGCGGGATAACTTCGCCTCTGAGGCCTTTTGCTGCTCTGATATCTATTGCGCTCATGATATGATGTTACTCTCCATGGTGACTTCTTGATGCCGGGTTCATGGATTTTCTCACTCCTGCTGCCTTGATGAACTCAGCCTCAATCCTGCCGGCCTCTTTGTTTCTGAGGCGCTCTTCCATGCTGTCCAGTCTCTTGCGGAAAACAGCTATAAGTTTTATAAGCTCTTCGCTGTTGAGCATGCATATGTCCCGCCAGAGTTCCGGCGAGCTCATCGCTATCCTTGTTGTATCCCTGAAACCCTGGCCGGCATACTTCAGATGGCCGGGGTCAGCTTCAGCCACGGTATTAACAAGCTCATAGGCGAGCAGATGCGGAAAGTGGCTCACAGCAGCATACACCTCGTCATGCCTGAACGGGTCCATAATCTCAACAACAGCGCCTACGCCGACCCACAGGCCCGTTATCTTTTTGAGCGCATCCTTGTCTGTTTTGGCAGTTGGTGTTACTATGCAGAGCGCGCTGTCAAACAGATCGGCATTTGAATCAGCGATGCCGCTTTTTTCGCTGCCTGCAATGGGATGCGAACCCACATAATGCGCTCCAGAAGGCATAAGCGACTCTATCTCGGAAACCATGCTGCCTTTTACGCTTCCGACATCCGTGACCAGAGCGCCGCTTTTCAATGAGTTTTTTACAGAACTGACAAGGCTGTTGAACACTGCAGGAGGAGATGACAGCACAACAAGATCAGCCTCTTCGCAGGCCTGCTCAGCAGATGTCCTGAATTCATCTATTATCCCGAGCGAAACAGCTTCTTCCAGATTTCGGATGCTTCTTCCATATCCGGTAACAGAGCCGCACATTGCCCTGGCCTTCATCGCGCGGGCAATGGAAGCGCCCAGAAGGCCTACGCCCAATACAGTTACTTTTTCAAAATATACGGACATCAAACAAGCCTGCCCTAGATTTCCCTGCCGACTGCCTGCGCAACAGGCTTGAGTTCCTTCATGAGCTGCGCAAACATATCAGGCCTGAGCGACTGTTCACCGTCAGACAGCGCCTCCGCAGGATTAACATGCACCTCTATCATCAGCGCATCAGCGCCTGCTGCAACAGCGGCCTTAGCCATAGGAGCAACGAGATCCCACTTGCCGACGCCGTGGCTCGGGTCCACCACTATCGGCAGATGGGTAAGCTGCTTCAGCACAGGCACTGCGCTCAGGTCGAGTGTGTTTCTTGTTGCGGTCTCAAAAGTTCTTATGCCTCTTTCGCAGAGCATCACCTGCTGGTTTCCGCGCGACATTATATATTCCGCGGACATAAGCCACTCCTTGATGGTTGCGGACAAACCGCGCTTGAGCAGCACCGGCTTGTTTGTGGAGCCCACCTCAAGCAGCAGCCTGAAGTTCTGCATGTTCCTGGCTCCTATCTGTATCACATCAGCGTATTTGACTATCGCTTCTATGTCTCTCGGGTCCATTATCTCTGTAACAACAGGCAGGCCTGTTGCAGCCCTCGCATCAGCCAGTATCCGCAGCCCCTCTTCCCCGAGTCCCTGGAACGAGTACGGCGATGTCCTCGGCTTGTAGGCGCCGCCGCGCAGGAACATTGCGCCTGCGCTCTTTACCTGCTGTGCAACATCAAAAAGGTTTTTGCTGTTCTCAACAGCGCACGGCCCTGCCATTACCTGTATCTTTTTTCCGCCGATAGGTATGCCGGCCACATCTATTATTGAGTTCTCTTTTCTGAAATCACGGCTCGCGAGCTTGTAGGGCTTGAGTATGCGTACAACATTCTCAACGCCTGTCATCGCGCTTATAGCTGCCTCTTCCTCCTCGGTTACCTTCGAGGTGTCGCCGATAACGCCTATGATGGTTCTCTCTGTGCCGTGCGACACATTTGCCTTGAGCCCTTTTGACTCGAGCTTGGCAAGGATAAGGGCTATGTTCTGTTCCGGCGTATCGGGTTTAAGTACGATTATGTCCATATGAAGCCTCCTGTGCAGCTTTTTGTTATATCTGTTTCATTACCTCTTTAAACGAATCGATAAAGCGCTTGTTCTCATCAGGCAGCCCTATTGTGACCCTTATCTCCTTCGGGCCTACAGGCCGCACTATCACCCCTTTTCTGAGAAGCGCATCGTACACTTTCTTCGAGTCAGCATCAAGGGGCATATAGATGAAATTTGCCTGTGTAGGCACATACTTCACTCCTGCTGCATCAAACTCCTTGTATAAATAGTCTCTGCCTTCGATGTTAACCCTGATCGAATTTTCAAGGTGCGCGTCATCATCAAGCGCATGCAGGGCCGCATGCTGCGCCAAAGAATTTGTGTTGAAAGGCTCGCGTATCTTGTTCATCTCTGCTATCACCTTGTTGCTCGCTATGCCGTATCCTATCCTGAGGCCTGCAAGGCCGTAGGCCTTTGAAAATGTCCTGAGCAGCAGAAACTCTTTTTTACCCCAATAGTCTCTCAGCACCTGCGGATATTCAGGGTCAGTTGCGTATTCGTAGTATGCCTCGTCCATCACAACAAGTATGTGGTCAGGAGTATTTTTCAGAAACGCCTCCAGCTCTTTCCTGCTGTTGCTTGCGCCTGTGGGATTGTTCGGGCTTGCGATGAAAACTATTTTCGTATTCTCATTAACAGCATCAGCCATCTTCCCCAGATCGTGCCTGTATTCGACAAGCGGCACCTGCACTGCTGTGCCGCCGACAGAATTTACTGCGATTGAATAGACAACAAAGGATGGCGTTCCCATTACAGCCTCATCCTTCTGAGTCATGAATGTCCTGACAGCGATTGTGAGCAGTTCGTTTGAGCCGTTGCCGAGTATCAGGTTGTCAGGAGTCAGCTCTGCGCTGCCTGCCATGCCTTTTGCGTTCAGCTTCGCGCTGATCGCATTTTTAAGATAGTAGCCGCTTGCATCAGGATAGCGGCCTATCTCACCGGTATTTGTCATGAACTCTTTTAGAGCTGCCATCGCCTTTGGCGAGGGGCCCAGAGGGTTTTCATTGGATGCGAGTTTGATAGAGCCGGATATACCGAGCTCGCGTTCAAGCTCCTTGAGTGGTTTGCCCGGTACATAAGGGCTGATGCCTGCTACATATGAAAGCGGTTTTACCATGGTTAAGCTCCCTGCTGTGTTTATCAGAATTCAGTCGCTGTCCGGTCTTTCGTGTGAGGGATACGATCCCAGATGCTTGAGGAACAGGCAGCTTTTTTTGACCTTGTCTATAGCTTTTTTAACCTTCTCGTCATCAATATGCCCCTCAAGGTCAACAAAGAATATATACTCCCAGGCCTTTCTCCTGGACGGCCTGGACTCTATCTTTGTAAGGTTGATGCCTGCCTTCTCAAACGGTGTAAGAGAATCATACAAAGAGCCGGGTTTGTGCTGGAGCGAGAACATTATGGATGTCTTGTCCTTTTTTGTCCTCTTGGGGAATTCCCTGGATATGACAAGGAAACGCGTCATGTTGTGCTTGTTGTCCTCAATGCGCTTTTCTATGAACTTTAGGTCATACAGTCTTGCGCTCAGCTCGCTGGCTATTGCTGCTGAGTCAGCATGTTTTGCAGCAAGCTCGGCAGCCTTTGCCGTGCTCGTGGCCTCTAGCACAGGCACGCCAGGCATGTTTGTCTCGATCCATCGCTTGCACTGCGCCAATGCCTGGGGATGCGAATAGATCTTCTTCACCTTCTTTATATCACCGCTTAATGAAAGCAGATGGTGCGTTACCTCAAGAAGCACCTCGGCTGATATCTTCAGCTCATTGTCCATGAACATGTCAAGCGTGTAGCTCACAATGCCTTCGTTTGAGTTCTCAATAGGCACAAGCCCGTAATTGGCCTTGTCGCTTTCAACAGCATCGAACACAGCGCGTATGCTTTGCACAGGCAGGTATCCTGCTGAAGAGCCGAAATGCCTTAGAGCGGCAAGATGGGTGAATGTGCCTTCAGGTCCGAGGTATGCGACCTTAAGCGGCTCTTCAAGAGAGAGCGAAGCTGATATTATCTCCCGGAATATGAACTTGAGAGCATCATTGGGAAAAGGCCCCTTATTGCAGGATGAGACCTTTTCGAGCACCTCGCGCTCCCGCTCCGGCGAGTGGAACTTGAGCTTTGCCTTCCTCTTTACAGCAGCAACATCAATGGCGAGGTCAGCCCTTTTATTGAGCAGTCTTATGATATCGAGATCAACCTTGTCAATCTCATCGCGCAGCTTGCCGAGACTCGTCTGTGCTTTTTTCATATCAGGCATAGTTACTAATGATACAGCAGAAAACCGCTCTTTTTCAATCGATTCCAGAGCGCCGCAATAACTCGGTTCAGATCACAGCTGCTGTATCCTGATTATGTTCGGATCACCGAGAAACGCCGAGCTGGAGACAAATATGATAGTCTCGTTTTTGCGGACAAGCCCGGTCCTGATTATGTACTGCTGCACAGACCGTATGAAGCGCGCATCAAGAGTCTCTGCGGCGCCCGATGCTGATGATCTCTTGGCAAAAACGAACCTGCCTGTCATGGGCTCAATGCCCCACAGCAGCGGAAGCCTGTTGAGCACAACATCATCAGGAGTCAGCGCGAACACTGGAACACCCGGCCTGAACTTGGATATAAGCTGTGCAGTAAAACCTGAGCGGGTGAACACAACTATAGCCTTTGCCCCCACATCATGCGCTGCCTTGCATGCGCCGTCAGCAACCGCCTCTGCGAACCTGCCTGATATCTCGAACACCGGCTCAGGCCTGTGCAGTGACTTCTGCTCTGTAAAAGAAATTATCCTGTGCATCATTGCAACAGACTCCACTGGATATTTCCCTGTTGCTGTCTCGGCAGAGAGCATGAGCGCATCGCTACCATCGAGCACAGCATTGGCAACATCCGTCGCCTCTGCCCTTGTTGGCCTGCTCCTTTGCGTCATGGACTCGAGCATCTGGGTGGCTGTGACAACCAGTTTGCCTTTTTTGTTGGCAAGATCAATAAGCATTTTCTGTATTACAGGCACTTCCTCAGCAGGCATCTCAACACCCAGATCGCCCCTTGCAACCATGATGCCTTCTACAACATCCAGTATCTCTTCTATGTTTTTCAGGGCCTCGGGTTTTTCGATCTTTGCTATCAGGGGCGGCAGCAGAGCGCCTCTGCGGTCTGCCCACCTGCGTATGCGCAGTATCTCATCAGCGCTCCTAACGAATGAGACAGCAACATAATCAACACCGATCGAAAGACCAAAGAGCAGATCAGCCCTGTCTTTTGGAGTGAAAGAGTGTGCTGAAATTTTTGAATCAGGAAAGTTCACGCCCTTGCGTGATCTCAAAAGGCCGCCCTCGATAACAACAGCCCTGAGTCCTTTGTCCTTTCTGCTGCGCACATCAAGCCTTAAAAAGCCGTCGTCAAGCAGCAGCCTGTGTCCGGCTTTTACATCAGCCAGGAGATGCGGATAGGTTATGAATATGCTGTTTTCAGAACTGGTGGATGTGCCGGGATAGAGCATCACTTCCTGCCCTTTTCTGAGCTGCATCTCTCCGCCTGCAACATCAGACACCCTTATCTTTATGCCCTGCAGATCCTGTATGACTGAAACCTTTTTGCGCAGGCGCGCTGATGCAGAGCGCACCAGTGCAGATGCCTTCGCATGGTCATCGTGGCTGCCGTGAGAAAAGTTGAGCCGAGCAGCATCCATGCCGCTGCGTATAAGTTTTTCTATTATTTTAGTATTGTTGGATGCAGGGCCGATCGTGCAGATAATCTTCGCTCTTCTCATACACTCCGCTCCTGGCTGGTCAAAGGCCGAAAAAACTCTCCCTGCTGATTGTTACATGATTCTGCCAGTCTGTTCCCGGTTCTTTGCAGTCTGACCTGTAGTGAGCGCCTATACTGCCTTTTCTGAGCAGCGCTGCGCGCGTTATTATCATAGACACAGTCAGCATATTCACAAGCTCAACCGCCCTGCGAGAGGCAGGCTTACCGTGCAGCAGCGGCTTGAGCCCTGCAAATACTGTCTCAGCTTCAGACAATGATTTGCCGCACCTTATGATGCCTGTCTTGTCCCACATCAGCCGCCTTATTATGCTCCTTGTCTCCTCTATCCTGTTGCCCTCTTTTGCGTCAGCCTTTCCGGTTATGTATTCAGGAACAGGCGCACTGCTGCGGCTGCTGAGCGCGGATGCAGCAGCACCGGCCCTGTAGCCGTAAACAAGCCCTTCAAGCAGGCTGTTGCTCGCAAGTCTGTTTGCGCCATGCACGCCTGTGCAGGCTGTCTCGCCGGCAGTGAACAGGCCTGCAATCGATGTTGCGCCATTGAGGTCTGTCTTTACACCGCCCATAAGATAGTGCGCAGCAGGAGACACGGGAACCATCTCTTTTGTTATGTCTATGTCATATCTGAGGCAGGTTGTGTAAATTCTCGGAAACCTCTTTTTTATGAAGCCAGCCTCAAGATGCGTAAGGTCTAGATATACATGATTCGATCCTGTCCTGACCATCTCCGATATTATTGCCCTTGACACGATATCTCTGGATGCAAGCTCCTTGTCAGGATGATAGTCCTGCATGAATCTCTCTTTTTGAATGTTTCTGAGCAGCGCTCCTTCTCCCCTCATCGCCTCGCTTAAAAGAAACTGCGGGGCTGAAGGAGCAAAAAGGGCTGTTGGATGAAACTGTACAAACTCCATGTCCTCAAGCAGTGCGCCGGCCCTGTATGCTATTGCTATGCCGTCGCCGGTTGTTACAGCAGGATTGGTTGTGCGCGAATATACCTGGCCAGCGCCGCCTGTGGCGAGCACGGTTGCCGAAGCTGTAACAGACACAACCTCTGCGCCTCTGAGCAGGTACGCGCCCCTGCACACTCCGCCATCCACAATAAGATCAAGGGCAGTGCAGTATGCAAGACTCTTAATATTTTTAAGTTGGGCTGCCTTTGCCGTGAGCACCCTTTCAAGCTCTCTGCCTGTTGAGTCTCCGTGGGAATGGAGCACCCTTCTTCTGGAATGCGCGCCCTCTATCGTGAAGTCGAGCTTCGCGCCCTCTTTGTCAAACTCAGCTCCCCACTCTATAAGTTCGAGTATGCGGCTCGGCCCTTCTTCAACAAGCACCTTTACGGCATCTTCCCTGCAAAGCCCGTCGCCAGCCTTTATCGTATCCTCAAAATGAATGCCCACTTCATCTTCATCGCTCAATGCCACAGCAACACCGCCCTGGGCATATTCAGTGCTGCTCTCCTTTGGCGCGTCCTTGGTGGCGATGAGCACGCTTCCTTTTTTGGCCAGCTCTATGGCAGCGCGCAGGCCTGCCACTCCGCTGCCTATCACAAGATAGTCTGTCTCTATGTTCTGCATTTCACCAGTCCTGAGAATTCCTGTTTCATTTAAGCAGACTGTAGCACATATCATAAGCAGCGTGAACAGCGGTTCCATATTCTGTTGACTACAAACAGGGCTATTAAATACAATCAGACTAAAAACAACGGAGGCAACAATGGCTGAAAACAGGATGGACGAGGGCCTGGAACAATCGCTCGGCGACTACAAGAAAAAGGTTGTGCCCTCGATAAAGGCAACTCTTCAGTGGGACAAAGACCTGATCTTTGTCGGCAGGACAGGCGAAGGTTATGAGATCGAGTTTGACGCAAATGTGCAGTGGGGATGCAAACCGACTGATTCACTGCTTCTCAGCTTGGCCGGCTGCATGGCAATAGACATGGTGAGCTTTCTTGTGAAGATGCGCGCGGAGATAAAAGACTTCAGGATGAAGCTCAATGCAGAGCGCAACCCTGAGCCGCCCCAGTATTTCAAAAAGGTCGAGATAGCCATCGACATAACCGGCACCGGTATTGATTCAAAGAAGGTGGACAGGGCGATCTCCCTGTCTCACGAAAAGTACTGCTCTGTTTACAAATCCATGCGCAGCGATATGGAGATGAAGGTCACATACAAGCTGCATGAGCCACAGGAGAGCTAAACTGTCTTGAACATAAACGCACTCATAATACCAACAATGATCGAGGCAGGGCTGGTGCTGTCAGAGGCTTCCGGCAAAAAAACATCAGTAGTGCAGGGCAAAACTTTTGTTGAGTGCATGATCAGAAACACTCGCTGGGTGATAGCCATCTGCGGCCCGGGCAAGGCTAATGCAGCCCACTCAACAGGACTGCTCATACAGATGCACAAGCCTGACACAATCCATATGATCGGAGTTGCAGGTGCGTATGTATCATCAGGGCTGGAAATCGGAGATGTGGCCCTGGGCACCAAAGAGATTTATGCTGATGAAGGGCTCATGCTCAGAAACGGCATCAGGACAATGGATGAACTCAACCTGCCTGTTGCATCATCAGGCAGCAGCGTTTATTACAATGAATTTCCTCTTTACATCCCTGAGCAGTTGTCTTTACATCAACACAAAGGAGCATTTGCAACAGTATCATCCTGCACAGGCACTGACGAAGCTGCAAAAAGCATCTTAAAAAAATTCAACGTGATATGTGAAAACATGGAAGGCGCTGCTGCTGCGCATATATGCGCGTTGAGCAATGCAAAGATGGTCGAATTGCGCGGCATAAGCAACATCATCATGGAAAGAGACTCCGCGCCCCTTGATAATAATGACTTGTTAAAGGGCGCTGAGTCTGTTCAGAAATTCTTTCTAGACAGGCTTGTATAGCTTCATCACATCTTCACGCGTCACAACAGAAACAACAGGTGTATCATCGCCAAGATATTCCCTGATAGCCTCATAACCGCCTTCCTGTCTGTCAACAAGCGCTATCACGCTCACAACCCTGAGCCCTGCTTCCCTTATCCTGCCTATAGCCTCTATAGTGGATTTGCCGGTTGTTATAACATCATCGAGCACTATCACACTGTCGCCTGCTTTCACATTGCCCTCAATCCACTGCATTGTGCCGTGCGGCTTTGCTGACTTGCGCACAACAAACGCATTGACAGGCTTCTTTCTCAAAAATGATGTATATGCAACAGCATTGGCAATCGGGTCCGCTCCGAGAGTGAGGCCGCCGATACCCTGCACAGGCCTGTCTTCGATCATGTCGCATATTATGTTGCCGATATGGTACATGCCCTCAGGATCGAGTGTGACAGCCTTGCAGTTGAAATAGTAGTTGCTCATCCTGCCGGAGACGAGCTTGAACACCGGTTCAGGACTGTACCTGAACGCCTTTTCGTAGATGAGGCTTATAAGCTTTTCCTTGTGATTCTCCAAATTATCAATACCTCTTTTCAGTTTTTGTGCTTTCGCAAACTTCCTTTACCGTATCCTTTACGAGCTGGCCGTTTTCATAAACACGCTCCTGCACCTTTCTGCATTTGGTATTCTCGTTCGGATAATATACATCTCCTGCAGGTTCTGCCCAGTACATTCCGCGTCCATCTTCTGTCCTGTATACAGCAGGTTGGCCGGTTGTTGCTGCCTGGCGCGAACCTCTTACCGAGATATCAGCTATCGTTGCTCCGGCCAGTGCGCCGAGTCCCGCGCCTATCACTCCGCCTCTCCACGGATTTTTATGGTCAAGCAGAGCTCCGGCTATGCCGCCGAAAATACCGCCCGCAGTGCCGCCTTCATACTGGTGTGTGGCGCATGCTGTCACACTGACAAACACAAGAATCAAAAGCAGACACATTATCATTTTCATTCTGGCCATGATCGTTCCTCCTTCACTGTTTGTTGTCTTATATTACCACCCTCAAACAGTCTGTTTCAAACAAGCCTGCCTTGTGATTTGACTGCGCGCTCAACAGCAATTTATCCTAGTTGAATGAAACTGCTGCTATTCGACATTGACGGCACTCTCGTTGACTGCGGAGGCGCCGGCAGCCGCTCTCTGCATATATCATTTGCAGAGATGCTGGGCGTGCATAATGCCTTTGAAGGCATAAGTATGGCAGGCAAGACAGACCCGCAGATCATCAGAGAGGCCCTCACAAAACACAGCATCACTCATAACGGCCTTATACCCAAACTGCTCGATATCTACATAACAAACCTTCAATCAGAGATAGTCAAATCAGACAAGCGCATTATGCCGGGCGTAAAACAGGCGCTCGATGCTGTAACCGGCAGGGCTGATGACTTTCTGACAGGCATCCTCACAGGGAATATCGAGACAGGGGCCAGGATAAAGCTCAACTCATTCGGACTTGACGGATACTTCAGAACAGGCGCATTCGGAAGTGATGATGAAGACAGAAACAGGCTGCTGCCCTTTGCTGTAAAGAGGTTCAAGTCGCTTACAGGCTGCGAAATATCCAGCAAGGACTGCATTGTGATAGGAGACACCCCGCGCGATGTTGAGTGCGCAAAACTGCATGGCGCAGGATGCGTAGCAGTTGCTACAGGGCCTTATACTTTTGAAGAGCTTGTTGATGCTGGCGCTGATTCAGTATTCAAGACACTCGAGAACACCAGCGCATTTATGGATGCGATAAACAGCCTTTAGCCTAAAACTCTTTTACAGCTTCCTCGATTACCTGTCTTACCTGCGGGTCAGCATCATTCAGGCCTTCTTCAAGATGCTGCAACGAATCCGGATGTTTTATGAAAGACATGATGTGCGCTGCATCACCCCTCAACCGCGGCTCTGGAGACTTCATCAATTCTGCCAGAGCAGGGATAATACCGGAGAGCTGCTGCTGCTTCTCCTTTGCAAGCGACTCTACAAGGGCTGCTGCTCCCAGCCTCACCCTGATGTTTACATCAGATATCATTGAAGGAATAAATTCAAAAAGGCTTTCATCACTCCTGAACATATCTATTATGTTGTCGAGAAAGCCTTTGGCCATGTAGTCCGTTATCATGGCCCTGAGTTCTTCTTTATCCATGCCAGTCGAGCTTTGTCTTTTTTCTGCCTGTTATATGCTTTTCAGCAGCAAGCGCTGCAAGACAGCCCTGCGCTGCTGCAATAACAACCTGCCTCACCTCAGTGCATGAAACATCACCTGCTGCGAACACTCCTGCTATTGATGTGCCGGTCATCCTGTCAGTCACAATGCATTCGTTTTCACCGCGCTCAAGAGCGCCCTGCAGAAAGTCCACAACAGGTTTTGTGCCGTGCATATACACAAAAACACCGTCCATCTGCATCTCAGACTCTTTGCCTGATGAATCTTTCAGCGCTATACGCTCCACAGCATCAGCGCCTTCTATGCCCACTACTGAAGCTCCGTAAATTACCTTAAGATTTTCGATCAGCAATGCAGGATAATCAGGCTCCACCTTCAGCTTCTGGGAAGGGGAGATCAGGTAAACTGTCTGAGCAAATCTGGTGAGCACGCCTGCCTCTTTTACAGCCTCTTCAGAGTCACCAAGCACACATACCGTTCTGCCTTTGAAGAACGCGGCATCGCATATCGCGCAGTAGCTCACGCCCCTGCCGAGAAACTCAGCCTCTCCCTTTATAGCAGCCTTTCTGCCCATCGAGCCTGTTGCGATTATAACCGCCTTTGCGCTGTATGAGGCATCCATGGTGAACACCTCTTTGACATCGCCTTCAAGAGATGCTCCGATAACCTGCGCTTCCTTGCACTCAGCGCCGAATCTTTCTGCCTGTTCTCTGAATGTCTCCAGCAGTTGTCTGCCTGGAACAGGTTTTGAAAGGCCGGGATAATTTTCTATAAGGCTGGCATATGCCATTGCGCCGGCTGTTGCTGATTTGTCCAGCACAAGGGTTTTGAGCTTTGCGCGTGATGCGTACTGTGCAGCGCTCAGGCCCGCAGGCCCACCGCCGATTATGATGATGTCATAAAGATTTGATGAGTCCATGGAGACCTCCGGATTATGATTATTTGCCTATGAAAAGTTCTTTGATCAGAAGCTGCTTGTCAATATTAAGATGCCTTGCAATGTCATTGAGTATATTGTTCAGGGTTCCCAATTTCAACGGACTGTGATTTGGAACTGTAAGATGCTGTTCCGACCCGCTCCTGGTAGTTGTAAGTCTGAGATGACTGCCGGTCTGCCTTGTTACAACGTATCCATATTTGGCAAGCAGCTTTACAAGTTCTGAACCGGAAAGATTTCGCGGGATGTTAGGCATATGAGAATATGTCCTCTTTGACCTGATGAAGCCTTATCACACGAGGGATATCATCATCATTTTCAAAGTGACATCTGAGAGCGTCTTTTATGTTTCCCTTCAATTCATCAATAGTCTCAGCCTGAACAAATATTGAATGATCTAATGCGCGGGCTGTATACCCGCTCTCAATATCCTCTTCAAGCAAAAAAATTATCTCTTTCATCTGAGCCTCCTTATACCACTTATGCTACGAACTCTTGCTGATATTATAATACGAATTGCTCCAGGCAAATATATAGTTTATTATCATTAAGCTGAGGCATTTAAACCACCCAAGACGCATCAGGACTTTAAAACTTCCTGATCAGCTTATAGTATGTATCCCTCTGGGCAGGAGCAAAGCCTGCTGCCCTTATGCCATGTACGATCTCTTCCATGCTTATGCTGTACGACACCCCTGCTGCCTTTACAACATTCTCTTCTATCATTGTAGAGCCGAAATCATTTGCGCCGAACCTGAGCGCAATCTGAGCCATCTTGATGCCCTGGGTCACCCAGGAGGCCTGGATGTTTTTGATATTGTCGAGATAGACTCTTGAGAGCGCAAGCACCCTCAGATAATCCACAGCAGTTGCCTGCCTGATCTGATCGTGTTTGTTATTTTCTGTTCTGGTGCTCTGCTGTTCTGCATCAGCCAGCTCAGTATTGCCCGGCTGGAATGTCCAGGGAATAAATGCTGTGAAACCTCCTGTCCTGTCCTGGAGCGAGCGTATGGAATCAAGATGCTCAATAACCTCCTCAGGAGTCTCAACGCTTCCGAACATCATGGTGGCAGTAGTCCTCATGCCGAGCTTGTGCGCCTCTTCCATCACGCCAAGCCATCTGCCGGATTTTATCTTTTTGGGACTCAATGCATCACGCACCCTGTCAGAGAGTATCTCCGCGCCGCCGCCGGGGATCGAGTCGAGCCCTGCGCTCTTTAACCTTGAAATGGTCTCGCTTATGCTCAATGCGTGTTTGTCAGCAAGATAGCAAACCTCCGGCGGAGAGAAGCCGTGTATGTTGATGTCATAGCGCTGCTTGATGGACTTCAACAGGTCTATGTAGTAATCAAGATCAAGGTCAGGATTGAGGCCGCCCTGTATAAGTATCTGCGTGCCACCCAGAGCGATAGTCTCTTCAATTTTTTTGAAGAGTTCTTCTCTGGACAGCACATACGCGTCAGAACTGCCAGGGTCTCTGTAAAACGCGCAGAACCTGCATTTGTTGATGCAGACATTGGTATAGTTGATATTGCGGTCAACTATAAAAGTGACCATGCCTGAAGCATGCATATTTTTTCTGATTTCATCAGCCTGCTGCCCGAGATCGAGCAGGTCTGATGACTTCAGCAATGCCAGGGCATCTTCATTTGTAATTCTTTCTCTCATATGCCCTGCCTGCCGTAAACCCTGATGTGATTGTAATGGGCGTCACGCTCAACAGCCGTCCTGCCGGCCTTAGTTATTATGCCTGCAAGCTCCTGCCTGGTCATGCCCTCTTTTGATGTGGCTCCTGCTGAATGTGTTATCTTCTCCTCGATTACAGTGCCGTCAAGATCATCAGCGCCAAACAGCAGCGCTACCTGAGACACCTTTTCTCCGAGCATTATCCAGTAGGCTTTTATGTGATCAAAATTATCTAGCACTATCCTGCTTATGGCTATTGTCTTTAGGTCGTCAATTCCAGAGCTGCCGAAGCCGCCTGTCTCTGTATTTTGCGGATGATACGCAAGGGGGATAAATGCCTGAAATCCGACTGTCCTGTCTTGAAGCTCGCGCAGCCTTATCAGATGGTCAACCCTCTGCTCAATGCCCTCGATGTGTCCATACAGCATGGTTGCATTGGTCTTTATGCCTGCATTGTGCGCAGCCTCCATTATCCTTAGCCAGCTGTCGCCTGTTATCTTCTCCGGGCAGAGCGCATTTCTTACTGATGGGTCGAATATCTCTGCGCCTCCGCCAGGCATAAGATCGAGTCCGCTCTTTTTAAGCTCACTGATCGTATCTTCTATGCTGAGCCCGCTTATTCTTGACAGATAATCTATCTCAACAGCTGTGAATGCCTTGATCGCGATTGCGGGGAACTCTTTTTTTATGGCAGCCAGCAGGTCCAAATAGTGCTGAAAAGGCCAGTCAGGATGGAGTCCGCCGACTATATGCACCTCGGAGAACTCGAAATGTTCGCCTTTCGAAGGCCTGAGCTTTTTAATGATCTGCTCTGTTGTCAGTTCATATGCGCCATCTTCTCCCTTTGATCTGCTGAATGCGCAGAATTTGCATCTGTTAACGCAAATGTTTGTCGGGTTTACATGGCGGTTGGCAACAAAATACGCATAGTCACTGTTTTTGACCTTGCGCACATGGGTTGCCATCTTTGCGAGGCTGAATACATCATCACTCTTGTAAAGATAAACAGCCTCTTCAGCAGAGATTCGCGTATTGGAATAAACCTTTTCTTCTATTGCCCTGAGCATTGAAGATTATATAACAAAGGGCAGACCTTTGGCCTGTTTTTTGTAAAATGTTAAAATAGCTGAATGCCTTACAGCGAACTGATAATTGAGGGCGCAAAGCAGAACAACCTCAAGGACATCTCCCTGAGGCTGCCGCATAACAAAATAATTGCAGTAACCGGCGTATCAGGCTCCGGCAAATCGTCTCTTGCGTTTGACACCATATTCGCTGAAGGCCAATGGAGATTCATCGAGTCACTCTCAACATACGCCAGGCTCTTTATAGAAAAGCTCGACAGGCCTGATGCTGACTCTATCCGCAATATAAGACCATCAATCGCACTCGAACAGAAAAATCCGGTCAAAAGCTCCAGATCAACAGTAGGCACAATCACAGAAATATACGACCTCTTCAGGGTGCTCTACGCAAGGGTGAGCACTCCTTTTTGTCCTGAGTGCGGCAGGCCGGTAACGCGGTGGGACACATCATCAATAAAATCCGAATTGATCGAAAAATATTCAGGCAGGCGCGCGGCCATAATATTCAGCACGCAGGCTCCTCTTCAGCAACTCATCCAATCAGGTTTTCAGCGGCTATGGATAGACGGCGGGATCGTTGACATCTCTGAAGCAGGCGCATCCGAGAGCAAAAATGAAGTGGTGCTCGACAGGCTGGTTATCACTGATGAGTCCAGGCTTTCCGACTCCATAGAGGCTGCATGGCGCGAAGGCAGCGGCAGCATAAAAATAATCCTTTTTGACAAGCCTGCTGAAGATGCTGCGCCTGTTACAACCGTGCTGCTCTTTTCAGAGCAGAGCTCATGCGAATACTGCGGCATATACGTACCGGAGCCTTCGCCCATACTCTTTTCCTTCAATCACCCTGTATGCGCGTGCGATAAATGCAAGGGTTTTGGAAATGTGCTCATATATGACGAAGACCTGATCACTCCTGACAAGGAACTCTCCCTGTCAGGAGGCGCGATAGAGCTTTGGGAAAAACCCGGGTACAAGTGGTGGAAGACGCAGATGATCAAGGGACTGAAAAAGTCAGGCATTGATACAAAAATGCCATACAGACTTCTCAATAAAGAGACTATTAATCTGATCTACAAAGGCAACAGCGATTTTTACGGCATCGACTCTTTCTTTGAAGAGATGGAGGCAAAGCGGTACAAGCTGCATGTGCGCGTAATGCTCAGCAGATACAGAAGCCCTGTCACATGTCCGAAATGCAAGGGAACACGGCTATGTGACGATGCGCTTGTATACAGGATCAGCGGACTGAACATAGCAGAGGCATCTGACCTGCCTGTATCAAAACTGATCACCTGGATAGACGACCTTGACCTCAGCCTTATGCAGCGAAGCATTGCTGAAGAGCCTCTTCGCCAGATCAGCGCAAAGCTCGGCTTCCTGAAAAAGGTGGGGCTTGAGTATCTGACTTTAAGCAGGCAGTCAAAAACACTTTCCGGTGGAGAATACCAGCGGGTGAATCTATCAAACCAGCTCGCATCAGCACTGACCGGCACGCTTTATGTGCTGGATGAACCGACCATAGGCCTGCACCCAAGAGATACCAGAAGAATCGGCAGCATAATGCGACAGCTCTGCGACCTCGGAAATACCATAATCGTTGTTGAGCATGACAAGGACATAATCTCATCCAGCGACTGGATAGTGGAGCTGGGACCGGAGGGCGGACACCTTGGCGGAGAGATTGTGTTCAACGGACCAATCGCAGACTTCCTCAAAGCAGATACCCTTACAGCCAGATATATCAGGGGAGATGATCTGCAAACTCATTATACAACCGGATCATCCGTCATGAAAAAAGAAATGATATCCAAAAACAGCGATATCATTACTCTTAAAGGCGCATCCGGCAATAATTTAAAAAATATCGATGTGAGCATACCGCTGACTGCGATGACAGTTGTTACAGGCGTGTCGGGCTCAGGCAAGAGCACACTCATAGTAGAGACACTCTACCATGCAGCAGCCCGGCACTTCAGAACAGACTCCGAGCATCCGCTGCCTTTCAAAAAACTGGACGGCCTGGCAAAACTGCATGGAGTAAAACTTATTGACCAGAGCCCCATAGGCAGGACTCCGCGCTCTAATCCCCTAACATACCTGAAAATATTCGAGCCCATAAGAAAACTCTTTGCAGGCCTGCCTGAATCAAAAGCGCACGGATTCGGGCCGGGCCATTTTTCATTCAACATAACTGGCGGCAGATGCGAGATGTGCAAGGGAGAGGGATATCAGAAACTGGAGATGTACTTTTTCGAGGATGTGTTCGTAAAGTGCGAAGAGTGCGGGGGCAGAAGATACAGGCAAGATATACTGCGAGTGCATTACAGAGGCAAAAATATAAGCGATGTACTGGACATGACCGTTGATGAGGCCTACGGATTCTTCCCGGAAAATCAGGAGCTCCGCGCACGGCTCGGACTGATGAAAGAGATCGGCCTCGGCTACTTGAAGCTCGGCCAGCCTGCAACAACAATCTCGGGCGGAGAGGCGCAGAGACTCAAGATATGCGCTGAGCTGAGCCTCACGCCAAAGCACATGTCACGCGGTCTGCTCTACATACTTGATGAACCAACAGTGGGCCTGCACCACAGGGATGTGACAATGCTTATGCGCATAATCAGAAAACTGGTTGATGCTGGCAATACAGCGGTGATAATAGAGCACAACCTTGATGTGATCTTGCAGGCTGATTGGGTTATAGACCTGGGACCCGAGGGCGGTGACGCAGGAGGCAAAGTAATATTTCAGGGCAGCCCTGCTGACCTTATGAAAAAGAAAGACTCATACACCGGCAAATACCTGAAAGAACATTTGAAGATTTGAAAATTATAGAGGCCGCTCGCCTGCGGCGAGCGGCCTCTATCAAAAAGTCCTCAATATTATTTCGCCTTAGTATAGTTCTCAGCCAGATAGTTGCTGATCTTCTTGGCGTCATCAGCAGGCACAGGAGCCCCGTATGTTTTTATCATCTTATCAACAGTACTCTCCCACTGTCTGCGTGAAGGATTCGGCTGACTTGTTATATAGTCGAGGCTATGGCAGATAACACAGTAGCGCTCAACAAGCTCCAGGCCCGGAGCCTGCTTCATCTCTGTCTTTACAACAGGCAGTTTTAGCATCCGCTTTGTCTCTTCCGGATAAGCAAAGTCAGCGCAGACAAGCATAGAGCCTATGGCAGCAATGGACAGAACAGCTAATGATCTTTTCATGTCAGCCCCCTATTCCACATTCACATTGATTCTTTCTATCTTGTTCCAGGAATAGCCTGACGGATTCCAGAGGCTATCAAACGGCTGCGACTCGCCTATGCTGTTGGTCGCCCGTGCCATGATCGTGTATCTGCCCTGCTTCTCCGGCCTCCATTCATGGAACCACTGCACCCATGAATATCTGCCGAGATCTTTTCCAAAAGCAGCCTGATGCCATGTTTTGCCATTGTCTGTTGAGACTGCAACATCCTTTATTCCATAGCCTCCTGAAAAGGCTATGCCCATAATTCTAACCACGCTGTTTGCTTTTATTCGCGAGTCAGCCACAGGCTCGACAACAACAGAGCGCGTCACCATCCTTGTGATGGATATGGTCTTTTTTGGCCTTGTGCCAGGCTCAACGCATGCGCATGGGTTATCAGGTATCCTGTATGAGGTCTTCATGAAAAAGCCGTCGTATTCCTTATTCAGCACTGTAATTTCGCTCAGGGCCTTTACCCAATAGGTACCGTACCACCCTGGCACGATCAGGCGCACAGGAAATCCATTAAGCATAGTGAGTGGTTCACCATTCATCTCATAAGCGACAATTATTTCATCCTCGAGCGCCTTGTCAACCGCGAGACTCTTCACAAAATCCGGAACAGTCGGCACAGCAGGCCTGTCAAGGCCATTGAATGTGACATCAACAGCTCCCGGCTTGAGTCCTGCACTGTTGAGTATATCCTTCAGCCGCGCGCCCTTCCATACAACATTGCCCATCGCGCCATTGGACCACTGCCCCCCAAGTATGCGTGGCTCGAAAAAGCTTCTGCCGTTTCCAGAGCACTGAAGCACAGCAGCATACGATGCAGCAGGCAGCTTTTTAATATCACTCATCGAGAGCCTCATCTCTTTATTCACATGTCCGCTGACTGTCAGCCTCCACTCTGCAAGATCGACTGATTCAGGAGGCAGCATTGACCAGCGCACAAAGAGCGCCTCATTTGGAGTTACGAGTTCCTTGAAGTATTTCAGCGGCGTCTCGAGCTGCGTAGGCCTGGATGTAAGGAGCATCAGATCTGTCTTTTCAGGAAACCTGACCATCTTTTTCTCTTGTGCAAAAAGATCATGAGGAACCCCGTTGATGGCTGATGCAGCTGTTATTATGCCTGCTGTTTTGATGAAGTCGCGTCTGGTGAGTTTTCCGAACATAACAGCCTCCTTTACATGAGACATAGCTTATTATACTTCTAACCTCAAAAAAATCGGACTAACCAGCCTCGGTGACAAAATAAAAAACTTATGCCTTTATTCTGCTAAATATGTTTTCGTAAAAACCTGCGCCGACTGAAAAGTCGATGTTAAGGCTGAAAATGTAATCAGGTATGTCCAGACCAAGCAGCTTGACCATATCCTTCTCAGTGGTAAGTATCGCATCGCACCCCGATGCAGCTGCAGCGCCTAGTATGCGCTCAACATCTTTTTGTGTGTAGGCATGATGATCCCTAAATGGAATGAATGAGGCCAGATTTGGACATAGTGATAGCACTGATGATCTGAATGATTCAGGATCAGCAAGTCCGCAAAATGCGAGCACAGTTGTTTTCTTCAACTCATCAATGCTCAACTGGTAGCTGTTTTTGTTGGATATAGCACCCATAACATATTCAGCAGCATACGCCGGAGCAGATGGATTAATCTTGTGAAGCTCTGCCTCGATCTCATGATTGCCTGATTTGGTGATAATGAAAAAATCAGCATCCGCAAGTTCTGATAACGGGCCGCGCATCGGGCCAAGGGGAAGCATTCTGCAATTGCCGAATCCCCGCCTGCCGTCAACCAGAACAACATCAATATCCCTGTGCAGCTTCCAGTGCTGAAATCCGTCATCAAGTATGAAAAGCGGGTGATGGCTCATTGCAGCAAGCTCGTAGTTTTCCAAAAAAAAGAGTCCGCCCTTATAACGGTCAGCGCATTTCACAACATATGCATCAGGCACTTTGACCGTTATCAGCATCGGCTCATCACCTGCGCGCGCAACAGTATCGCAGCAATTATCCGTTATGAACTCATCTTTGCATTTGGTAACAAAACACGGGCCTTTGGCTCGGCCCCTGTATCCCCGTGTAAGTATTACAGGCTGGTAACCTCGGCTGACCGCCTGTTTTGCGAGTGATATCGCTGCCGGAGTTTTTCCTGTGCCGCCGAGCGTGAGATTGCCTATGCTGATCACAGGATATGGCAGCTTTTTTTGCGCGGCAAGAGCCCACTTCTTTTTGATCGAGTAGCCGGCATGGTATATGTGTTCGAGAATATTCACAGGTATTTTTTTATCGCCTCAACAGAGCGGTCGAGCGCTCCGGCGTTTTTATCGCACAGGTCCTTTGCCTTTGCGCCCATTGTCTGTATCGTCCCAGGTGATGAGATGAGCCTGTCAAGCATCTCTGTCAGGCCTTCCCTGTCCGTGCGCAGCGCAGCGCCTTCTGCGTAAAAGTCCTGCGCAAACGGGAAGTTCTCCATATGCGGGCCGCAGACTATCGCTTTTGCATAGTATGCCGGCTCCAGCAGATTCTGGCCTCCATGTTCAATAAAGCTGCCTCCCATAACAGCGATGCTGCATGATGCGTATACACTCGAAAGTTCGCCCATAACATCCAGAATGATAATCATGCCTCTAATGTCAGGATGATCATTGCCTATGTCTGACCTTCTGACATATCTCATTCCTAAATTCTTCACCAGCTGAATTACTTCATTGAATCTTTCAGGATGACGTGGAGCCAATACAAGATTGATGTCAGGATATTTTTTTGAGAGCGCGGAGAATGACTCAACCAAAAGCTGCTCTTCAGTAGCATGCGTGCTGCCGCCTATTATGGTCATCCCTTTGAGCTTTGCTGTCCATTCCGGGCTCATGCCTGAGGGCCTTGTGTCGAACTTGAGGCTGCCTGTAACAACCACGCTAGAGGGATCGGCGCCGAGCGACTTTATCCTCTCTGCGTACACCTCTGTCTGTATGCACAAGAGAGAAAGCATCCTGAGCAGTGGCATGAAGAAGAATCTCAGCCTGCAATAGCCTTTGAATGACCTCTCTGATATGCGGCCATTCATCAGTACAGCCGGAATTCCGCGTGTATAAAGCGACCTTAAAAGATTGGGCCACAACTCTGTCTCCATGATGATGAAGAGCTGGGGTTTGACAGTATCAAGCATCCTGCTGACAGCGCATGGCAGGTCAAACGGCACATAGATAATTTTTGCGAGTCTGCCGATTCTTTCTCCCGCCACTTTCTGTCCGGTGTCAGTGACAGTTGATATCACAATGTTCAGTTGAGGATAGTCTGACTTGAGCCTTTTGACCAGAGGCTCTGATGCTATCACCTCGCCGACAGACACAGCATGTATCATCACGGTCTTTTGCGCTTCAACAGATGGGATGCGGCCGAACCGTTCAGCGAGCCATCTGAATCTGAGCGCAGCAGGCCTTTTGAAGAACTCAAACGGCAGCAGAAAAACGAGGGCGATTGAATAAAGAATTGTATATGCCTGGAACATGGTAGTAATTATATCACTTCTAAAACCACTTCTTCCTTTTGAAGTAATAAACCATGCAGCCGGCCACACCTGCCATCAGCGCAAGCACTGCCGGGTAACCCCACGTTTTGCTGAGTTCAGGCATGTTCTTGAAATTCATACCGTATACTCCTGCAAGAAAGGTGAGCGGCATGAAGATGGTGGCTATTATTGTGAGAACCTTCATGATCTGGTTAAGGCGGTTGCTTACACTCGAAAGGTAAACATCGAGCATGCCTGAAAGCGTATCGCGCAGGGTCTCAACACTGTCTATCACCTGGATCGTGTGGTCATAAACATCTCTTAAATATATTCTGGTATTTTCTTTGATAAACTCTGATTCTTCATGCTGCAGGTGGTTTATGACCTCTCTTAAAGGCCATACTGATTTGCGAAGCATTATAAGCTGCCTTCTTAAAAAATGGATCGTCTGAAGGGTGCGAGGAGCCGGGTTGTCTGTGACCGCGTCTTCAAGCAGGTCTACAGTTTCACTCACGTTTTCCAAAACAACAAAATAGTTGTCAACTACGCTGTCGATCAATGCATAAGCAAGATAATCCGCGCCCATCCTCCGCAGTCGTCCCTTATTGGTTCTTATCTGCTCCCGTATCGGATTGAAGACATCAGCGCCGTCTTCCTGGAAAGATATTACATAATTTCTGCCTATAATAAGCCCGACCTGCTCGGATGCGATTTCCTTATCAACAAAATAGAGCATCTTCAGCACAACAAAAAGATAACCCGAAAAATCCTCTACCTTGGGCCGCTGGTTCGGATTAAGAATATCTTCCAGCGTCAGAGGATGAAGATTGAACTGCCTGCCTATTGCCTCAATAATATTTGTATCATGCACGCCATGAATATTGATCCAGGTGACGCCCTGCCGATCAGCATGTGGGAATGCCTCATTTAAATCATGAACATCCTTTTCCTCAAAGCTGGTTTCATCATAACTGAAAAGCTCCACCCTAACCTTTTCAGTCCTCTTTTCACCTACATGCACCAATGTGCCTGGAGGCAGTCCGGTTTTTTGCGATCTCTTTCTAACACTCATAAAAGACTCCCAGTGCATTGCATATGACACAACATGTTTATAAATTATATCACCGGTGAACAAAACAATGAAGAACAAGAAACAACCAGAACAGCAACAACTATAAAGACAGGCGGCTCGATTTCCTATGCTTGAAACTACCTTGGTGCAAGAGTTGATGTTTGATGGACATTAAAACAGTATCCAGATATAGGGCTCAGTCTCCCGCTTCGACTCTCGACTGAGTAACAGTTACCCGTGACAAGCTACGGAAATCAAACCACCTGCCTTTATAGTTGTGTTTTACTGCGCTATTTTTTGACTGTCTTTGGTTTGTCTCTCTTTGCATTTACGATGCAAAAGAAGCCAAAGGGTTCATCAAAAGGATTTGAGAGCTGATGAACCGTATCAGGCGATATGTAGATGGTATCCAGATAGCTCACCTTATAGTTTTTTTTGCCGAGCCTTACTCTGCCAGCGCCATTT
>JAJFVG010000119.1 GCA_021371915.1 Nitrospiraceae bacterium
TTTGTGCCTGTTATGGATGATGCAGATCCCCATACAGGACATGCCTCTGAAAGATCGAGCGCCTTGCCTTGAGGCACACCCTCCATTATGTCAAAAAGCACGCAGTCCGAGATGCCTGACTGCACTATCATCTGGGCAAGAGAAGCTCCGACATTTCCTGCTCCGATAACTGATACTCTGGTCTTCATTCAATTCTCCTTTTTATAAAAATTATTTCAGGCTGCCAAGTTCAGAAGCAGTCTTCTCTAGAGATTCCATATTCTCGACATTGAATATCTTCACATTGCCGTCTATTCTCTTGATCAGGCCTGAAAGCACCTTGCCGGGCCCAACCTCGACAAATGCGCTGACTCCTGATGCAATAAGAGTGGAAACGCAGTCTTCCCAGAGCACTGACTGGCTCATCTGCCTGACGAGCGAATCTTTTATTTCTGCGGCATCGGATATTATCCTTGCGTCAGTATTGTTCACAAATGACACGGATGCATCCCTGATGTTCGCGCTGTCGAGTACTTTGCTGAATTTCGCGCCTGCCTCCTGCATGAGTCTTGAGTGCGAAGGCACGCTAACAGCAAGCGGCAGAGCCCTTTTTGCGCCTGCCTCTTTTGCCTTTGCCATAGCCTCTTCAACAGCAGCCTTTTCACCTGATATGACTATCTGCCCCGGGCAGTTGTAGTTTGCAGCTGCCACATAGCCGGAAGACACTGAGTTGCATATATCATCAAGAGTCTTTCTATCAATTCCGAGTATCGCTGCCATAAGTCCCTTGCCTTCAGGCACGGCATCCTGCATTATCAAACCGCGCTGCTCTGTAATCTTGACAGCATCCCTGAATGCCATGCTGCCTGCTGCAACAAGGGCTGAATACTCGCCAAGGCTGTGGCCTGCAACAGCATCAGGCATAATGCCCATGCCGGCGAGCGCCACATGCGCTGCAATGCTCGCTGTGAGCAGGCAGGGTTGAGTCCTGAATGTCTTGTTGAGCTCTTCAGTAGGGCCATTGAAACTCATATAAGCAACATCATACCCCAGAGCCTCTGATGCGATATCGTAAATATTTTTTACAGGCTCGAGATTTTCGAACAGGTTTTTTCCCATGCCCACGGCTTGCGAGCCCTGCCCTGGAAATACAAACGCTGTCTTCATGCCTCTTTTGCCTCTTTAAGCTGCTTTATCATCATGGGCAGTATCTCGTACACATCACCAACAATGCCGTAGGTTGCCACGCCAAAAATCGGGGCATCAGGATTCTTGTTTATAGCTATTATTATGTCAGATGACTGCATGCCGACCAGGTGCTGCACTGCGCCGGATATGCCGCATGCAACATAAATTTTTGGACATACGGTTTTGCCGGTCTGGCCGACCTGGTGGCTGTAAGGTATCCATCCCTCATCAACCGCTGCCCTTGAGGCTCCAACAGCGCCGTCGAGCAGTTCAGCAAGCTCCTCAATCAGCTTGAAGCCTTTCGGCTCGCCCATGCCTCTGCCGCCTGATACAATTATCTCAGCCTCCTGCAGATTGAGCATGCATTCGGAAGCCTCTTTTACTGTATCGAGCACTTTTGTTCTTGATGACAGGTTTGCTGAATTTACGTTTATGATCTCACCTTTTTTAGACTCATTAAACTCAGCCCTCTTCATAACCCTTGGCCTTACAGTTGCTATCTGCGGCCTGTGGTTGGGGCAGAGTATTGTTGCCATAATGTTGCCGCCGAATGCCGGCCGCACCTGCAGAAGATAGCCTGACTCCTTGTCTATCTCCAGCGATGTACAGTCAGCAGTAAGCCCTGTACGCAGGCGTGCAGCAACCCTCGGCACAAACGAGCGGCCTATCGGGGTAGCGCCGGCAAGCACTATCTCAGGCTTGTACTTCTGGATAAGAGTTATCATTTCCTGCGAATACGGCTCGTCATTGAATTTATCGAGCAGTGGATCAGCACAATGATAAACCTTGTCAGCTCCCCACTTTATAAGTTCCTGTGCCTGCTCTTCACCAGCTCCCATAAGCACTGCTGAAAGGTCCGTGCCCCTTGCATCAGCAAGACGCCTGCCTGCGCCAAGAAGCTCGTACGATACTCCGGCAATTTTGCCGTCGCGCTGCTCTGCAAAAACCCAAACGCCCTTGTAGTCAGAAATGTCAGCAGCTGGTTTTGAATCGCCCTCTTCAGCCTGCTCGACAATAGCTCCTGCAGGACATACGCTCATGCACGCTTTGCAGAACTGGCAGTTTTCAGTTATAAAGGCCTTGTCATCACGCATCTCGATCGAGGCAAACGGACAGGAGTCAACGCACACGCCGCATGAAATACAATTTTCAGTAGTAACAACTATGCGCATTTAATCCTCCTTAAATCCTGACAAAGAGTTGCGATCTGTTCCTCAACAGTGCCTGTAAGCTCTCTCTTTTGCACCTGCGACTGAGGGGCAAATATATTCTTCACCTGTGTCGGCGAACCCTTAAGCCCCACATTCATCTCTATATCCTTGCCGCCTATCGCGTCAAGATTGAGCTTGTTGATCACTGCTTTTTTGGCTGCCATCTTTCCCTTGAGCGAAGGCAGTCTTGGGGTATTTAGTTCCTTCACTACAGTCAGAAGCACAGGCAGGGATGACTCAACAACATCATAGCCATCATCCATTAATCTCTGCACCTTTATGGAGTTGTCTCCAACCTCTTCAACCTTTCTAATGTAAGAAATGTGCGGAATATTTAAAAACTCGGCAGTCTCAGGGCCAACCTGTGCTGTGTCACCGTCAATCGCCTGCTTGCCGCAGAGTATGATGTCAAATCCGATCTTTTCAGCAGCCCTGTAGAGAGCGTAAGATGTGGCCCATGTATCAGCGCCCGCAAATGCCCTGTCAGATACAAGA
Organism: Nitrospiraceae bacterium; assembly: GCA_021371915.1. GTDB lineage: Bacteria > Nitrospirota > Thermodesulfovibrionia > Thermodesulfovibrionales > Dissulfurispiraceae > JAFGXL01. The sequence goes on from JAJFVG010000119.1 coordinate 2,874, forward strand.
TATACTTCATCAGCGCCGAGAGATACAGCCTCTCTGAGCACCTCTTCAGCCTGCGGCGGACCCATGGTCAGAACAGTAACCTTTCCGCCTTTCTGCTCGCGGATCTGGAGCGCAGCTTCAAGCGCATGCACATCATAAGGATTGATAATGCTCGGCACGCCTTCGCGCACCAGTGTGTTTGTTTCAGGATTGATTTTTACTTCAGCGGTGTCGGGAACCTGCTTTATAAAGACTATTATTCTCACCCGATCCCTCCTTCTATTTTTATTGGCGATCAAGACGCATGGAATAGTCGATGAGGCTTTAAATGATTTTCAAGATTGAAATTATAACTTTTATGGATTATTTGTTTCAAGGACAACAAAGGCGCAGGCATACTCGCGCTCGTGTGTAAGGGTAAGGTGGATGCTGAGCGCCCCTTCATACCTGTCCTGGTCGATTATGCCCTGCCTGAGCGTGATATTCGGGCAGCCTGATGGAGAGTTGTATACCTCGATATCCTTGAAGGTGTAAGGTTTGCCTGTTGAGATATTGCTTGTACTCACTGCCTTCACAAAAGCCTCTTTGGCAGCAAAGCGGGCGGCAAAATGAGTGGATGGCTCACTCTTTGAGTAGCAATACTCTATTTCCCTCCGGCTGAAGAGCCTGTTAACAAAGCGGTCGCCCCAGCGGGCAATCGCATGCTTTATCCTCTTTATCTCCACAATGTCAGTGCCAATGCCAAGAATCATA
>JAJFVG010000002.1 GCA_021371915.1 Nitrospiraceae bacterium
GGCAAAAAACAGGGAGCCTATTCGCGTGGTGGATGACATTATCACATCCCCGACATTTGCGCACGATTGTGCAGGTGCGATATGGAAGATACTCGGCTCTGAAATGCCGTTTGGAATTTATCACGCTGCCAATTCAGGCCATTGCTCATGGCATGAGTTTGCACAACATATAGTAAATGCAGCAGGACTCCATGCTGAAGTAGCACGCATCAGACATACTGACTATCCATCAAAAGCGCGCAGACCGCTCTGGTCTGTTCTCGGCACAACAAATAATCTTGATCTAAGACACTGGAAAAAAGCGGTTGAAGAATACATAATCACCGAAGGAGCCGGCAAATGAAAAATCTGGTTAACAAACGCATACTCATAACAGGAGGCGCCGGTTTTCTCGGCTCTCACCTCTGCGAAAAACTTCTGGCTGAAGGTCATGAGGTGGTCTGCGTTGACAACTTTTATACAGGACGCAAGTCTAACATCAAGCATCTGATGTCCAACCCGTATTTCGAGATAGTGCGTCATGATGTATGCTTTCCGCTTTATATCGAGGTTGACGAGATATACAACCTCGCCTGCCCTGCATCACCCGTTCATTACCAGTTTGATCCAGTGCAGACAACAAAGACATCAGTGCATGGAGCGATCAACATGCTCGGTCTTGCCAAGAGGATAAAGGCAAAGATACTACAGGCCTCAACATCAGAGGTTTACGGTGACCCTTCAGTGCATCCGCAGACAGAATCATACTGGGGTAATGTTAATCCGATCGGATTCAGGTCATGCTATGACGAAGGCAAACGCTGCGCTGAGACTCTTTTCTTCGACTACCACAGGCAGCACAAGCTCAGGATAAAGGTTGCCAGGATATTCAACACCTACGGCCCCAGGATGCACCCCAATGATGGCAGGGTTGTCTCGAACTTCATCATGCAGGCATTAGGAAACGAAGACATCACTGTTTATGGCGACGGCAGGCAGACACGCAGCTTCTGCTATGTTGATGACCTGATAGACGGTCTGGTAAAACTCATGTCAACGCCTGATGACTTCACAGGCCCGGTGAATATCGGCAATCCTGTTGAGTCAACCATAGTAGAGATTGCAGAGAAGATAATATCGCTGACCGGCTCAAGTTCAAAGATTGTACACAGGCCACTGCCCTCTGATGATCCAATGCAGAGGAATCCTGACATCACACTCGCAAAAAATAGCCTCGGCTGGGAGCCAAAGGTAAATCTTGAGCAGGGCCTCAGGTCAACAATAGAGTATTTCAGGCAGCTGCTATAAATGGCAAAAAAATCACTCGGCCAGAACTTTCTCTTTGACCCTGCGATACTGAGCAGGATAGTTGAAGCATCCGGCATAACAAAAGATGATCTTGTCGTTGAGATAGGGCCTGGCCACGGCACGCTCACAAAACAGCTATGCGCTGCTGCAAAAAAAGTTATCTCAATAGAGCTTGATAAAGAACTTTACGAAAAGCTCTTGTCTGAGATGTCAGACATCACAAACCTCGAACTCGTCAACCATGACGCAATGGAATATGATTTCAGCAATCTTGGCAGGTTCAAGGTAGTTGCCAATATTCCTTACTACATAACAACGCCCATACTGTTCAGGCTGATAGAGACAGGCACTGGCCTGCAATCCATGACTCTCACTGTGCAAAAAGAGGTTGCAGACCGGATTGTTGCTGTTCCTGGTGGAAAGGATTACGGTGTGCTCTCTGTTGCTGTGCAGTTTTACGGCCATGCAACCTACGGCTTCACCATACCTGCCGGAGCGTTTAGGCCTGTGCCAAAAGTTGATTCAGCAGTCGTGCATATAGACCTGCTTAATAAACCTGATCTAACTGTGAAGAACAAAGACATTTTTTTCAGAGTCGTGAGAACTGCTTTTTCCCAGCGCAGAAAGATGCTCTCCAACTCGCTCAAACCTGTTTTTGATAATGTGAGGGAGGCCCTGCAACATGCAGGCATTGAACCAACAAGACGGCCTGAAACCCTCACTCTTGCAGAATTCGCAAAACTCTCAAATCTTGTCGAATAGCACAAAATTGCAGCACTTCAAAATATTATGCAATTCAACTATAAAGACAGATAGTTCAATTTCCTAAACAATTACTTAAGAAGGGATGGACTGCTCTCGTTCATGAGCCTGGTTTTGACACTACTAAATGCTCGATACGCTCCAGCCGCAAAACTCACTGCGTCCGGCTGCTCAGACAATTGCGGCTGTGTTTCGCTTCTCATCGCATAGTAGTGTTACCAAAACCCAGCCTAAATCTCTCAAGTCAGTCCATCCCTTCTTAAATACAAGCTTAGGAAATCAAACCACTGCCTTTATTAGCCTCATGAATGAGGACAGTTCATCCCTTCTAAATTCATGGATTAAAAAATCAAGACTGTCTGCCTT
>JAJFVG010000066.1 GCA_021371915.1 Nitrospiraceae bacterium
TGTACGGCAGTCGCCCTTCTCTTTTCTAGCTTCAGTTTTTTAAATGTCGTAGTAGAGGAAGAACTCGTAAGGATGAGGCCTGAGCCTGAGCGCGTCAACCTCTTTTGCCCTCTTGTAGCTTATCCATGTCTCTATTGCGTCCTCTGTAAAGACATTGCCCTTGAGAAGGAACTCATGATCTTCTTCAAGATGATTCAGTGCATCCTCAAGAGTACCCGGCATTGTCGGAACTGACGCGAGCTCCTCTGGGCCGAGTTCGTAGATGTCCTTGTCGAGCGGCTCACCAGGGTGTATCTTGTTCTCTATGCCGTCGAGTCCAGCCATCAGCATAGCTGTAAAGGCAAGGTATGTGTTGCAGGAAGGATCAGGGAATCTCACCTCAACCCTTTTTGCCTTTGGGCTTGGGGAGTATGTGGGTATCCTTATGGATGCTGAGCGGTTTCTTGCAGAGTACGCGAGGTTAACAGGAGCCTCGAATCCAGGAGTCAATCTTTTGTACGAGTTGGTTGTAGGGTTTGTGAGCGCTGCAAGCGCTTTGGCGTGCTTCAGTACGCCGCCTATGTAGTAGAGCGCCATTTCGCTCAGGCCTGCGTAATTATTGCCTGCAAAGAGCGGCTTGCCGTCCTTCCATATGCTCTGGTGCACATGCATACCGGAGCCGTTGTCTCCAAAGAGCGGCTTGGGCATGAATGTGGCTGTCTTGCCGTGCCTTGCAGCAACATTCTTTACAATGTATTTGAAGAGCATATTTTTGTCGGCTATCTTCACCATGGAGTCGAATCTCATATCGATCTCTGCCTGGCCTGCTGTTGCAACCTCATGGTGCTCTCTTTCAACATATATGCCCACCTTCTGCATCTCCATAACCATCTCTGTACGCAGATTCACCTGGCTATCTGTAGGAGGCACAGGGAAGTAACCCTCTTTGTGGCGCGGCTTGTACCCGAGGTTCGGCCCTTCTGCGCGGCCGGAGTTCCATATGCCTTCAACAGAGTCTATAAAGTAGTAGCCGCTGTTTGAGGTCTGGTCAAACCTTATGTCATCGAATATGAAGAACTCTGCTTCAGGACCGAAATATGCTGTGTCGCCTATGCCTGTTGACTTGAGATATGCCTCGCCCTTTTGCGCTATATAACGAGGATCTCTTGAATAGAACTCTTTTGTGATGGGGTCAACCACATTGCATATAAGGCTGATGGTAGGATACTCCATAAACGGGTCCATGAATGCTGTTGTCGCATCCGGTATTATGAGCATGTCAGAGGTGTGTATTGCCTGCCAGCCTCTTATGGATGAGCCGTCAAATCCGAGCCCTTCCTCAAATACCGCCTCGCTCAATTCTGCAACAGGCACAGCAAAGTGCTGCCATATTCCCGGAAAATCGAGAAACTTGAAGTTAACCATTACTGCCTTGTTTTCCTGCGCCATCTTGATAACATCTTTTGGTGTCATACATCCTCCTTTTATTAAAACCGCTTAACCCGTTCAAGCCGTTTAAATGTTTTGAGCGGCTTGAGCGTTTTGAACTGTCTGTATTATACCGCTGCTTCTCCGCGTTCTCCTGTCCTTATCCTCACAACATCTTCAACATTATATATGAATATCTTGCCGTCTCCTATCTTACCGGTCTTTGCAGCACGCTCGATGGATGAAGCAGCCTTGTCAGCAACAGCATCAGAAACAACTATCTCAATCTTTATCTTTGGAATGAAATCGACCACATATTCAGCTCCTCTGTAAAGCTCAGTATGGCCCTTCTGCCTGCCAAAGCCCTTTACTTCTGTCACGGTCATGCCCTGTATGCCTATCTCATTGAGAGCATCCTTAACCTCGTCAAGCTTGAAGGGCTTGATGATTGCTTCAATCTTTTTCATAGTCAGCCTCCCTGGTCAGAGCTGTTGGAGTCATTCTGATATCCTCTGCAAAAAAGCTCTCATAAAAATTATATGCCCTCGCTGAACATATGTCATAAGTCTGCTCGGTCTCCTGCCTCAACTTCGCCTGATCAATATCCTCAGTCTGCATCCATTCGTAAATCATCTCTTTCGTAGCCTCTATATGGAACTGAAACGCATATGCTGCATGCCCGTATCTTAACGCCTGGTTGGCATACATATCAGAACCGCAGAGCCTAGCAGCCTGCCCTGGAATTTCAAAAGTGTCGCCATGCCAGTGAAAAACCTTAAACCGCCTCCAGAAATCCCCTGCTGACGGATGCACTGCAAGAGCCCTCATGAGCTTGTCCCTTATGCCGTCTTCAGTAAGCTCTATATCAAGCCAGCCGGACTCTTTCTGATAGCCTTTGTATACCCTACCGCCAAATGCATTTGCCATTATCTGTGCGCCCAGGCATATGCCGAGCACCCTCTTGCCCCTTGCTGCAAACTCGCGTGCCATCGCCTCTTCAACCTCGATAAACGGATACCGCTCCTTTTCATTGGCGCACATCGGGCCGCCGAGCATAACAAGACAGTTGAAGCCGGATGTATCAGGAACAGCCTCGCCAGCATAAAGATCGATGATCCTGTATGGCACAGATTTCTCTTTGAGAAAGGTTTCTATCGTGCCTGGTCCTTCTGATGTTATGTTTTTAAGTATCAACACTGACATATGCCTCATGTAAGCAATCCTTATACCAAATATTTTTCTGTTGCAAAACAACATGCCCTTTATTTGCGAACCAGATTTATGCACAAAACTTAAGCAGCCATTGCCTGCGTATTAAGCATTCTAAAGGCAGGTGGTTTGATTTCCTAGGCTTGAAACTACCTTGGTATATTGGTTGATGTTTGATAGACATTAAAGCAGTATCCAGATTGAAAGCCTCAGTCTCCCGCTTCGACTCTCGACTGAGTAGCAGTTAGCCGTGACAAGCTACGGAAATCAAACCACCTGCCTTTATTTAAAACTAAAGAATATAAAAAATAAAGAAACAAACAAGGGATGGGCTGGCTTGAGAGATTAACGAGAGCAGTCCATCCCTTCTACCAACTCGCAGCCATCTACATTGTGTAACCGCTCTCACCATGCTGACTGATATCCAGCCCCATCATCTCGGACTCATCCTCAACCCTTACACCAATAGTCAGATCGAGCGCCTTTAGAATTATGTACGACATAAGGAACGAGTAAACCGCTGTTACCATAATCACCAGCATCTGCACGAGCAGCAGATGGTAGCTGCCGCTGAACAACCCGTCAGCTCCGGCAGGATTTATAAGCTTGCTCGCAAAAAGCCCTGTTGCAAATATGCCGATTATACCGCCCACACCATGCACACCAAA
>JAJFVG010000109.1 GCA_021371915.1 Nitrospiraceae bacterium
CAACCTTCAAAACAACTATAAAGGCAGGTAGCCCTGATTTCCTAGGCTTGAAACTACCTTGGTGCAAGAGTTGATGTTTGATGGACATTAAAACAATATCAAGATATATAGCCTTAGTCTCCCGCTTCGACTCCCGACTGAGTAGCAGTTACCCGTGACAAGCTACGGAAATCAAACCACCTGCCTTTATTAAAAACAAGGAATAGTAATATAAAAAGGAAGAAAAAGTAATAAGAATTAACAAACAAAGAAGGGATGGACTGACTTGAGAGATTTAGGCTGGGTTTTGGTAACACTACTATGCGAAGAGAAGCGAAATACAGCCGCAACTGTCTGAGCTGCTGGAGCGTATCGAGCATTTAGTAGTGTCAAAACCAGGCTCATGAACGAGAGCAGTCCATCCCTTCTTAAAAACTGAATTAATTGCTTCCGAAAATCGAACTGACTGTATTTATAGTGCCATTTGCTGTTGAGTTGTTGAGCTGATGACCAGCTCTTCCGCGATTTCCGCAACTCTTGCTGTTGCATCATGATCAAGAAAAAGCTCTCTTACACTCAGGAGCGCATCAGCCATATCCTGCCTGTACTGCCGGCTGCCCGTTATCTTCAACACCTCAGCGAGGATATTCTTTTTGCAGGCATCTTCCTGAAGCAGCTCCTTTATCCTGAAACCTGTGTCATTGGGACAGGACTTATCGAGCAGCAGATTTGCAAGAGAGATGTGCTTCACCTTCACCACCAGCTTGCCTATCAAGAATGTTATGGGTGAGAGCTTGTAGACAACCACCATCGGCACTTTCAACATCGCTGCCTGCAACGTGGATGTGCCGGAGGCTATAACAGCGCAGTCAGAGGCAGCCAGGCACTTTAATGAATCACCCTGCACAAACCTGCACTCCTCTCCATGCAAAAAACCCTCGAACATTGATCTGTCCATATTCGGAGCCATTGGCAGCACAAACTGCACCTCTGGCATAAGCTTTTTGAGATCAGCTGCTGCGCCAGATATTTCAGGCAACAGCTTCTGCACTTCATGCAGTCTGCTGCCCGGCATAAGCGTTACAACCGGCCTGTCAGGATCAAGCCCAAGGGCAAGACGCGCCCTGTTCTTCAATTCAGGACTGTCGAGCAGCTGCCTGAGAACGGTCTGCTTGTCCTGCATGGTGCTGCGGACAGTCTCTTCAACATCATTCAGCACAGGATTACCCACAAACTCTGCAGGCACATTATGCTGCGCGTACAACTCCTGCTCAAATGGGAGTATCAATGCCATCTTATCCACTATGCTGCGGAGTTTGTTTATGCGTCCGCTGCGCCACGCCCATACCTGGGGGCTGACATAATAGAGCACTTTTATTCCGAGCTTTTTTGCTGTTTTTGCAAGAGGCATGTTGAAGTCAGGATAGTCTATAAGCACGATCAACTGCGGCCTGAAGGACTTCATCTTTGATACAACTTCACGGAATGTATGCCTGATCCTGCTATAGCTCTTTATTGCCTCAACAATACCGAATGAGCTGGCTATTGGCGCGATAATTTCTATGCCTGCCGCACGCATCTTCTCACCGCCGACTCCGGCTATTTTTATGCCTTTGTGCAGTTCAAAAAGCCTGCGTCCCAGCAGAGAGCCGATCAGTTCTCCTGAGCTCTCTCCGGTGATGATCATCACCCTTTGGAGCATTACCTGCCTGCTTTAAGGAAATCAATTATGACAGCGCAGGTTTGTCTGATGTCGTCCTCAGGCAGTTCCGGATAGATAGGGAGTGAGAGCACTTCTTTTGCTGCTTTTTCAGCAATGGGCAGATCGCCCTCTTTATAGCCGAGAGGCTCCATTGCCTTCTGGATGTGAAGAGGTATTGGATAGTAAACCACTGATGATATGCCGGCATCTTTGAGGCGCTGCTGTATCAGGTCTCTTGAACTGCTCTGCAAGGTGTACTGATGGTATACATGAACTGCGCCGCTCTTTTCGACCGGGCATTTGATGACATCTTTAAGCAGGCTGGTATAAAGCGCTGCGTTTTGTTTTCTCTTTGCGTTGTATGAGTCAATGCGCTTCATCTTCACAAGCAGAATGGCTGCCTGGAGTTCATCGAGCCTGCTGTTATAGCCAACGCATTCGTGTTTGTATGCGCCTTTTGATCCGTGGTTGCGGAGCATGCGCACTGTCTCTGCTGTTTCGTGATCCCTGAGTATAACCATGCCGCCGTCGCCATAAGCGCCGAGATTTTTGCTCGGATAGAAGCTGAAGCATCCTGCATCGCCGAAGCTGCCGGTCTTTATCCCATTGAGAGAGGCGCCGAAAGACTGGGCGCAGTCCTCAACGACTTTTAAATTATGATCAGCAGCGATCTTCATTATCGAATCCATATCAGCAGGATACCCGAATATATGAACCGGGATTATCGCCTTGGTCTTGGGAGTTATCTTCTTTTTTATCTCTTGCGGGTCTATGTTGTATGTGTCAGGCTGGATATCCACAAATACAGGTTTTGCGCCCACGTACATGATCGCTTCTGCTGTTGCAAAGAATGTGAAAGGCGTTGTTATAACCTCATCTCCAGGGCCTATGCCGAGGGCTGCCAGCGCAAGATGCAGCGCATCCGTGCCTGATGCCACGCCTATTGCCTCGTTCACTGCATTGTACTGTCTCACCTGTTTTTCGAGTTCAGCGCCTTTTGCACCCAGAATGTAGTGGGCGCTGTCGAGCACCTCATTCAGCATGCCTAGCATCTCATCCTTCATTTCGAGATACTGTGTCTTGAGATCTATCATTGGTTTCATCTTTTATTCCCCTTTATCATATTCGATATATCGAGCGCTATTTTAAGAGCATCCCTTCCGTCGGATGCTGTAACAAGAGGCGTTGTCCTTTGCAAAACGCAATTTATAAAATGTCTCAGCTCCTCACGAAGCGGCTCGCTTTTGGCAACAGGCACTGTCCGCTGGATTATCTGGCGGTTCTCTTCAGTGTATACGGAGAGCTCCATGCGCTGATAATCAACATCAATATAAGCGCCGGACTGAAAGACCCTCATCTTTCTGGCCCTGTCCATCGAAACCCTTGAGGCTGTAAAAAGCGCCCTTGCTCCGCACTCAAACTCTATCCATGCCTTGCACATATCGATATTTTCAGTGATCAGGCTTGTGCCGAATGCATCTATATTTTTTACAGAGGCGTCACATCCGGAGGCCTTCAGGATAGAGAGCACTATATCTATATCATGGATCATCAGATCGAGCGTTATATCCACATCAACACCCCTGCCGACAAATGGGCCAACTCGCTCTGACTCGAAAAAGCACGGCTCTGAAAACATCTTTGCCGCTGTAATGAGCGCGGGGTTGAATCTTTCCAGATGACCCACCTGGACTATTCTGCCGGTTTTTCCGGAAATCCTGATCATCTCGTCAGCCTCTTCAATGGAGGCTGCGATAGGTTTTTCTACCAGTATGTCCTTGCCTGCATTCATGCATTTCAGCGCAATGTTGTGATGAAATGTTGTAGGAGCAACTATGCTGAGCGCATCAACCTCATCAAGAGCGGACTCCAGGGTGCCGAACGAAGGGCATCCGTATTTTGAAGCTATCTCTTCCGCACGCGCCGGATCGCTGTCAATAACAGCAGCCAGCTTAACGCATTGCATCTCAGCAGAAAGCTCTGAATAGAGCCTCGCATGGTGCTGCCCCAGATAACCTGCGCCTACAACGCCTACCTTGAGCACTTTTTACTCCTTGATGTCTTTTTCTTAGATTCTTTTACAGCAGCCTCATACATGCTCAGGACCGCGTTTATCGCTTCTTCTGCTCCTTTATTTTTCAGAAGGCTGAGCATATCAACAGACCCGGCTGAAGAGAGTAGTTTGTGCCTCAGCTTGGAATCCTTCACAGAATCGATAACCTTCAGCCTGAATTCGCTCATAAAGGCCAAAAAATCTGCAACTGACTTGTTGTAGCTGTCCTTGAGTTCATCCCTTATTGATGCTGCCAGGGCAGGACATGCACCTGAGGTGGAGACAGATATCGTAAGATGCCCTTTGTTGACAGCTGCTGCCACATTGAAATTCGAAAGCCAGGGCGCATCCACCACATTTACAAGATAAGGGGCATCATCACTTACGCGCTTGTTCACCTTGTTATCCGAAGTGGCGGCAATTACAAGAAAAGCCCCTGCAACATCACTCTTTCTGTATGTTCTTTCGAGATGATAAAAAGCCCCGTTTCTTTTCATTGTTGTCAGTCCTGGCGTCAGCTTGGGACTGACCACTGTAATGTCCGCACCGGACGACTTGAGCAGAGATATTTTTCGCTCAGCCACCCGTCCGCCGCCGACAACAACGCATTTTTTCCCATTAAGGTTTATAAAGGCAGGAAAATAAGAAAGGCTCACAATTTTTTCTTGGCCTCTTTCACAAATTTACTTTCAGGATATTTGCGGACAAGCTCTGCATACACCTCTTTGGCCTTGTCTTTCTGTTTCAGTTCGCGGTATGACTCCGCAATGATAAACATGGCCTCATCAGCGCGCTTGTACTGGGGAAATACCTGCAGCAGGTTCTGGAGCCTGCCGATGGCAGAGCTGTAAGCCTCTTTTTTGTAGTAAAACTGGCCTATCATGAATTCGCCTTCAGCTATCGTGTTTTTGCACCTGTCAATTCTTATATCAACGATCTCCCTGTAAGGGTTGCGCGGATACCTCTGCTTGAGCAGATAAAACTCCCTGAGGGCCTTTTGCGCAACTCCGGCCCCGCGGTCAGGAGACTCTATCTGCGAAAAGTAGGCCATGGCTACCTGGTACTGCGCATAGGATGCGTACTGGCTGTCCGGATACTGCTCTATAAACCGCCTGTACTCCTCTATGGCTATATCGGGATTGCCCTCTTTTGTGTATGAATCAGCTATTTTGAGCTGGGCTGAAGGCGCGTATTTCTTGGTTGTGTCCCTGTTTTTGACCTCTGTAAGTATTGTCCTGGCTTCGTCAAAATATTTATCATTAATCTTCTTGTCAGCCGCAGCAAATGACTTCTCCGGGTTGAAGGCTTCATCCTTTTTTACTGGATTGGTGCCGCCGCAGCCTGAGCTCATGGCAAAAACCGAGGATATTACAACAATTTGGATTGATCTCAGGATATTTTTCATAGCTTTTATTTAACATGCAGCCAGCTATAATAGTCAAGACATTGTAGCATCATGGCATGGCTTTGATTTATACTTACCATGTCCATTAAACTATGACAGCTTGCATATCGATATAAATCAAATCCAAACTAAGGTGAACCATGACAAAAAGAGCGTTTGCACTGTTTACAATAATACTATGCGCACTTTCTTTACTCAGCAGTGCGGCGCTGGCTGACCAGAAGAAAGAAGACCCTGACGCACCGCTTGTAGAGCTTAAAAATGAAACTCTGTCATACTTCAGCCAGGTAACGGGCCAAGTGGCATCTGTTGAAGGCACAAAAGTAAAAGTAACTACTGGATCTGATAGCAGCCTGAAGACCGGCATGAGGCTGAACGCAATAAAAGAGGGTGTGGACTTTATCCATCCTGTAACCAAAGAGCCGATGGGCAAGCTCCAGAGTCCGGTAGGAAAAATTGAGATCACAGAAGCAGGCGCAGGTATATTGTTGAGCGGCAAGCCTGAAGATATAGCAGGCGCCAAGGTTAAAATGCCTGCTACAAAGATAAGAACTCTCTTTTTCCAGGGCACTACAGACTGGCATCTTGGGGATGCTTACTACCAGATGCTGAAAGAGACCGGCAGGTTCGAGCTTGTTGATACGGCGATTGAGAAATTGGACCTTGCAAAGCTCAAGGCAGAAGCCAAAGACAAAAGCGCAGAGGTCATAATAATACTCGACTCTGTAACTGACAAGGGCGATGTTAAACTGACCCAGCAGCTTGTCTGGGCTGACGATGCAAAGCAGTTTTCCGAAAAGACCGTTCCTATATCCGCAGCTTATGTAAAAGAACTCAGGTTCAGGACTCCGCTATTTGCGCCTGGCGAGGGTGAGATACTGCTTTCCTACACAGTCTCATCAGGCGTAAACAAGATTGTTGCTGCTGACGTGAACGGAGACAGGACTATTGACATTGTCCTCGTAACACATAACAACATAGCAGTCTACAACCCGGATATAGACCTCAAGCTGCTCTGGGAATTCAAACTCCAAAGGGCCAACAGGATACTCTGGATAGACGCACTTGACTTCAAAAACTCCGGAAAGGACTGCCTGCTCATAGCAGCCATGGAAGGTGACTCTGTTAATTCATACATCTACGAATTCAACGCCGGCAGCTTCACAAGCATATGGAAAGCCAACGACACATTTATAAGAAAACTTGACAACAGGATAATCACCCAGCCATACACAAAATCTGACGGATACGATGGAGACGTGCGCTATCTGGATTACAAAGACGGCAAATTCACAAAGGGCGACAAGATCAAACTGCCTGAAAATGTGAACATCTACGACTTTCAGTTCGTTCGCTCGCATGACAACAAGGCAGGCATGTTTGCATGGGATGAAAACGGCGTGCTGCACCTCTTCAATCAGGACGGCATAAGAACATGGTCCAGCGAAGAAGACTTTGGAGGCTTTGCAGTAAAGTTCAACAAGGAAGCGATAAGCGCATTCATCGACAGAGGAAAATGGTCTGTGAAAGACAGGCTGCTTGTCAACGGGCCAGAGGTTATGGTTCCTAAGCGCAAACCAGTGCTCGGCATGGCAAAGGGGCTCGGATACAACAGCACGGAGATCAGGAGCATGTGGTGGAACGGCTTCAGCGTTGAGAACAGAAAGCTTATCGAAGAGATCAGCGGCGACATGCTCGACTACGCAATTGTGGGTGACAGGATATATACTGTTAATAAGTCTTCACTCGGATTCAAGCCGGGCAATATACTGAAAGGCGAGAGTCCGTTTGCGAATATGCTTTACATATTTTCACTGAAGGGAAGAAGATAGCAGCACAGTTTTTGTGTAAGATGGAGAGGATTTTGAAAGAACAGAACATGCCAAAACATATAGCCGTGATTATGGACGGCAATGGAAGATGGGCAAAGATGAGGGGCCTGCCCAGGTCAGAAGGCCACAAGCGCGGAGTCGAAAGACTGCGCGAGATACTCGAGGCAGCGAAAGAGGCCGGCGTAGAGGTATTGTCAGTATACGCATTTTCCATAGAGAACTGGATGCGGCCAGAGCAGGAGATATCAGTAATAATGAACCTGCTCGAAACAGCTCTCAAAAAAGACCTGCTCACCTTCATGAAGGAAAAGGTGAGATTCAAGGTGATAGGCAACAGACAGAGGCTCTCTCCTGAAACCCGCGGCATTATAGAAGCGGTTGAAGAGCAGACAGCAGGCAACAATGGCATAACCTTGCAGTGCGCGCTGAGCTACGGAGGCAGGGATGAGGTAATCCGTGCCGTGAAAAAGCTTATGGCATCAGGAGCAGACCAGGAGGCTGTCACTGAAGAGTCTCTCTCAGCCTTGCTGGATACCTCTGACATGCCTGATCCTGACCTTATTATCAGAACCAGCGGGGAGCAGCGGTTGAGCAACTTCCTGCTCTGGCAGTCAGCATACTCAGAGTTTTATTTCACATCAACCCTCTGGCCTGACTTCACAAAAGAAGAGTTCCTGGAGGCCATACACGAATACCAGAGCAGGAGCAGGCGATTCGGTGCTGTTGACACATCGGAAGAGTATCCTGCATTTGCGGAAAGGCCTTAAGGCATGCACATCAAACGACTCGCTGCCGCGCTCATCCTTCTGCCCCTGGCATACCTTTATATAGCAAAGCTGCCGCCTGTTTTCTTCTTTGCCCTGCTCACAATTGTTGCCTGTATCGGCCAGCAGGAGTTTCACTCCATGTACAAAACAGACAAGCGTCTTTCAGCAGCAGGCATTCTGCTGAGCGCCCTGTTCATGATCAATTTTTATGTAATCACTTCGCCAAAGTCGCTAATGCCGCAGATAGCTGTGGCATCCACTGCTTTTGTTTTTTTCACTATGATAATACTCACTGTGAGATTGTTTTTCCGTAAAGGACCATCCGGAGCTCTTCTGGACATAGCGCCTGTTGTTACAGGGTTTGTGTACATTAACATACTGCTGCTGCCGCAGTGGGCGCTCATGCTCAAGGGCTGGCAATGGATAGTGCTGCTCTACTCTACCGTATGGGCAGGCGACAGCATGGCATTCTACATAGGCACTTACCTTGGCAGGAGAAAACTCTGCCCTGCTGTGAGCCCCAACAAGACTGTTGAAGGCGCTTTCGGCTCTGTTGCAGGAGGCATGATTGGAGCGCTGCTCATTGGCTCGCTCCTGATCAAGGATATGGGAGCAGGCTCGCTGCTGCTCATAGGCGCTGTTGTAGGCGCTGTAACAATAGCCGGCGACCTTGTGGAATCAATGTTCAAAAGAGATGCCGGCGTAAAAGATTCAGGCTCCATAATCCCTGGGCATGGAGGCATGCTCGACAAGATCGACGGCTCCCTGTTTGCGGGGCCTGCTCTTTATCTGCTGCTGATGGTCATATGAAAAACATCACCATATTAGGTTCAACAGGCTCCATAGGCAAAAGCTCCCTAGAAGTGATCAGCAGATTTCCTGAAAAGTTCAAGGTCTGGGGACTCACTGCAGGCAGAAACGTGCATCTGCTGATAGGCCAGATACAGCAGTTCAAGCCAAAGGTCGTGGCCGCATCTTCAGAAGAATCCTACAAGGAAATAAAAAAGATACTTGGTGCAAAAGCTCCTGAGGTGTTCTTCGGAGTTGAAGGCATCTGCGAAATAGCTAGGATGCAAGAGCCTGACATAGTGATCTCATCCATCATGGGCGCTGCCGGGCTGCTGCCGACGCTTTCAGCGATCAAGGCAGGCAAACGCGTGGCAATAGCCAACAAGGAGCCTTTTGTAATTGCCGGCGCGCTGATGAAGAGCGAGGCAAAGAGGTACGGCGCTGTCATACTTCCGGTTGACAGTGAGCACAGCGCGATCTTCCAATGCTTAGACGGCTGCGATAAAAACTCGATCAGCAGGATCATACTCACTGCATCAGGTGGGCCTTTCAACGGACGTTCACATGCTGAACTCAGCAGTGTTACACCGGAAGAAGCGCTCAAACACCCCAAATGGGTGATGGGCAGAAAGATAACCATAGACTCCGCAACTCTAATGAACAAGGGGCTTGAGGTTATAGAGGCGCACCACCTTTTTGATATGCCTGCTGAACGCATAGAGGTGCTGATACATCCGCAGAGCATCATCCATTCCATAGTTGAGTTCAGAGACGGCAGCTCACTCGCTCAGATGTCCAATCCTGACATGAAGGGCCCAATAGCCTATGCGCTCTCATATCCTGAACGGCTTGAGCCTGTTGTGAATCCGCTCAACTGGCCAGCGCTCGGCAGCCTCACATTCAGCAGCCCTGACACAAAGGCCTTTCCATGCCTCGCGCTTGCGTATGAAGCGCTTGCAGCAGGCGGCACCATGCCTGCTGTGCTGAACGCGGCTAACGAGATAGCTGTGCAGGCGTTTCTTGACAATACAATCGGGTTCAACAAGATACCGCAGATAATAAAAGCAGTCATGTCCAGCCACAAGCCTCACTCTGCCCTGTCTTTGGAGGCAACCACAGAGGCTGATGTCTGGGCGCGTAAAAATACACTGAAGGAGCTTGTTAAATGACATTTTTGATGGCGATAATCCTCTTTGGCATTCTTATTTTCATACATGAGTTTGGACACTTTCTATTTGCAAAACTCTATGGAGTAAAGGTGCTGAAGTTCTCGCTCGGATTCGGTCCGAAGATAATCGGCAAAACAATAGGTGAGACAGAGTACCGCGTATCAGCCCTGCCGTTTGGCGGGTACGTTAAGATGATCGGCGAAGACCCTGATGAAGAGCTGACCGAAGAGGATAAAAAAAGGTCTCTCCAGAACACGCCTCTGCTCAGAAGGGCCATGATAGTCTTTGCAGGGCCGCTCTTCAACATACTTTTGACTTTTGTGATCTTCACATTCGTGCTCGGTATAGGCCTCTCTGTGCCCATACCGAATCTTGCCAACCTGATGCCTGTTGTTGACGAGCTGGAGCCAGGATATCCAGCCCAGCTTGCAGGGTTAAAACCAGGCGACAAAATAACAGCCATCAACAATAAGGAGATAGCAACCTGGATTGAGATAATCAATATAGTATCTGAAAATCCCGGAAAGCAGCTCGAGTTCACAATACAGAGGAACAATCAGAGCTTCAACACATTAATCACGCCTTTATTGAAAGAGGTTGAAGGTCCTGCTGGCAAGATGATGCAGGTAGGCAGGATAGGCATAAAAAAGACCGGCTCAGGAATGTTCAGCCCTGTAAAAAGCTCTTCATTGCTTGATGCGCCTGTGCAGGGAGCCATAGCGACCTGGAAGATGGGTTTCTTTATCTTTGACTCAATAGGCATGATGCTATCAGGCGAGATATCAGCAAAAAACATAAGCGGCCCGGTTACTATAATTGCTGAATCAGGCAAGGCAGCATCAGCAGGCATACTTCCATACATCATGTTCATGGCTCTGTTGAGCGTTAACCTCGGCATACTCAACCTGCTGCCGATACCTATACTTGATGGAGGCCATCTGCTCTTCTACGCCATTGAAGGGATAACAGGCAGGCCGGTCAGCGAACAGGTGATGGCAGTGGCCCAAAAGATCGGCCTTGCCCTGCTGCTTGGGCTTATGGCATTTGCGCTTTATAACGACATATTCAGACTCTTTGGAGGCTCATCGATAAAATGAACGCAAAGCCGGCCACCATAAGGCAGCTGCACTCAGCAGGCGGCATTGTGTTCAAAAGGTCTGACAGCGGTTTCGAGGTCGCGCTCATAGCCACAAAAAATAAAAGCGTATGGACAATACCCAAAGGCATAATCGACAAGGATGAGACCCCAGAGCAGGCAGCAGTGCGCGAGATCGAGGAGGAGACCGGACTTAAATCGCGCATAGTGGAGAAGCTAGGGCAGAAGTCATACTGGTTTTTCCTCAAAGATGAGAATGTGAAGTGCAGAAAAACAGTCACATACTTTCTGCTGGAACATATCGGAGGCAGCATAAACAGCCACTGCTGGGAGATTGATGATGCGCATTGGTACAGCCCGGCTGAAGCAGCAAATATTGTATCCTATAAAAGCGACCGGGATATAATCGAAGGCGCGATATCCAGACTGAAGAGGCTCGAAAATGGGTAGAGTTGTTTCATCGCAAGTGCTTCAGGAGGCAGTTGCAGCGCTCAAGGCAAAAGGCAAACGCATTGTCTTTACAAACGGCTGCTTTGACATAATACACACAGGCCATGTCCGCTATCTCAGAGAGGCGAAAAAGCTCGGGGATATTCTGATTGTAGGTCTTAATTCAGACACATCGGTTGCAGGCATAAAACCCGGTAGGCCGGTCAATCCGCAGGACCAGAGGGCAGAGGTGCTTTCAGCCCTGGAAATGGTCGATTATGTGGCGATATTCGATGAAGACACTCCATACAACCTCATAAAGCTTGTCAGGCCCGATGTGCTTGTCAAAGGCGGGGACTGGAAAAAAGAGGATATTATCGGCTCTGACATTGTGCCTGAAGTCCACAGCCTGCCGTACATTGCAGGCGTATCAACAACCGATATCATTAACAAAATCAAAACCTGAAAAATAATCAAACCCAGTACTCAGGATATCTTCTGTTGGCTGGTATGTTGTTGACCAACAGGGCTACAACAAGCAGCACCAAAGCTCCTGTGCCAGCAGGCAGAAATGCGTACATGAATCCGAGATCATGAATCTTCTGGCCGCCTATTACCGCTATAAGCGCTGTTGCGCCTCCAGGCGGATGAAGAGTCTTTGTTACCAGCATCATGCCTATTGCAGATGATACGCCTATTGAAGATGCTATCCATATATCAGCGCCAAACAGCTTGTACGCCAAAACACCCATCAATCCAGACACCACATGTCCGCCTATAAGATTTCTCGGCTGGGCAAGAGGGCTTTTTATCGCTGCATACACAAGCACAGCCGACGCACCGAAAGAACCGATAAGCAAAGTGGAGTCATAAGGCTCAAAAAATATGAGAGACAGGTATCCGCATGCGCCTATGCCAATCGCAGAACCTGCAACAGCCCAGAATACCTCTGCAATGCTAACACCAGGCGGACTTGTGGCTCCGCCTCTCATTTTTTGGAAATAGCCTCTTACTGCCATATCCCTAGCCCTTGCCATTCTTTTGTGAAGAGATGCCAAAAACACCCACTATGTCAGCACGGGATACTATACCCGCAAGTCTGTTATCAGACCCAAGCACAGGCAGCCGCTTTATGTTCTTTTCAGCCATCAGATTTGCAGCCTGTCTGACATCCGCATCTGTTGTTACGGTTATAACATGCGTGGTCATCACATCCTTTACCATGCAGCCCTGTATGTTAACTGCGGTGTGGTGCTGGCCGAGTATGATCTTTATAAAATCCATTATCGTGCGTCTGCGCTCAATGCCCGCGCAGGAGAGGATATCAGCCTCTGTAATGATACCTATAACATTTCCGCTGTCATCAGTAACTGGTAGACCGCTTATGCCATGCTCTGCAAGAAGTGCAGCTGCCTCAGAAACAGCAGTATCAGGCCTGACAACTATAACTTCCCTTGTCATGATCTCGCTCACTTTTCTGGAGAGCTCTGATCTCGCCCTTGCGTGCCTCAAGGCTATGGAGTAGATATTTTTGAGGTCCTCTTCGGTGACATCGAGATAACTGCCCATCTCAACAAGCGCTGCTCTAAGGTCAGCAGCAGAAATTTCAGGCTCTTTCATCTGTTCGGACATAATGCCTCCAATAGCACAACCTGTTTTAGGTTATAATTAATTATTGCAGAAATACATGACCCATATCATAATTGTACCGCAATGCTCACACTGAATTATCTGCTGAACAAACATTTCAGTAATCTTGAAAAGATGATGCTGAAATCCGGCGCTGACAGGATATACGGCATGTCAATGCCGCATCTTGCAGCATTTCTATGCTCCATGCATAAACCCTTTATCGCGGTTGAAGAGACAGCTGAAAAAGCAGAATCTCTTTTGCGCGATATAATCTTCATCAAAAATATTTTCAGACCGGAAAGCGAATTCATATACTTCCCTGAGCCTGCTGATACCGAATCCATAGGCCAGCGCGCAAAAATATTATCATCCCTGCGCTCTGGTAAAAGCATATCTATTGTCACATCACCAAATGCCCTTGCTGTGCCTGCGGCTCCCCAAAGCTCATGTCTGGCCATAAAAAAGGATATGGAGATATCAAGGGAAAGCCTGCGGAAGCTGCTGCTGGATGCAGGCTACTTCAACAGAAGTCTTGTGGTGGAGAAAGGCGAATTCAGCGAACGGGGCTGGGTGTTTGACATCTATCCATCAACAGAAGAACTGCCTGTGAGACTGGAGTTTTTTGGCGATTCCATTGATCTGATCAGGACATTCGATATAGAGACGCAGAGATCTCTGGCTGAAGTGGAGCATGTTGATATCTACCCTTCTGCACAGCACCCTGACAGGCCTGATATACAACTGCATGAATACTACATTGATGCTGAACTGATATGGGCTGCTTCTGAGGAGCCTCCTGCTGAAAAAAAAGCGCTGACTGTTTCTCATCTGCCATTTGCAGGTACGGGGATTGATGCCGGTGAAGCAGCTATAAGCGGGCTAGGCATACTGCCTGAAGAGAGAACAGGGCTTGATGATCTGCCCCATCTGCTTGAGTCATGCAACAAACGATTTGTGATAGCACTGCCTTCAGAGGGACAGGTTGAGAGACTGCACGATATTATGAGCGAAAAAGGCGTGCCTGCTGCATATCTCAAAGTCGAAGAACTCGCCGGCTATGAAGGGATGATCTGCGTAACAAAGGCATCTATGTCAGCAGGCTGTTCTTTTGGCAGTATTGTTTTTCTTTCTGACCTCGAGGTGTTCGGCAAGCGAATGCCTTACAAGTCTGCAAAGAAATCCAGGGTAACCAGGCTGCTGCTCACTTTGGATGATCTGAAACCTGGTGATCTTGTTGTGCACGAAGATCATGGCATTGGAAGATTCATCGGACTCGAACGCTTCAGTTCGGAAGACACTCCTGAAGATCTTTTGACTATTGAATACGCAAAAGGCGACAGGATATTTCTGCCCTTTTACAACCTGAATAAGCTTCAGAGATACAGCGCTGGCGATGACAGGCAGGCAGCGCTCGACAGGCTCGGCAGCAAGGCATGGCTGAAGACAAAGCAGAAGGCAAAAGCAGGCATACATGAGCTTGCTGAAAAACTGATCAAGCTGTATGCAGAAAGAAAAGCTGCTCGCGGCTTTATATTCAGCGAGGACTCTGCCATGCACAGGGAGTTTGACGACTTCTTCCCTTATGAAGAGACCCCTGACCAGCAGAAGGCTATTGAGGATATAAAAAAACATATGACCATGCCTGAGCCAATGGACATGCTGCTGTGCGGGGATGTTGGATACGGCAAGACAGAGGTGGCTGTAAAAGCAGCCTTCAGGGCTGTTTATGATGGAAAGCAGGTAGCAGTGCTTGTGCCTACCACCCTGCTTGCTGAGCAGCACTGGCGGACATTCAGCACAAGGTTCTCGGGCTTCCCTGTGAAGATAGACTATATAAACAGGTTCAGAAAAAGAACAGATGTCAAAGAAGCACTCAGGGCGCTCGCAGCTGGAGAAATTGATATCATAATCGGCACCCATATGCTTCTTTCAAAAAATGTAACGTTCAGCGACATGGGCATGCTCATAATTGATGAAGAGCACAAGTTCGGCGTGGCGCAGAAAGAGAAGATAAAGGAGATCAAAAAGGATGTTGATACTATATCCATGACAGCCACTCCAATTCCGCGCACACTGCATATGTCCCTGTCGGGAATACGCCAGATGTCTGTGATCGAGACTCCTCCTGAGGAGAGACTTGCAGTAAAGACGCTGATCACCAGGTTCAGCAACAGAGTAATACAGGATGCGATCAGGCGCGAATTGCAAAGGGGCGGACAGGTCTACTTTGTGCATAACCGCATAAAAGATATTGAGAAGGCAGCATCGCTGATAAACAGGCTTGTGCCTGAGGCAAGGGTTGGCATAGGCCACGGCCAGATGAAGGAGCATGACCTTGAAAAAACAATGCTTAAATTCTTCAGCAGCGAAACTGATGTGCTGGTATGCACAGCCATAATCAGTTCCGGCATAGACATACCAAATGCCAACACAATAATTGTAGACAGGGCAGACACCTTCGGACTTTCAGACCTGTATCAACTCAAAGGCAGGGTCGGCAGGTCTGACAAGCAAGCGTATGCCTACTTCCTCATCCCGGGTGAAGAGCTGATGACAGATGATTCAAAAAAACGGCTCAGTGCGCTTCAGGAGATGAGCTATCTTGGCGCAGGGTTCAGGCTCGCGCTCAAGGATCTGGAGATACGAGGGGCAGGCAATCTGCTCGGCCCTGAACAGTCAGGACATGTGCACAACATAGGGTTTGAGATGTACATGGAGCTGCTCGAAAAGGCTGTTGCAGAGCTCAAAGGAGAAGTGAGGAGCGAACTGCCGGATACGCAGATCAAGCTTAACATGCCGTCCTACATACCGGAGGAGTATATACCTGACATAACACTTAGACTCAGCTTTTACCGAAGGCTGTCAAAGATTGAATCAAAAGAATTGCTGCATGAGCTGAAAGAGGAGATGGCAGACAGGTTCGGCAAACTGCCTGAGCCTGTGGCAAACCTGGTCCAGACCATGCAGATTAAACTGCTGGCCCAGATGCTTTTTATCACAAAGGTATCAGCAGACAACAGCACCTTCAGATTAAGTTTTCCTGCGGCAGATGCGCCTGACATAAAAATACCCGATGACTTTTTCGACAGGCTGCTGAAAGAGCTTTTCAGAATGCAGGCTGTAAAAGACAAAGACTACAGCATAAAGTTTCTCAAAGACGGGTTTGAGCTTGCTTACAATTCTAAAGGCATTTCGAGTTTAGTAAAAAGGGTTGAAAAAATGCTTACCGAACTTTCGAGCCATCTTCTGCCTGAGGATTAGTCTGGACATTCGGTTCGCAATACTTTAAACTTTTATACATGAACAGACTGATACGACATGCCCTATCCATCATCTGCATGATATGCATTTCAGCAGCGCTATCGGGTTGCGCTAGCGTAGAGACGATTGATGACAAAAAAGAAGCTGACTACTATTACAAGATGGGGCTTTCCTACTTTAATGAAGGCAAGATGCAGACAGCTTTTGTACAACTCCAGAAGGCGCTGCAGTATGACTCATCAAACAAGGATGTGCTTAACAGCCTTGGACTCGTCTATATGAACCTTGATGAAAATGCCAAGGCCATAGAGACATTTCAACGAGCCACTTCATCTGACCCTTCATTTTCTGACGCATACAACAACATGGGAGTTGCATACATGAGGGCAGGACAGTATAAAGAGGCTATCGCAGCATTCGAAAAAGCGATATCAAACCCACTCTATGAAACACCTGAAAAAGCCTACTACAACATGGGAGATGCCTACTACAGGACAAAAGATTTTCAGAAGGCGCTCAACTCATACCGCAGCTCTGCCATCAGAGCGCCGCAGTTCGCGCTGCCGTTCTTCAGAATGGCGCTCGCATACAACAAACTGGCCAGGTACGGCGATGCTGCATCAGCGCTTGCAACAGGACTTAGGTTGGAGCCTGCATATAATGGCAGCAAGGAGAAGTTTGAATCAGAGATAAGGACAAGGCTTGCATCTGTAAGCGGGGAAGAGGCTGCTGATCTGCAGGATTATCTGGAGATACTGAAGTACTGATTTTTTGGAGGCGGCGAGCGGATTCGAACCGCTGCATAAAGGTTTTGCAGACCTCTCCCTTAGCCACTTGGGTACGCCGCCACAAAACATAAAAACCAAACCCCAATCTTCAAATTCAGCATTGAATTGAATTCAGGATTTAATATTCACCAATCGAAAATGGAGCGGGTGGCGGGACTCGAACCCGTGACCCCAACCTTGGCAAGGTTGTGCTCTACCAACTGAGCTACACCCGCGAAACATACGGACTTAAAAGAGAATCTGATTCAGCAGCCTGCTGAAATTCAGATAAGAAATTTATCATAACAGCGGCATT
>JAJFVG010000125.1 GCA_021371915.1 Nitrospiraceae bacterium
TTCCTGTATGGGTATGGTGATGCCTCTTGATATCTTGAGAGACACCCAGAGGCCGGTAAAGACTATCAGCAGTGTGATAAAGCCCAGGATCAGTATGTAGTTTACCCTGAGCGGAGACTTGAAGCCTTGCTGCTTCAGCAGGTCTTCATACATTTCCCGCAGCTGCCCGGCTTTTTGTGAGAGCTCTCTCGGCAGGGTGAATTCAGCCACCACAACGCCTGATGCTGCCGGCACAGCAGCCCTCACCAGGTCGCCGTTGTCAAGCGACACAATCTCCGTGCCTTCAGTTCCCTTGAAAGCCTCCTGTATCACCTCGCCTGCGTCAAGCGGCATGGAGCCGAGCTTTTTTACGGATATGCCTGTGCCTGATATCTGTGCTCCTGATGCGTACTCCCTTGCTGCCTTCAGCGCGCGCTGCCGCTCAAATTCATAGAATCCCTTTGCGAGTTCTATCGATAAAGTTACGGGCTCTTTAATCTGGGGAGAAAATATTTTGTCTATGTAGTTTGTTACAAGCCCGCTGGATACGAAGAAGAGGAATGTCGAAGGTATCAGTGTGAGGATGACAAATATGCCCACCAGCTTTGTCCTGAACCTGTATCCAAGTATCTTATGCTTTCGCTCAGTGTAGAGCCTGAAGAGGTTTTTTCCGACAAAGAACATCAGTGTCAGAAGGGCAAGTATGTTTATGCTCAACAGTCCTGCAAGCAGTATCCTTGTGGTGATCTCCACGGTTGGCATCTTGATGAAATGCAGTTCAACAGCCGTGAGTATCGCAAACAGAGCCAGTATGCCTGCGATTATCAGAAATGGCTTCAGTATACGCATCGCTGTGTCACCTTGGCAGGCTGAATCTCGCCGAGTCAGCGTTTATGCTGAACTCGGTCTCCGGGATTATCATTATGGCCTTCAGTATGGATGGCAGCTTTCTTATTTTAGATTCAATAGTGAGTCTGACAAAGTAGATGCCGGGTTCAAGCTCTTTGGTGCTGGCAAGCCGGAACTCATCCAGGCTGAATGCCCAGGCTGTCATTGACTCAAAATCCTTGAACCTCTTTCTGTACTTGATATTGTTTTCGATGGTTTCGCAGATGAATTCGTTTTTTATGGGATCAGCAGAGAGTATTCTTGTGAACTTTCTGCCTGTGACAAACTCATCAGGCCATATCTTCCAGACTCTTAACAGGTCGACATAGAATGTCAGCTCTTTTTTTACTCCCTCACGAAGCTCACCCAGCAGTTGGCTGCCCGGCCTGAAGTCCATGGCTGTCATCAGGTCGTGTCCGCGCATGCTGGTTGTAACCTGAGACAATATGGGCTTTTCAGGCGCAATGGCTGAGCTGCATGGCACTGCTGCTGCGATCAAACAAAAAAGGGCAGCAGCCAAAACAGCAGTCTTTTGTCTGAGCCCCAAAGTTATAGGGAGCATATATTTGATTATCTTCATTATCCTGTCTTTTTCTGAAAACTATTCCATTATATCACAGACACATAGATATAATTATCAGCATTATGCCGATGATACGTGAATTGCAACCGCAGCAGCAGGAAATGGTATCATAATCAACAGCCGCAGGCAGCGCTGTGTCTGCTCGGCAACCCTATGACTGATTTTGGAGGAGAGATGATTCCCGAACTTAAGTATGATGAAAAGGGCCTGATTCCGGCCATTATACAAGATGCTGAAAACGGCGATGTCCTGATGATGGCTTACATGAACAGCTCTTCACTTCAGATGACTATCGAGACAGGTTACACGCATTTCTGGTCTCGTTCAAGACAGAAGTACTGGAAAAAAGGAGAGTCATCAGGGCATCTTCAGGAAGTTAAGGAGATGTATTACGATTGCGATGCCGATACCCTTCTGATAAAAGTGAACCAGATTGGCGGCATAGCGTGCCACACAGGCAGCAGATCATGCTTCTTTAATAAAATAGAGCGGTAGTAGCAGACCGGCAGCAGGCGATAAAAAGATCCGCAGGAGGGTTTATGAGTGACTGTTTGTTCTGCAGGATTATTTCAAAAGAGATACCCGCAAAGATTGTGTATGAGGATGATCTCTGCATAGCTTTTGAAGACATCAATCCCCAGGCGCCTATGCATGTGCTTGTGATACCCAGAAAGCACATAGCCAGGATAACGGACATCGAAGCGGACGATAAGGAGCTGGTAGGCCACATCTTTACTGTATGCGGCTCAATTGCAGCCTCAAGGGGATTCAGCGGGAGCGGATTCAGGGTTGTGGCAAACTGTAATGCTGATGCAGGCCAGACTGTATTCCATATACACTTTCATCTGCTTGGCGGCAGGCTGATGGGCTGGCCTCCGGGATGAACAGGGGCAGGTGCAGCTGATGTCTGTTACGGATAAAAAAATAGTTTGGCAGGGCAATTACCTCAGGGTAGTGCTGCTCACATACAAAGACCACAACGGCGTGCCGCGCCAGTGGGAGGCTGTGGAGAGAGTCAATACCAACGGCGTTGTCATTGTTGTGCCTGTAACCGCTGATGGAGAGATCATTCTTATAAGACAATACCGGCCTGTTATGGACAGGCATGTTATAGAATTTCCAGCAGGGCTCAACGACAAGGGTGAAGATCTGATTCAGGCAGCAGGCCGCGAGCTTGTGGAGGAGACCGGGTTTTTCAGCGATGATATCGTTTTTTTGGCTGAAGGACCTGTATCACTTGGTGTTTCCATTGAACTTGTTTCGGTCTTTCTCGCAAAAAACTCTGTTCCAGCTACTGAAGAGATGAAGCGTAGATTCCCTCCTGATGATACTGAAGACATTGAGGTGATGAAAATTTCACAGGATGCTGTTTATGATTTGCTTGCTTCCAGAAAAGCAGCAGGTGACTATTTTGATCTCAAGATTTTCGGGGTGATAGAGCTTGTAAAAAGATATTTGAGGAGCTGCCCAACCAGCTGATCCGCAGCTCCTCACGGGTTGTTAAACGAGTGTAATTGCCTCAACAGGGCAGATGTTTGCAGCCTCTTCGCAGTTGCAGGTGCTGCATTTGTCAGGGCCTATGACCCAGGCTTTGTCATCTCTGAGTTCAAATACCTCAGGACATACCTCAACGCATGATCCGCACCCTATGCAGAGATCCATATCCACTTCCGGCGTAGCCATATATTCCTCCTTTGCAGCGCGATTATACAAGCATTATAACAAAAAGATTTGCCCATGCATAAATTACGATTGATTTTGAAACTGATTTGAGTAATAATTATTAACAGTTATATATATTAGGAGTATAGATGGATATTAAAGAGTATATTATGCAGAAGGCCTCCGAGGCCAAACAGGGCGCAAGAAGCCTTGCAAAGGCCTCCAGCGAGGTCAAAAACAGGACGCTTGCCAACATGGCTGCTGCACTCAAGGACAATCTGGATATGCTTGTGTCTGAAAACGCAAAGGACATAGAGTATGCCAGGGCCAAAGGACTCTCTTCCGCAATGATAGACAGGCTTACGCTCACTCAAAAGCGTGTTGATGAGATGGCTGACGGCCTGATGCAGGTGGCAGGGCTTGCCGATCCTGTGGGCGAAATACTTAATATGCGCCAAAGGCCCAACGGCATGTCTGTGGGCAGGATGCGCGTACCGATCGGCCTTATAGGGATAATTTATGAGTCAAGGCCTAATGTTACTGCTGATGCAACAAGCCTATGCCTCAAGTCCGGCAATGCTGTGATATTAAGAGGCGGTTCAGAAGCGATCAACTCCAACAGGGCCATAGTTAATATTCTCAGAAAAGTTGTAGCTGCTGAAGGGCTGCATGAAGGCGCGGTCACATTCATAGACATCCCTGACAGGGATGCTGTTACAGAAATGCTAAAGCTTGAGGGCACAATCGATTTGATAATACCCAGGGGTGGAGAAGGGCTGATACGGACGGTTACTGAAAATTCCAGGATACCTGTTCTGAAACACTACAAGGGCGTGTGTCATGTATTTGTTGACAAAGATGCTGATCTCGTGATGGCTGAAGATATATGCTTCAACTCAAAGGTGCAGAGGCCCGGCACATGCAACAGCATGGAGACAATGCTGGTGGATGCTGCGGTTGCTGCAAAATTTCTGCCCTCAATGTACGGGAGGTTCAAAAAGGCCGGCGTCAGAATGAAGGGCTGCAAAGAGACCAGGAAGATACTCAAAGATATAGAGGCTGCTGAAGAGAGCGACTTTTACAACGAGTATCTTGACCTTGTTGTAAACATAAAGATTGTGGAGGGCATGGATGATGCAATGAGTCACATTGCAAAATATGGTTCAGCCCATTCTGACTCTATAGTGAGCAATGACTACAGCAGGGCGATGAGGTTTGTGCGCGAGGTGGACTCCTCTGCTGTGCTGATCAATGCTTCCACAAGGCTCAATGACGGGTATCAGTTCGGACTCGGCGCTGAGATAGGCATATCAACTGACAAGATTCATGCACGAGGCCCGATGGGGCTTGAAGAACTCACTTGTACCAAGTTCATTGTGTTTGGAAGCGGACAGCTTAGGAGCTGAAACCATAAAAAGGAGGAGGATTAGATGTCAGAAAAACTTAATCACGAAGAGTTTATCAAGAAGGCGATTGTGAGTCTCCGAAAGGAAGGTTACAAGGGTATCCACACTGTCTACTCCGGTTTCAATGAGGCGTTCAAAAAATATTTTGACAACGAGGACCCGATAAAGGCGACAAACCAGCTTGCGAAAGAAAACAAGATAGTCATCAGGCCGGTAAAAGGCGGAGTGATGCTCTATCTGCCTGAAGAGGCGCCTGCCCAGGCAACACAGGCATCTGACGCGCTGTCAAAGATGGGACTAAGCTAATTTGCGGTTAGGCATACTGGGCGGCACGTTCAATCCTGTCCATTACGGACACATGCGGCTTGCCCAGGAAGTTATGGAAAAGGCTGTGCTCGATGCTGTACTGTTTGTGCCATCAGGCCAGCCGCCGTTGAAAGAGAATGATCTGGCGAGTCCTAACCACAGGATGCAGATGGTGAGGCTCGCCATTTCTTCAAACCCGGGGTTTATGCTCTCTGATGTCGAGCTTTACGGCGAGGGCAAATCTTACACAGTCTCAACCATCTCAGCTCTCAAACAGCTCTATCCTGCTGATGAGCTTTTCTTTATCATCGGCTCTGATGCATTTATCGATATGCCCAACTGGAAAGAGCCTTACGCAATCATCAGTTCAGTAAATCTCATAGTAGCGCAGCGGCCCTGCACCTCTGCTGAGTTTATCAATGCCTCTCTGTTTGTGGAAAGTCTTATGCATGATCCATTGCAGCCGGATGTTTCGCAGCTCAGGCTCAAAGGCGGCAGGCAGGCCATGCTCGCTGTTATTACTCAACTCGACATTTCATCCTCGGATATAAGAGACCGCATCAAAAAAGGACTCAGCATAAAATATCTGTTGCCCCCTGAAGTGGAAGAATATATCCGGCTCAACAAGCTGTACCTGGGCTGAGCAAGGGCTTGGTTTTCTTGAATCTTTGGCATCGGTTTATTTATTCTTATCCATATGTTCACCCCTGAAACGCTTCTGAATAACCTTGATGAGGCTGTGCTGCTTTTTGACGCATCGGCTTCGCTGATCTACGCAAACAGGGCTGCTGAGGAACTGCTCGGCAAGAGTCTTAAAGAGGCGAAGGGTAAAGAGTTCTCAAGCCTCTTCGGGTATTCTGAAAATCTGGTGCGTTTTATGGAAACAGCCCTTGCTGAGGGCCGGACCTTCAGCTGTAAAGATACAGAGATAAAAAACAACGATGAGGCTGGCGCTGATGTCAATATCATGCCGTTTTATGATTATTCAGTCCGACACAAAAAGTTCGCAGCAGGGCCTGACGGAGCCATAGTCTGCATCAGGCGCAATCTTTCGCTTACAGAGCGCGAGGACTATCATTTTGACTCCCTTTTATTTCTTATCGGCTCAATAGCGCACGAGATAAAGAACCCTCTTGGCGGCATCAAGGGTGCTGCGCAGCTGCTCAGATCAGGAGTGTCCGGTAAAGAGGCTGACGAGTGCATTGATCTGATAATCAGGGAGTCTGACAGGCTCAATTCGGTGCTGAGCACATATCTGACCATGACTCGGAAACCAGTATTCAACAGGCTGAATATACACGAGGTGCTTGAACAGGCTATAAGGGTAATCGATCCTCTGTTCAGGGATAAAAAGGCCAGGCTGATAAAGGTATATGATCCGAGCCTGCCTGTTATAATGGGCGATGAGGCCAAACTTCTTCAGGTTTTCATCAACCTGCTGAAAAATGCCGCTGAATCACTCGGCAGGAGGGAAAGGCTAATAACAATAACTACCGGCCCCTCGAGCGAGTATATGGTCATACAGGACCCTGACAGGTTTTTCAGGGTATATGGGCCGGCTGGTTTAAATATCCAGCAGGATAATATAAAATCCAGAAAACAGCGCTGGGTTGTGGTTGATATAAAAGACACCGGAGCAGGCATTCCACAGGAAGAGATGCAGCGCATATTCCTGCCGTTTTATACAAAAAAAGAGGGTGGCAGCGGTCTTGGCCTTGCGCTCTCAAAAAAAATAGTGAAAGATCACGGAGGGCTGATAAAGGTCAGAAGCAGGCTGAAACAGGGAACGGTTATGAGCGTCTATCTTCCCTTCAGCATTGATCAGGAACAGGGATAATGGAAAAGAAGATATTGATAATAGATGATGATGAGAGCATATCCTGGGTAATCAGCAAGGCTCTGGAGCCCATTGGCTGCGACATACAGTCCCGCACAACCATAAAGTCAGGGCTCAAGGTTGTGGACAAGTACAACCTGATACTGCTCGATCTGATGCTGCCTGACGGAAACGGCATCGATGCGCTCAAGGAGATAAGAGTCTTCAATCCGGATGCGCTGGTGATAATGGTGACAGCACAGGGCAGGATGTCCGTTGCTATCGAGGCCATGAAAGAGGGCGCTTATGATTATCTCGAAAAACCGTTTGACATAGATGAACTGAAGATTGTTGTGGAAAAGGCATTCAGCGAGCTCTCGATGCGGCAGGAGCTAATGATGCTGAGGCAGGCCAAAGAAGATGCATCGCCATATGAGATGATCGCCAGAAGCAAGGGCATGCTAAAAATCTTCAAGGAGATAGGCAGGGTCGCTCCAAAGGATGTCACAGTGCTCATCTCCGGTGAAAGCGGCACAGGCAAGGAGCTTGTTGCCAGAGCCATACACAACAACAGCAGGAGAAAGGTTGGGCCTTTTGTTGCGATAAATTCCGCATCAATACCAAAAGACCTGATCGAGGCAGAACTGTTCGGATGGGAAAAGGGCGCGTTCACAGGAGCGGTGGACAGAGGAGAGGGCAGGATAAGCGCTGCTGAGGGCGGTACGCTCTTTCTTGACGAAATATCAGAGCTCGATATAAACCTACAGGCAAAGCTGCTCAGGTTTATGCAGGACAGGGAGTATACAAGGATTGGCAGCAGCAAGGTTATAAAAGCCAATGTGCGCATAATAGGCGCTACAAACCGCGATCTCAAAGAGAGCATAAGCTCCGGCCAGTTCAGGGAAGATCTCTACTACAGGTTTAACGTGATAGAGCTCAAGGTGCCGCCGCTCAGAAACCGCAAGGATGATATACTGCCGCTCGCAAAACACTTTCTAAAGGCAGCGGTCAGAGATTTTGAGCTGGGGCTTAAAGAGTTTTCCAGGGATGCTGAAAAATTCCTGAGCAATTACGAGTGGCCCGGCAATGTGCGCGAACTCGAAAATATGGTCAAGCGCGCAGCCATTCTCAGCAAAAACAGCAGGCTGGAAAGAAGAGACCTTGCTGCCGGAGACTATTCGGCCTGCTCGATAAGAGATTTCCTGGAGAACAAACTCAGCAGCCTGATGCAGAAGATATCCAGGCTTGAGAGTTCCGATCTCTATAGTACAGTCATATCCGAAGTCGAAAAAGCGCTAGTATCCATTGTGCTCAAGGAGACAGGCGGCAACCAGCTAAAGGCTGCCAAAATACTCGGC
This sequence comes from Nitrospiraceae bacterium, assembly GCA_021371915.1. Classification (GTDB taxonomy): domain Bacteria; phylum Nitrospirota; class Thermodesulfovibrionia; order Thermodesulfovibrionales; family Dissulfurispiraceae; genus JAFGXL01. The sequence continues at coordinate 7,999 of JAJFVG010000125.1, forward strand.
ATAAACCGCAACACCCTGGCCAAGATGATAAGGCTGTACAAGATTGTTTGATTTTTCTGCAAAAAATGTGTTATAAAACACGACTCCATGCCCCTGCGTAGGGGTCTTACCCCGAGGCAGCCGGAGTGGTTTGACTGCCCTGCAAAGGGCATGCAAAGGGCTAAAATCCATGTGGAGGTTGTTTGATGAATTTTTATGAAAATGTAGTTATCCTTAACCCCTCTCTCACTGACGAGGAACTCAAGACAGCGACAGACAAGATTTCAGATTTCATAACAAACGCTGGCGGCGAGATGATCAAGGTGGATGTATGGGGAAAGAAAAGGCTCGCGTACGAGCTCAACAAGCACAAAATGGGCTATTATGTGCTGTATCTCTTCAAGGCTCCCTCAAATCTGCTCCAGAAGGTAGAGAACTATTTCAAGGTGTATGATCCGGTTATCAAGTTCATGGCCATAAAACTGGGCAAGAAAGAGATCGCTGTTCTCCAGAAACCAGCTGCTGAAGCGCCTGCTGCTGAGGCTGAAAAGGTATCGTAAAATGTTCAACCGTGTGATCCTGATAGGCAATCTGACCAAAGATCCAGAGGTAAGGTACACAGCCGGAGGCACACCTGTAACAACCATGAGGCTTGCCGTAACATCAAAATACAAACAGGGCGATGAGACAAAGGATGACACGCTCTTCATCGATTCTGTTGTGTTTGGCAGGCAGGCGGAGACCTGCGGCCAGTACTTGAGCAAAGGCAGCCCCGTGCTGGTTGAGGGCAGGCTCCGCGAAAGAAGATGGGAGCAGGAAGGTGTGCAGAAGTCCAAGATGGAGGTTGTTGCAAACAACGTCAGGTTCATGCCTCGCAAGGATGCAAAGTCAGCTCCGTCCGAAAGTTTCGGCTCGACTGAATCAGCTCCGCCTGATGAGATAACCGACGTAGAGCCGTTTTAACAGAAACAGAAAAATAAAAATATACAGAGTTTAAAAAGGAGAGAACATGCAGCAAAAGAGATTCCAGAGAAAAAAGTTTTGCAGATTCTGCGCCAACAAGTTTCCCTTTATAGATTACAAGGATGTAAAGGTGCTCAAAAACTATATGACAGAACGCGGCAAGATACTCTCGCGCAAGATGACCGGCACCTGTGCTGTTCACCAGAGAGAGCTCACAACAGCCATAAAGAGGGCAAGATCAATAGCGCTCATTCCGTTCATGGAGAGGTAGGATGCGGATTCCCAAAACATGGGTGCCGTCAATAGCAAGAAAGATTGCTGAAAACCTTTTGACAAAAGAACTTGTCCAGACAGAACTCTCTGAGGAGAAGCTGACTGAAGAGGTCAATAACATCCTGCTGCATGAGCTGATGGCAGAGGACAGGCTCAATGAAGAGGTGAGGCAGTTCCTCAAGCAGTTCGAGTCTGAGATAGAAAAAGGCCGCCTTGACTACAGAAAGATGTTCGACATCACAAAAAAGAAGATGGCCAGGGAGAAGAACATAGTATTATGATGCTATCTGACGACAAGATCAGCCATATGTCGCATGTGCTTCTCAATGAGCTTATGGCAAAAGACATCGTGGATGTAATCGAAGAGGAGAGCGAGGTAAGGCGCGAGATAAAGCGTACCATAATCGCTGAGCTCAAGACCGGAGAGGATATAGACCAGGTAGTCAGAAAGAAGCTCGATTCCTACTCAAGGCAGCTTGTTGAGGGCAGTCCTGAATGGGAAGTGCTCTACGAAAGATTTTTCAATGAAGAAGAAGTAAGGCGTGGAAAAAAGTAGTCCCTTCTTTATCCCCGAATCATCCCCTGAAGAAATAAAAAAAGAGAAAGCCGCAGCCCGCGTGCTGCGGCAGAGTTCCTGGTGGAAGAAGAAACTTTCAACCGGCCTCTGCTGTTACTGCGGCCGCAGATTCAATCCCGCGGACCTTACAATGGATCATATAGTTCCTCTTGTGCGGGGCGGCAAATCAACAAAGAACAACATAGCCGCCTGCTGCAAGGAGTGCAACAGCAAAAAAAAGCATATGCTGCCCATGGAGTGGAGCGGGTACCTGGACTCTCTGCATTCTGATGATGAGTAATGCGATACATATTCACGGAGGAAGATGATGGATATGAACAGCCTGAAAAAAACAGCAAGAGAGAGGCTTAAGGGATTCTGCAGGGTATGTCCTGTATGCAATGGTGTTGCATGCGCAGGCGAAGTACCCGGCATGGGAGGCGCGGGCACAGGCAGTGCGTTTATCGCCAATGTGGAAGCGCTTGCAGGCTGCTGCCTCAATATGAGAACCATACATGATGTGAGAAATCCTGAGACATCCATCAGGATTTTCAGCCACAAGCTCTCTTTTCCCGTTATGGCAGCGCCGATAACAGGCACTACCTACAATATGGGCGGACAGATGAGTGAGGAAGACTATACGGATGCTGTGCTGTCAGGATGCAAAAAGGCGGGCATTGCAGGCATGACCGGAGATGCTGCTGATCCTGCATTATGGGCAAGCTCCATGATCGCAATGAAGAAGCATAAAGGCATATCCATCATAAAGCCGCGCAGCCAGCAGGAAGTGATAAAGCGCATGAATGAGGCTGAGAAGTGCGGAGCCTTTGCTGTCGGCATGGATATAGACGGAGCAGGCCTTGTCACAATGGCTCTCAAGGGCCAGCCGGTCAGTCCAAAGACATTGATAGAGCTTAAGGAGCTTGTTGCATCAACCGGGCTGCCTTTTGTGCTGAAGGGCATAATGACGCCTGATGAGGCTGAACTGTCTGCTGAAGCAGGTGTGGCCGCGATAGTTGTATCTAATCACGGGGGCAGGGTGCTTGACCATACCCCTGGCACAGCTGATGTGCTGCCTGATATAGCCGACCGTGTAAAAGGCAGAATAAAGATACTTGTTGACGGCGGCGTGAGGAGCGGCTCTGATGTGCTCAAGATACTCGCACTCGGCGCTGATGCCGTGCTTATCGGAAGGCCTCTTGTTATTGCTGCCTTTGGTGGCGGAAGCGAGGGTGTTGCACTGGTGCTGAACAAAATGAAGGACGAACTTGTGCAGGCAATGCTCCTGACAGGCACTGCTGAAGCCGCCAATGTGAGCAGGAACATCCTCTACTGCTGAACTGAAAATGCATAATATCCTTCTGCCATTGGGTCTTATCATACTGCTTGGCGCGCTCTTCAGGCGCTTCCGCATAGGAGGTCTTGATCCTGATCTTCTGCGGCATGCCATAGGCGCGATGGTGTTAAACATATTCCTGCCCGCGCTCTGCTTCAAGATCATATATTCCGCAAAAATAAATATCGAAGCAATATACATCCCCATGACAGCTGCCGCAGGCATTGTAGTATCAACACTTGCAGCCGTAGCTGTATATTCACTGATCAGCAGCAGCCTGAGGATTACAAAGGCTGAAAAGGGAGCGCTCATAATATCCGCAGCCTTCGGCAATGTGGCTTATCTCGGCATACCTGTGCTTACAGGCCTTTACGGATTTGAAGCAGCAAGGTACGCGATATTTTATGACCTGATGGCGAGCACGCCGCTGTTATGGACTCTTGGCGCGTTTGTCGCCTCTGTCTATGGAGGCGAGCGCATAACAGTAAAAGAATCCTTGAAGACGATTGTTCTGCTGCCTCCGATATGGGCAATTGCTGCTGCATTGCTGTTCAAACAGAGTGGGCTTGCGCTTCCTGAGTTTGCTGTTTCAGCCCTCAGCATGCTCAGCGGCTTGGTTGTGCCGCTCATGACATTCAGCGTTGGTCTGGCTCTAACCATGCCCGGCGTAAGACATGCATATGCTGCTATCCCTGCAATCATCATAAAACTCGCGATAGTGCCTCTCATATCATTTACTGCTGCGTATATGCTCGGGCTGAGCGGAGATGCGCTCAGTTCATGTGTTATAGAAGGCGCTATGCCCACGATGGTGCTCTCTCTTCTTCTTGCGTCGAGATTCAGGCTCGATGTGGCTATGGCGGCATTTATGATAGTAGTGACCACCCTTCTTTCTTTTGTGACCCTGCCGATTGTTGTCCATATAACAAGTCTTTTCAGGCAGTAGCAGCTTAATATTTCTATTTACCAATAGATTGAATAGAGTTAAAATAGCGGAGCATGCAGCCTGCTGGCTCTGCGTATGACCTGGCACTGGCAGGACATGCAATAATCGCGAGGAGGGGTGCATGAATTCCATAGTACTCGTATTCACTGCATTATGTTTTTTTGCGATAGGCTACCGTCTGTACGGATTGTTTATTGCAAACAAAGTTCTCGGACTGAGAAACGACAGACCGACTCCTGCCATCACCTGCGCTGACGGGCATGACTATGTCAAGACAAACAAGTTTGTGCTCTTTGGCCACCATTTTGCCGCAATAGCTGCTGCCGGGCCGCTTCTGGGTCCTGTGCTTGCTGCACAATTCGGCTATCTGCCGGGTGCGCTCTGGATAATAATTGGAGCTGTTCTGGCAGGTGCTGTGCATGACATGGTTGTGCTCTTTGCGTCAATCAGGCACAAAGGCCGCAGCCTGTCCAGGATCGCTGAGAGCGAGATCGGCACTGTTGCAGGCGGCGTGGCATCTTTCGCATTTTTATTTATACTCATACTTACGCTTGCAGGTCTTTCCATAGCATGCGTGAATGCCATGTTTGACAGCGTGTGGGGCACATTCACTGTGTTTGCAACAATGCCCATCGCGCTTTTAATGGGATTGTGGATGTATAAAATCAGGCCCGGTGATGTGAAGGGTGCAAGCATAATAGGCGTAATACTGCTGTTCGCTGCTGTCGGAGCCGGACCGCTTGTGGCTGCTGATCCAACCATGCAGTCCATATTCAAACTTTCTAAAAAACAGATATCCGTGATAATACCTGTCTACGGATTCATAGCATCAGCCCTGCCTGTATGGATGCTGCTATGCCCAAGAGATTATCTTTCAACTTATCTCAAGATCGGCACTATCATAATGCTTGCCGGAGGCATAGCCATTGTACAGCCCATTTTGCTTATGCCGCCTGTTACACAGTTCATAAGCGGCGGCGGCCCTGTAATACCCGGCCATGTGTTCCCGTTTGTGTTCATAACAATAGCCTGCGGAGCTCTCTCAGGATTCCATGCCATAATCGGAACCGGCACAACACCAAAAATGATAGGCACTGAGCGGGATGTGCTGTTCGTCGGTTTTGGCGCGATGCTGGTTGAAGGCTTCGTGGCTGTAATGGCTCTTATAGCAGCGTGCGTGCTTGTACCTGCTGACTACTTTGCGATCAACAGCGCACCGGCTGCTTTTGAAAAGCTCGGGATGGCCACAGTCAATCTGCCTGAGCTTTCAACCCAGGTTAATGAAACCCTGCAGGGCAGACCCGGAGGAGCTGTATCACTCGCGGTCGGTATGGCGTATGTTTTTTCATCAATACCGTTTATGAAAGGCCTTATGGCTTACTGGTATCACTTTGTGATAATGTTCGAGGCTGTATTTATACTTACGGCTGTTGATACCGGCACAAGAGTGGGCAGGTTCCTGCTCCAGGAGATGATAGGAAAGCTGATTCCAAAATTTCTTGAAAAGCGCTGGGTTCCCGGTATTGTTATAACCAGCTTTGTCTTTACCTCAGCATGGGGATATCTGGTCTATACAGGCGACATAAAAACAATATGGCCGCTCTTTGGAATGAGCAACCAGCTGCTTGCATCCAGCGCGCTTATCATCTGCACGACCATGCTGATCAGGATGGGCAAGGCAAGGTATATATGGGTGACCGCAATCCCAGGCCTTATTATGGCCTTTATAACAATGTACGCCGGTTACCTTAATGTCACAACAGCGTACCTGCCGCAAGGCAAGACCCTTCTGGCTGTTTTGTCAGTTATAGTTATGGTGCTTATGGCTATAGTTTTTGTAGCTGCAATAAGAAAGTGGTTTGAACTTTTGCAGATTAAGGAACGCGTAAAGGATATATGGGGTGAAACGGTTATTGCGCCGCTTGCTGATGAGGCTGTATGTCCGATACCAGTTGACCAGGACAAGAGCCTCATTGAGAAGAGCGCCACTGAAAAGTGGGGCTGACCGGCAGAGCATGATAACAATTGATCCTGATGCAGCAGCATATATAAAAAGGCTGAATGCACCCGTGTATGTAAGCCTGCCCAAGGCCATACGCAGCTGCTGTTTCGGGTTTCAGGAAGGCCCTTCGGTTAACAAAGGCATGCCTCATGATCCTGAAAATTATGAAGAGCGGATTATAAGCGGGATTTCCCTGCTGGTCAGCAGGGAAATCCCGGAAGTGCAACTGACAATATATTTGCAGCGTTTTTTAGGTTTCAGCCGACTGATTGTTGAAGGCTGGCGTTACTGCTAGAATAGTTTTATTCCCATGTCCTTCAGCACAAAAGCTATCTCTTCATATGAGTAGTAGCCCTCGTGTCTGCCGAACCCTTTACCGTTTTTATCTATGAAAATCTGCACCGGCACTTTCTGCACAGCATACTGTTTTGCGAGCTGAGGATCCCTGATGGTGTCAATGTACAACACTTTAACCTTGCCCTGGTAGTCTTCAACTACCCTGCTGAGAATTTTTTTCATCTCCACGCATGGACCGCAGGTGTCATTGCCTATCTGGATGAGTACAGCTGCGCCTGATTTGTTCGCGACTTTGATATGGTCTTCGAGTGTCTGAGGCGTCTTGCTGCCGCAGCCGGAAATAAAAGCAAGAAGCAGAACAGCATAAAGTATCTTTTTCATTAAACTGTCTCCTGGGAATATTGATGAATTGAATTTTAACACACATACCTCTTTTCTTTATAGACGAGTTTATGTCTAAAAAGATTTGGTGCGCCGTTTAACCGATAATGATTGTGGCGCAGCCTTGTTTAAGGTTTCACTGCTTCTATTGTTGCTGATACGACATACTCCTCAACCTTAGTGCCTGGGGCCCATGTCTTTATAAATTCCCTGCTCCCTTCTTTTGGCTGTATCCTGATAGCGTTGAATCCTGACTCTCTGAGCATTATCTCCAGATCACTTATAAGAGATGCGCCTGCCATGCAGCCTGCATGGAGCGCAAGATCGTTTCTTATTTCGTCAGGAAGTTCTGCAGTGGCGACAATGTCGGATACAGCGAGGCGTCCGCCTGGCTTGAGCACGCGGAATGCATCGTTAAACACCTTGCGCTTGTCAGGTGAAAGGTTTATGACGCAGTTCGAGATGATCACATCAACGCTGTTATCCGCCACAGGCAGATGCTCGATCTCGCCAAGTCTGAACTCTATGTTCTTGAATCCGGTCTTTTCTGCATTTTCTCTTGCCTTGGAAATCATATCCGGTGTCATGTCTACGCCGATGACCAATCCTGTCTCTCCAACCGACCTTGCTGCAAGAAAGCAGTCAAATCCTCCTCCGCTCCCCAGATCGAGCACAATTTCACCTGGTTTTAAAGAGGCTATTGCTTGAGGATTTCCGCAGCCCAGACCCATATTAGCGCCATCGGGCACAGAGGAGACCTCTTCGCTGGAATAGCCGAGCTGTTTTGAGATATCATCCGCTGAAACCGCTCCTGGAGAACAGCAAGAAGAACTGGAGCAGCACCCGTAATTTCCTGTCTGCGCAATCTTTCCGTAGTTGAGCCTCACAGCCTCGCGTATCTTCTCTTTTTTCATAGCGCCCATTTTCCATCTCCTTTTGTTACACTGGTTTGGTAAATTTGACCCTGCAGTATTCATCAGGAAAATATTTTCTGTGGAAATACCTGGCTGCATTAACCAGGCCTATCAGAACAGGCACTTCTACGAGAGGGCCTATTACTGCAGCGAAAGCAACGCCGGAATTAATTCCAAAGACTGCAATTGCGACAGCAATGGCAAGCTCAAAATTGTTGCTTGCAGCGGTAAAGGAAAGCGTCGCTGTCTTTGGATAGTCCGCCCCGATCTTTTTACCCATATAGAATGAGGCAAGAAACATGACCACAAAATATATAAGCAGCGGCGCTGCTATACGCGCCACATCAAGCGGAAGCCTGACAATATAGTTGCCTTTCAATGAGAACATGACAATGATCGTGAAAAGCAAAAAGATGAGAGTGAGCGGACTGATCTTTGGAATGAAAATCTTTTCATACCAGTCTTTGCCTTTGGTTTTGATCATGATGAAACGGGTGGCCATTCCGGCGATAAAAGGTATGCCGAGATAAATAAAAACACTTTTTGCGATCTGTCCGATCGTGACATTGACAACTGCGCCCTTGAGACCGAACCATGCTGGAAGGATGGTTATGAAGACATAGGTGTAAATGGAAAAAAAGAGCACCTGGAATATGGAATTAAAGGCCACAAGTCCAGCGGCATATTCAGTATCGCCACAGGCAAGGTCATTCCAGACTATTACCATGGCTATGCACCGCGCCAACCCGATCATAATAAGACCGACCATATATTCAGGGTAATTGTGGAGAAAGGTGATCGCGAGTATAAACATCAGGATCGGGCCTATGATCCAGTTCTGGATGAGAGAGAGTCCGAGCACCTTTTTGTTTCGGAAGACCTCTCCGAGCTCCTCATACTTTACCTTTGCAAGTGGAGCGTACATCATGAGGATGAGGCCAATGGCAATGGGGATGTTTGTAGTGCCTGATTGAAAGCTGTTAATTGCTTTTTCAGTGCCTGGAACGAAATAGCCGAGCCCGACTCCAAAGGCCATTGCCACGAAAATCCAGAGGGTAAGGTATCGGTCGATGAATGATAGCTTCTTTCCTGTATATTCTTTCAATCGTCACTCCTCTCTGATTTGATTTTGTCAATAAATGCTTCTAACTGGCTTTTGCGGGTGTTGAATGTGCAGAGAAACATCACCTTGAGCATCTGCGTTTTTTACCTCTATTGCAATAATCCGGATTTTCTGTGTCAGCTTTAGCTTTTATAAAGCATTCGAGTCGTTTTCTTTCCTCTTTTAGATGAGGAATCTTCTCAAGCGTGGAGAGCAGAAGGAATCTTCTAAACAGATCGCTGGAGTCGAGCGTGTAGTGTATCCACTTGCCCTGCTTGCGGTCTTTGATAAGCCCTGCATCCCTGAGTATTGCAAGATGGAATGATACTTTTGGCTGGCTCATATCGAGGGCGTTGAAGAGATCGCATACACAGAGTTCTCCTGCTTCAAGCAGTTTGAGTATCTTCAGCCGTGTTTCATCTGAGAGCGCCTTGAATATTTTCAGTGCCTCCTGCATCTGATGTCACGCCTCCTGTTTGATAAGGTCTTTGATCTTTTCCATGTCAGGCAGGGGCTTGCCCGAGTGCACCAGTCTTCCGTTTACAACGAGTCCTGGCGTTGACATTGTGTACTTCATTATCTCTGCAATATCGCTCACCTTTTCTATCCTTGCGTCAATGCCGAGTTCAGCAACAGCCTTCCTTGCCAGCTCCTCCATCTTGTGACAGTTTGCACATCCAGGCCCCAATACTTTTATCTCCATAGAAATCCTCCTTATAAAATCGCATTGAACAGATAGCCGACTATTATTATTGTTAATGTCATTATTCCGACAAATACAGCAAGCAGAGGCAGTTTTATGACCTTGCGCAGAATTATCATCTCAGGCAGAGAGAGCGCGGTGACTGCCATCATAAAGGCAAGCACAGTGCCCACAGCAAGCCCTTTGCTTATGAGCGCCGAGACTATCGGGATAACACCGGCAGCGTTTGAGTATAGCGGCACTCCGATGACAACAGCCAGAGGCACAGCAAATATATTGTCAGGCCCGGCGTATTTCAGCAGAAAATCTTCAGGCACATATCCGTGGATAAGTCCGCCTATCGCAATTGCGATAACAATATATGGCCAGATGTTTTTAAGTATTTCGGCAGTGTTCTGTTTTGCTGCCAGCAGCCGCTCTGTGAATGTCGGCGCTATAGCCTCCATGCCCTGTCCTGTCCGGATTTTATAAACATACTCTTCAACCCACTTTTCGAGTTTGAGCCTTCCGATTATAACGCCGCTGGTTATTGAAACCAGCAGGCCTGTTCCTATATAAAGTGCGGTCAGCTTCCATCCGAGCAGGCTCCACAACAGCACGACAGCTATTTCGTTTATCATTGGAGATGCGATCAGAAACGAGAAGGTGACTCCAAGCGGCACGCCTGCTTCGATAAAGCCGATAAAGAGCGGCACTGCTGAGCAGGAGCAGAATGGAGTAACAACCCCGAGCCCTGCTGCCAGGCCATTACCTATAAATTCTTTTTTATGTGACAGTAGTTTTCTTGTGCGCTCAGGCGAGAAGTAGCTTCTTATTATCGATATGATGAAGATTACAACTGTGAGAAGCATGAATATTTTCAGTGTGTCGTAAATAAAGAATTCTAGCGCTCCTGAAAGGTGCGAAGCCCTATCCATCGCAAACAGGTCAAAGACAATATATTCAGCGAATCCCTTTAGCAGACATCACCTCCGAGCGTCATTTAATATATAAACCAAACTTGATATGACTGTCAAGTCGGCAATGAAGCGGCAAGGTGTTGAAAAGGGGACTTAAAACTTTTTATATGTTAATATATAAGCATCAATCAGGCAACAAAATACCCACGCGCTTATCAGAATTAAATCACGGAGGAGTTTATGAAACAGAGAGAGCTGTTTATTACGCAATTTGATGAACAGAGACTGAATGAGCTTATAGATGCCATGGAGTCTTCAGAAAACAGGGACAGGCCGGATCTGGCAACCCTTAAAGAGGAACTTGAGTCTGCCACTGTAGTGGCTTCTGCGGAAATACCGCCCAAGGTGGTGACAATGAACTCAAGAGTTCATCTCAGGGATGCTGATACATCGGAAGAGATGACATATACTCTCGTTTTTCCCAAAAATGCTGATATAAAGTCCGGCGCCATCTCGATCCTCGCTCCCATTGGCGCAGCCATTCTGGGATACAGTGAGGGTGATGTGGTTGAGTGGAAGGTTCCATCAGGCATCAGAAGAATATTGATCGAAAAGGTTATCTATCAGCCAGAGGCAGCTGGAGATCTCCACCTGTAACAAATGCAAAAAGGCCCTGCCGGTATGTCTGTTCCGGCAGGGCCTTTTTTTTAAAACTTCAACGTCTATTCTTTTATGCCAATATCCAGCAGCTCGTTTATTTTGGAACGGATGTCCGGCGACTTCATTATGGATGTGCCTATCAGCATGGCATCGACATTGGCATCGATAAGTTTTTTTACGTCACTGTTTGTTTCAATGCCGCTTTCGCTGACTGTAATCCTGTCTTGCGGTATCTGTTTAATCAGCCTGAAGGTGTTGGCAAGGTCTATCTGCATGGTCTTCAGATTCCTGTTGTTGATTCCTATGATACCGGCTCCGGCACGCAATGCTTTTTCCATATCATCTTCATCATGAGTCTCGAACAATACAGAGAGCCCGAGCTCTGCTGCGAGATGAATGTACTCCTGTGCCTGATTCGTATCTAGTATTGCTGCGATCAGAAGTATCGCGTCAGCCTTGTTTGCCCTTGCTTCATATATCTGGTAGTCATCAAATATAAAATCTTTTCTGAGCAGCGGCTTTTTTGTATGCTTGCGCACAATGTCCAGATAGTCGAGCCTGCCCTGGAAGTAGTCCTCCTCAGTTAGTACGGATATGGCGCTGACTCTTCCGACTTCATATTCTGCAGCGATCTTTGCAGGATCAAAGTCAGGCTTTATGATGCCTTTTGATGGAGAGGCCTTTTTTATCTCAGCGATTAGTTTTATTGCGTTGCAGCTGCCTTTGATTGCTGCTCTGAAGTCCAGTGGATCGGGGGCATCATCTATTGCGGATTTCAGATCAGCCAGGCTGACTTTTGATTTCGCTTCAGTCAGGCGCACTTTTTTTGCATTCACAATCTTTGTCAGAATGGTCATAGGTCTTGATTGTACTCGAGACGAAAATTTAAAACAACTTTTCCAGGGTGAAATCAACTGTTATAATAAAATTATATTAACTTATTTAGTTTTCTTATTTGACTCATACAATTATCACTGACATTATAAATACTCGTGTGATTTTCTTTTTAAATTATCGTTTTAAATAACTGATAAGCAAGATTGATACAAATGGAACCTATTGCACCGGGATCATATATACCTACGGATTATTTGCCAGCTCTTCTGCTTATGGTGGCAGCCGCGGCTTTTGCCGCAGTCTCCATAGCAGCAGGCAATATATTCAGGCTGAGGCGTCCATACAGGGAAAAGCTCCTTCCTTATGAATCCGGCAATCCCGCTGTCGGCGAACCAAGAGACAGGTTCAGCATAAAGTTCTACATTACAGCCATGCTCTTTGTTGTGTTTGATGTTGAGGCTGTTTTCCTTTACCCCTGGGCGCTGGTCTACGGAAAGATAGGCCTTTACGCACTTGTGGAGATGATACTTTTCATAATAATACTCGCCATCGGCTATGTTTACGCGTGGAAAAAAGAGGCATTCAGGTGGGATTGATGAACAGGCAATCTGAAGACTGCGTTATAGAGATAGAAGAAGGCATAAAAGTCATTCCAGGCGCCGGAGCGGTAATAGCCGGCATTGACAAGATAGCCAACTGGGGCAGGATATCATCAATGTGGCCTGCTGTGTTCGGCACGGCATGCTGTGCCATAGAGATGATGACCGCGGGTTCCTCTCATTACGATCTGGACAGGTTCGGCATTATCTTCAGGGCATCTCCCAGACAGGCTGATGTGATGATAATCTCAGGCACTGTCACAAAAAAGATGGCCCCGGTCATGCGCAGGGTTTACGACCAGATGGCAGAGCCCAGATATGTGATAGCAATGGGCAGCTGCGCATGCACTGGCAATGTGTACAACACATACAGCACTGCCCAGGGCTGCGACAACTTTCTGCCTGTTGATGTGTATATCCCCGGCTGCCCGCCCAGGCCCGAGGCATTTATTGATGGACTGATAAAACTTCAGGAAAAGATAAAGAACGAACACCTCAGATGGAGCAGGTGGAGATAAAGGTTCTCAAGATAGAACACAACATGCGAAAAATAGTGATGAGAATATACCGGAGAGTAATTTGAATTCGAAAGAGGCAGCAGAAAAGATCAGGGAGATGTTCCCTGAAGAGGTCAGGGAAATAAGGGAGTACAACAGCCAGACCTCTGTTATCGTTAAACGGGACAGAATAAAAGATATCATCAGGTATCTGCATTCTGATCCACTGCTTAATTTCGATCTGCTCAAAGACCTTTGCGGAGTTGATTACAGCGGCAAAAAGGAGACGAGGTTTGAGGTTGTTTATCATCTCTATTCTCTTGAATATAGAAGCCTTCTGCGTATAAGGGCCGAGGTTCCTGAAGACGACTGTTCCATAGACAGTGTTGTGGATATATTCGCAGGCGCCAACTGGCCTGAAAGAGAGTGCTACGATCTGCTGGGAGTGGTTTTCAAGGGGCATCCTGATCTGAGGCGGATTCTTCTGCCTGAGGATTGGGAAGGCCATCCGTTGAGAAAGGATTATCCATTGCAGAGCGATCTTGGCGAAAAGGAATGGAAAGGCTACCTGGATGTTATAGAACTTGCAAAAAAGAATATGGAGTTTGAGACCAAATAGATGCCTGAGCAAAAGGGAAAATTAAGGAAAAAAGAGCTGACCATCAACATGGGGCCTCAGCATCCTGCAACACACGGGGTGCTGAGGCTCGAACTGGATATTGACGGCGAGACTGTTGTTAAATGCACACCTCATGTCGGCTATCTGCACAGGGGCACGGAAAAGCTGGGCGAGAACAGGACATATCTGGCCGCTCTGCCGCTTACAGACAGACTCGACTACATATCGAGCATGGCAAACAATGTGGGCTACTGCCTGGCTGTTGAGAGGCTCTTCGGCATAGAGGCTCCTGAACGCGCAAAATTCATCCGCACAATGGCATCGGAGATGGCGCGTATAAGCAGCCATCTGCTCTGGCTAGGCACTCATGCGCTCGACATAGGGGCTATGACGGTCTTTCTTTACGCTTTCAAAGAGCGTGAATGGATACTCGATCTTTTTGAGATGCTTACAGGCGCGAGGCTTACGGTCACTTATCCGAGGATAGGCGGAGTTAGAAACGATGTGAGCGAAGAGTTCCTGTCGAGCCTGTACAAATTTACGGATGAATTCCCAAAAAACATAGAGGAGTACGAAACCCTGATCGACCAGAACAGGATATGGCTCCAGAGGACAAAGAACATCGGCATCATCACTGCTGAAGAGGCTGTTAACTGGGGGCTCACAGGGCCGATGCTAAGAGGCTCGGGCGTTGATTACGACCTTCGCAAATATTGCCCCTATGATGCTTATGACAAGGTTGATTTTGATGTGCCGCTCGGCAAAAACGGCGACACTTACGACAGATACAGATGCAGGATGGAAGAGATGCGGCAGTCTGCCCGCATCATAAGACAGTGCATTGAAAAGTTGCCTGAAGGCCCGGTGATGACGCCTGATGCTCCCAAGTTCACCCTTCCTCCAAAAGAGCGAATCCTGAAGGACATGGAGGCGATGATCCAGCACTTTGTGCTCGTCATAAAGGGCCCGGTCACAGCGCCTGACGGTGAAATATATTCTGCAATAGAAGCGCCAAAAGGCGAACTCGGATTTTATTTTATCAGCAACGGCACAGGCAAGCCTTACAGGATGAGGCTCAGGTCGCCATCGTTTATCCATGCATCAGTGCTGCCGCTGCTTTGCGAGGGCGCGCTGGTTGCTGATGTAATAGCCAATATAGGAACCATAGACATAGTGCTTGGTGAATGCGACAGGTAATTTTTCGAACGGAGATATGAGGATTGATCGAATCGGTTATTAGCTCAGTAGGCATCAACGGCTTTGCAGGCAGCATGATCGCGCTGCTTGTGAAGATCGCCATTGTCTTTGGCGTTGTGATGCTTCATGTAGCGTATGCCACATATTTTGAGCGCAAGGTCATAGGACATATACAACTTAGGCTCGGCCCCATGACAGTCGGGCCGCACGGCATACTTCAGCCTATAGCTGACGGAATAAAATCCTTTTTCAAAGAGGATATCATTCCAGCTGGCGCTGACAAGACCGTATTCAAGATCGCTCCTGTGATACCGGTATTTTCCGCGCTCGGCTGTCTTGCTGTTGTGCCATTCTTCGACGGCTTTGTGCTGGCTAACATCAACATAGGGCTGCTCTATATATTCGCCATGTCGTCGCTTTCTGCATACGGTATAGTTATGGCAGGCTGGTCTTCAAATTCCAAATACTCATTTCTCGGCGGACTCAGGTCAACCGCGCAGGTGATAAGCTACGAAGTCGCTCTCGGACTCAGCCTTGTTGGAGTGATGATAATGTCAGAGTCTCTCAACCTTACACAGATTGTCGAGGCGCAGCAGAAATATTGGCACGGCATGTTCATAATCCCTCAGTTCCTTGGCGCGTTCGTATTTATGATTGCTGCGTTTGCCGAGACCAACAGGGCGCCTTTTGATCTGCCTGAGGCAGAGAGCGAACTTGTTGCAGGGTTCTTTGTCGAGTACAGCGGCATGAGATTCGCCCTGTTCTACATGGCTGAGTACATCGGCATGCTGGTCATGTCTGCAATATCAGTGCTCTGTTTTGTGGGCGGATGGACTCTGCCGCCGTTTGTGCTTGAGGCATTTCCATCTCTGGCAGCAGTGCCTGGCATAGTCTGGTTCATGCTCAAAATTTATTTTCATGTTTTTGTCTATTACTGGATAAGGTCCACGCTTCCGAGGTTCAGGTATGATCATCTGATGTGCCTCGGGTGGAAAGTCTTGATACCATTGGCGCTGCTGAATATAGTGATAACAGCGCTTGTAAAATATTTCTGTTAGGTTCAGGAGAGATCGGGTTTGGGACTCAGAAAAATAATAAATAAGGTGCTGATGCTGGAGATACTCAAAGGCATGGCACTTACATTCAAGGCGCTATTCAGAAGGCCGGTAACGAGGCAGTATCCCAAATACAAGAGAGAGCCGTTTGGTGGTTTTCGCGGTCTGCATGCACTTACAAGAAGGCCTGATGGTGACGCAACATGCGTTGGTTGCGGCCTATGCGCGGCAATATGCCCTTCAAAATGCATAAAGGTGCGCACCACAACAGGGCCTGACCACAAGAAGATTGTGAAGCAGTACGAGGTGGAGGTGCTCAGATGCCTTTACTGCGGCCTCTGTGTTGAGGCCTGCCCGTACAAGGCAGTTGTGCTCACTGATATTTATGAATACTCAGGGTTTACAAGGGAAGAGTTTTTAATGACAAAAGATAAGCTGTTGGCAAACTGGGACAGGTTTGCTGAAAGCAGAAAGAAATCATACTTTGCCAGGTTCTGGAGGCCGCTGCTGTCAGACTTCAAGGGCAGCGCAGAGCAGGCAGCGCTGAAAGATCTTTCAAAGGCACAGAGGCACAAAGACATATATATAGAGGCAGGCAGATGACGCCAAAAATGTTCTTCATATATTTTGCGGTTGCGATGACATTCATGTCAGTAATGGTGATTACGCGCAGAAACCCGGTGCACAGCGCGCTCTGGATGATCGGGCTCTTCTTCCATATAGCAGCAATGTATTTGTTCCTCAATGCAGAGTTCCTGGCAGCGGTTCAGATCATACTGTACGCAGGCGCAATTATGGTTCTCTTCCTCTTTGTCATAATGATGCTCAACATAAGGGAAGAGGTTGTTGCTGAGAGGTTCATCGGCGAGTGGCCTATAGGCGTGGCGCTCGGCATAGCGATAATGTCGATGATAATCTACGCCATATCAAAACTTGAGCCAGGGCCTTCAGGCGAATATACCATAGAAGCTGTGCAGAAGATTACGCACACCAAGGCAATAGGCAGCATTCTTTATACGCAATACATATTCCCGTTTGAGATAGCATCTCTGGTGCTGCTGATCGCTGTGGTCGGCGCCATAGTGCTTGCAAAGAAGAGGTAGACATGGTTCCGCTCAGCTGGTATATAGGTTTAAGCGCAGTACTCTTCGGCATAGGCGTTATAGGCTTTCTCGTAAGGAGAAATGTCCTGATAATGCTGATGTCCATAGAGCTTATGCTCAACTCAGTAAACGTAAGCCTTATCGCATTCAGCCACTATCTTCAGGATTTAAGAGGCCAGGTGCTTGTCTTCTTCATTATCACCGTGGCTGCTGCTGAGGCAGCGATCGGATTGGCTATACTTGTGTCGCTTGTAAGGAACAAGTCAGCAGCCCTGCATACTGACGAAATAACGGAGATGAAGGGCTGATATGCAGAATTATATATTGATACCGCTTCTGCCGCTTCTAGCTTTTGGGATAAACATCCTGTTCAGAAGGGCTATAGGCCGCAAGGCGCACCTTGTTGCAGTGCCTGCTGTTGCAGGATCATTCATACTCGCTGTTGCAGCCTTAATGGATGTTTACAGCGGCAAGGTGATAAACCAGGATATTTACAGCTGGATCATCTCAGGCACATTCAAGGCTTCGGTCGGATTCCTTATAGATCAGCTTACAGCAGTAATGCTTATAGTTGTCACGAGCGTCAGTCTGCTGGTGCATGTCTACTCGATAGGTTATATGCATGATGATGAAGGATACGCCAGGTTTTTCTCCTATCTAAGTCTCTTCACATTCTCCATGCTCATGCTTGTTATGGCCAACAACCTGCTCCAGCTCTATTTCGGATGGGAAGCAGTGGGTCTCTGCTCATACCTGCTTATCGGCTTTTGGTACGAAAAGAAGTCAGCTGCTGACGCAGGCAAAAAGGCATTTATAGTAAACAGGTTCGGTGACTTTGGTTTTGCGCTGGGCATA
>JAJFVG010000041.1 GCA_021371915.1 Nitrospiraceae bacterium
TGTTCTGCATAACCTGATCAAAAATCGAAAGAAAGTTTTTTATGTGATCTGCCAGTCTCTTTTCAGCATAAGCCCTGGCCCTGTTCTTCTGCATCAGAAAAAGCCAGTCGCTCGACTGGGCAAGAAGCATCTCCCTTACAGCCTGCATAACAGCGCTTTGCGTGATTCTGCATCTTCTATTATAAGATTCATAAAGCATCTGCTTCAGCATAACCGGCTGTTCCAGAAGGTGCCTGTAAAATTCGCTGCTGCCGCTGCTTATCCAGCATGCGTTATACCCGCCCTCTCCCCAGCTCGAAGCAGAGGGACATGACTTCTGCAGGCTGTCTCCACATTCCAAGAGATATGCCGAAGGCGTGTTGAGCTTGAAGCCAGGCCTTTTTTTAGCGGCTACCTCAATTACGCCGGACAGCCATTCAATGCCCTCAAACCACCAGTGGCCGAAGAGCTCGGCATCGAATGCAGCTACAATCACAGGCGCATCGCAATATTCAGAAAGTTCAGCAAAATCTATTGTCCGCTCTGCAATAAAATGAATGGCATGGTCATATGCCTGTTCAGCAGCCTGGCTCCTGTTGTAGGAAGCCTTGCCTGTCAGCGACCTTGCGACCGCGTGATACTTAAATCCTGTAAAAACCCTGGCTCCGAAATCATGGAAGAATCCTGAGAGATAATCAGCTGACAGATCAAATCCAATGTCCCTGTAAAAATCCCTGTATGACGCAGCTCCCGGATAACCTGACTCAGCAGACCATACCTGGCTGCATGACTTTGTGTCCCTGCCAAATGCCGCAATGCCCGAAGGAGTGATCACAGGCTTATGCACGCTGAAACCTGGCAATGGGCTGCCGTTTATAAGCCCATGCGCCTCGACAAAGAAATACTCGATTGCCTCGTCACGAAGTATAAGATCAAGACCTTCATAATATCCGCACTCAGGCAGCCAGAAGCCTTTTGGCCTTCTGCCAAACAGCCTCTCATAATATTCAATTCCAGCCCTGACCTGAAACCTTACTGCCTCAGGCACGCTCTCATAGGCAGGCAAAAAAGCATGGGTTGCGGATGTTGCGAGCATCTCGACAACACCTGAATCGAACAACTGGCTGAAGGCGGCTATAACATCTCCGCCGCATTTTTTATAGATCTTGATCGCGGCCTTAATCTTTTCAATATATAGCAGCGCTGTTGTTTCATGATCCGTGCCTTTTGTACGCTTTACCTCTGACGCAGCAAGGGTCTCGAGAGCCTTCATGTGCGATCTGAATTTTTCATTCATCAGCGGATCGCGCATCATCTCTGCAAGCGGAGGGCTTATGCTTATAGCCATTGCAGGCCCGGAATGTCTTTGAGAATTTTTCTGAAGCAAATCCAAAAGCGGCAGGTAGGTTTCCCACATGGCTTCGATAAACCACAGCTCTTCAATTGTTGATTGTGCGGAAGACTGCCTTACATATGGAAGATGCGCATGAAGTACAAATATAAGGCTGCTGCTCATTTTATTTTGAGTCTGCCTGAGCCTTTGACAACCCTGCCGATTAAACTGTGAAACAGGCCGCTCTTTTTGAATTCAGACAGGCCGTCTTCCTTGACAGCGACAAGAAGACCGCCTGATGTCTGCGGATCTGCAAGCATCAGCCTATCTTCATAAGTCATGCTCGGACCAAAGTCAGTTGCCGGCTCAAAGAATTTGAGATTGGCAAAGGCTCCGCCAGGAGCTATGCCCTTCATCACAAAATCCTTTACTCCATTCATGAAAGGAACTGCTTTAAAATCTATTTCAAAATCAACTCCTGATCCTTTAGCCATATTCAATGCATGGCCAAGCAGACCAAAACCTGTAATATCTGTGCAGGCACTCGCGCTTGCGCTGCAAGCTGCTGCTGATGCCTTGTCATTGAGTGTGAGCATCCACTCAACTGCCTCTGAAATACCTTCATCATCGATCTTGCCTGCCTTAAGCGCTGTTGTCAGAATTCCAATGCCGAGGGGCTGTGTGAGCAGAAGGATATCTCCCTCCTGCGCCCCTTTTACAGTCAGCACCCTGCCCTCCTGAGCAATACCCGTTACAGAGAGGCCGAACTTGATCTCAGAGTCATCAAAACTGTGTCCGCCAATCAGAAACGCACCGGCTTTTGCAATGGAACTGACAGCACCCTTCATGATCTCGCCAAGCACATCAGTGCTGTATTCGCATAGAGGGAATCCGGCCACCGCGAGCGCTGAAACAGGCTTGCCGCCCATGGCATACACATCACTCAGAGAGTTGTTTGCGCTGATCGCGCCAAATGTGAACGGATCATTCACAACCGGTGTTATTACATCAACCGTCTCGATAATTATGTTAGAGCCAAGCCTGTATACACCGGCATCATCACCAAGACCAACCAGAATTTCAGCGCGAGTATCCGCTGAAGCAGCTACACCAGTTGCTTCATCATGATGGAGCTGTCCTTTCATAACAGCGCTAATTATGCCGTCAAGGTCCGCCGGACCTATCTTGCCTGCTCAGCCAGCTGCCTTAACTTTTTCCGTAAGCCTGTATTTCATAATAAAATATTAGACACGCTATATCAGCAGAACGACTAGAGAACAGAACATTAGAACTCAAAAACTCCATAACTCAAATAACATAAAGGCAGGCGGCTCTGATTTCCTAGGCTTGAAACTACCTTAGTATATGGGTTGATGTTTGATAGACATTAAAACAATATCCAGATATAAAGCCTCAGTCTCCCGCTTCGACTCTCGACTGAGTAACAGTTACCCGTGACAAGCTACGAAAATCAAACCACCTGCCTTTATTGTCGTTCTGCTGTTCTGCCGTGCTACTGTGCTGATTTTTTGTTTGACTTTTTTTAATCCCTACCGATAAACTTAACAGTGTTAAGTTAACTTACTGGCGTTAAGAGGGCATATGAGCATTAAAGAAAAACGGGACAGGCATAAAGAAGAATTCCGCAGGGAGATAATTGATACAGCCAGGGAACTCTTCATTGAAGAAGGCTACGAAACCTTCTCAATGCGGAAGCTCGCCCAGAAGATGGGGTTCTCGCCAACAACCATATATCTTTACTTCAAAGACAAGGATGATCTTCTTTTTACCATCTGTGAAGAGCTGGCGGAGCAATGTCTGCTAGAACTCACTGAAATCAGAAAGCAGAATCTGGATCCTGTAAAAAAACTCCGCAAGGCATTGCTCTTTCATATAAAAACCGGACTCGAAAATCCAGATCACTACAAAGTATTGTTTTTTGTGCACCCGGACATTTATGGCTCGCAGACTGAATTCATGCAAAGGCCCTCCATTGCCCGCGACACTCATCTGGCATTCAAAGATATTGTCAAGGAGTGCATTGATACAAACCAGTTTATAAAAGCTGATCCAGAGACAATTACCGAGACATTCTTTGTTGCAACTCACGGCCTTATTGTAATGAGCATATTTAAAAGCAATTACCCCTGGATAGACCGCGACATCCTTGCCAAAACACTGGTGGACAGCCTCATAAGGGCGTACCGGAAGCAATAGAACCTGATTTATGCGTTATATTTTAGAGCTATAATCAGATAACAAGCAATACTTTTATATTTTTTCGGAGGAGAAAGAAGATGACCCAGGCAGAACTAGGACTCAGATGCAGCAGTTCAGTAAAGATCATATTTTTAATTATGTCGTGCCTGTTGATTACCTCAACAGGCTGCAAGAAGGGCGATAAGGGAGCAATGCCCCCTGCAGGCCCGCCTGAGGTAGGCATAGTCACAATGCAGCCGGTGCGTCTGGAGTTGACAACAGAGCTCCCCGGCCGCACAGCGCCGCACCTGATCGCTGAGGTAAGACCGCAGGTAGGCGGTATAATACAGAAGCGGCTATTTACAGAAGGCACAGATGTAAAAGAAGGTGACGTGCTTTATCAGATAGATCCAGCTCCATATCAGGCCGCGTACAACAGTGCAAAGGCCGCGCTAACAAGGGCTGAGGCTAATCTTGCTCCGGCAAAGCTCAGGGCAGAACGATATGCTGAACTGGTAAAGATAAACGCACTCAGCAAGCAGGAATATGATGACGCAGCAGCGCTGCATATGCAGGCAAAAGCAGACGTAGAGTCAGCAAAGGCAGCGCTGGAGACAGCAAGAATAAACCTCAGCTACACTAAGATAACCGCCCCTATCTCAGGAAGGATAGGCAGGTCATCAGTAACAACAGGTGCGCTAGTCTCTGCAAGCCAGACAGCAGCGCTTGCAACAATCCAGCAGCTCGATCCCATTTATGTGGACATAACCCAATCGAGCACTGACATGATAAAACTCAAACAGGAGCTCGCTTCAGGGCAGCTCAAAAAAACCGGCAAGGATCTTACAAGGGTGAAGCTGCTGCTTGAAGACGGCTCAAAATATCCTCTCGAAGGCAAGCTGAAATTCTCTGAAGTGACAGTAGACCAGAGTACAGGCTCCATAACACTCAGGACCATCTTCCCCAATCCAAAAGGTGATCTGCTGCCCGGAATGTTCGTACGCGCAGTTGTGATGGAGGGTGTAAATGAAAAGGCTATACTTGTGCCACAAAGAGGAGTGACCAGAAACCCGGCGGGTGAAGCGGTTGCGATAACAGTTGGACAAGGGGACAAGGTCGAGACCAGAACAATCAAAACAACAAACGCTGTTGGTGATAAATGGCTCGTTTCCGAAGGACTCAAGGCCGGAGACAGGGTTATCGTAGAGGGGCTTCAGAGGGCAAAACCCGGTTCCGTTGTAAAGCCTGTGCCTTTTGGCGCAAAACCTTCAGCAGAAGTGAAAAAATAGAGGAGGCCTTTAATGTCAAGATTCTTTATTGATCGCCCAATCTTCGCATGGGTGATCGCCATAATAACAATGCTCGCCGGCCTCCTGGCAATAAAGACGCTGCCTGTTTCGCAGTATCCGCCGATCGCGCCACCGCAAATATCCATTTCTGCTTCCTACCCGGGAGCATCTGCCCAGACTCTTCAGGACACTGTCACCCAGGTCATAGAGCAGAAGATGAACGGAATTGACAACCTGATATACATGTCATCAAGCAGCGACTCTGCCGGAGCT
>JAJFVG010000032.1 GCA_021371915.1 Nitrospiraceae bacterium
AACCCTGCTATTTTATAACTTCCAATCCACCCATGTATTGTCTTAACGCTTCAGGAACAACTACTGAGCCGTCCTGCTGCTGATAGTTTTCGAGTATCGCAACAAGAGTTCTGCCTATCGCAAGTCCTGATCCATTTAGCGTATGAACAAACTCTGTGCCTTTCTGTCCTTCGCGCTTGAAGCGTATGTTAGCCCTTCTTGCCTGGAAGCTCTCGAAGTTTGAGCAGGATGATATTTCTCTGTACCTGTTCTGGCCTGGCAGCCATACCTCTATGTCGAATGTCTTTGCTGATGAAAAGCCCATGTCGCCTGTGCAGAGCACGATTACCCTGTAGGGCAGGTTCAGCTTCTGAAGTATATCCTCTGCATTGTTTGTGAGTTTTTCGAGTTCATTATATGAGTCTTCTGGTTTGGTGAATTTTACAAGCTCAACTTTATTGAACTGGTGCTGCCTTATGAGTCCGCGCACATCCTTGCCGTATGCGCCTGCTTCGCGTCTGAAACATGGGGTGTAGGCTGTGTAGTAGATCGGCAGGTCGCTTTCGTTGAGTATTTCGCCTCTATGAATATTTGTTACAGGCACTTCTGCTGTTGGCGCAAGGTATAGTTCGAGGTCTGATGTTTTGTAGAGCTCTGCTTCAAACTTGGGCAGCTGGCCTGTGCCTGTCATGCTCTCTTTGTTCACGAGTATGGGGGGGAAAATCTCTTTGTAGCCTTTTGATGTGTTCAGGTCGAGCATAAAGTTCATCAATGCGCGTTCTAGTCGTGCGCCAGCGCCTTTCATCACAGAGAAGCGCGCGCCAGCTATTTTTGCACCGCGTTCAAAATCGATTATGTCGAGCTTTTCAGCTATGTCCCAGTGGTTGAGCGGCTCAAATTCAAACTTGCGCGGCTCTCCCCATCTGCGTATTTCCTGGTTGTCTTCTTCATCCTTGCCAACAGGCACTGATTCATGCGGTATGTTCGGGATGACCATGAGCTGAGCGGAGGTCTGTTCCTCAATGCCTTTGAGAGCTTCTTCTATCTCTTTGATCCTGTCAGCCACTGCCTTCATATCCTGCATAAGCTGTGAGGCATCTTTCTTTTCACGCTTGAGTTTGCCGATCTCTTCTGACACAACATTTCTCTTGTTGCGCAGGTCTTCAGATTCGCGTGTGAGCTTCAAGCGCTCCTGTTCAAGGCCTGCAAAGGCCTCAAGGTCTATGTCAGAAGCCCTCTTTTGCAGGGCAGATTTCAGTAACTCAATGTTTTCTCTAACAAAGCGGGCGTCGAGCATTGTCTCTCCAGGGGTTTATTTAATTTCTTGATTCTCCGATAAATAAGGGTGAAACACTAATTTAAGCTATAACTATAATAAGAACAGAAATGATTTATTTCAAGGTTACACCAACACCAGTAGACAGTTCACTGACGCTTGCCAAGCCTTCAGGCAAAGAGCTCTCCTTCAAGGTTGGGGATATTGTGAAGGCTGAAGTCATGAATATCCTTCCAAATGCTGCTGTGCTCAGGATAAAAGGCGAGGTTGTGACAGCAAAGACAGAGACGCCTCTTACGCAGGAAGGCGCAGCATATTTTAAAGTGGTTGCATCATCCAAGGGCAATGAGTTCAAGCTGCAGTTCATGGGCTATGCTGATGAGATGCCCGCAGGCCAGACAGCACAGCCGCAGGCATTCAAGCAGGAGGCTGTTACACAGCTTATGCGCGATATGGCGCAGTCCCTGGCAAAGCCGGGCAGCGCGGGCATACAGCCCCAGACAGTGCAGGATATCCTGAAGTCTCTGCCTTCTGATATGTCGCTTTTGCCGAAGGACATAAAAAACCAGTTGCAGGCTCTTTTGCAGACTGGGTTGAAGGTGACCGGACAGACCATACAGTCGAGGGTTGGGGCGCTTCTTGAGCAGCTGCCCCCGGAGGTTACGCAGAATGTAAAGGCTGACATGCTTGTGAGCATAGACAAACTGGTCAATTCACAGCTGAAATCAGCCATACAAGACACGGGTGTTGCTTTTGAGGCGAAGATGAAGTCTTTGGCTGATCTGGCAAAGCTTATTGAGTATGCTTCCCAAGGCAGCGATAGATCAAAGACGATAATGCGCGAACCTGACGGCACCAAGATATTCACACAGGCTGATCCACAGCAGGCGCAGAAGCAGGCTGCTGCAGGAGAGGGCGTAAAAATACTTCTGCAGGGAGATTCGCATGCTGTAAAAGGCGATCTCAAGGCAACGCTGCTTCAACTCCAGCAGGTGGTGGCTGAAAAGCTTGATCAGGCAGATACCCTGACCAGCCAGCAGACTCAGACGCTTAAAAATGCTAGCAGCCAGATAGATGGTCTGCTCAAGGATGTGGAGTCATTTCAGCTTCTGTCAAAGGTGACTGATTCGTTCTACACCTTTTTGCCTGTGAGCTGGAGCGAGCTGAAGGATGCAGAGGTTATATTCAAACGCGGCAAAAGCGATGCAAAAGGCCTTTCATATTCATGCACGCTTAATCTCGATCTGGACAGTTTTGGCAAGGTATCAGTGATGATGTTTATGTACAACAGGGATTTCTTCGTATCATTCAAAACGCAGAATCCTGAGTTCCAGAAGCTGCTCAGCAGCGCGGTCGATGATCTGAAAACAGCGTTTGAGGAAAAGGGCCTGTCCCTGAAGGGAGTCAACTTTATAGAACGCGATGCAGCTTTCCCTGATGAGATGGAGAGTGAAAACGGCTTCACAAAAAGCATAAACATAAAGGCATGAAATGATAGACAAAAGAAAAAAGGTCGCTGCGCTTAAATACTCTCCCAAAAAAGATGCTGCCCCAAAGATTGTGGCAAAAGGCAGCGGCCTGATGGCAGACCGCATACTTGCGCTCGCAAAAGAGTACAATGTACCGATGAAAGAGGATGCACAGCTTGTTGAGGTGCTGTCAGCCCTTGATCTCTATCAGGAGATTCCGCCGGAGCTATACAGGGCTGTTGCTGAAGTGCTCGCTTATGTATACAAGATGACCAAAAAAGTGCCTGCTTAAAAACTGCTCCTGAACATAAAGTATACAGCCCCAACAAGACAGAGCCCTGCCCAGAGATAATCCATCTTGAGAGGTTCATTGAGGTAAAAGACAGAAAACGGCACAAACACTGACAGGGTGATCACTTCCTGCGTTATCTTCAACTGGCCTACAGACATTACAGAATAACCTATCCTGTTTGCAGGCACCTGCACAATATATTCAAACAGCGCGATGCCCCAGCTTATAAGAGCAGCGACTAACCAGTACTTGTTATTGAGTTCCTTCAGGTGTGCATACCATGCGAACATCATGAAGACATTGCTGATGCTGAGCAGCAGGATTGATATCAAAGCAGGCTTCAATTTTACACTCCTAAAAATTATTCAACAATTTATTTTCTGAGAAATTCCAGGGTTCTGTCAAGAAACAGCGGTATTGCAGAGGTTCTCACGATCATATATTATGATTCATGCACAAAAAAAGCCTTAAAAAAATCTATGCAATTCTCCACAAAAAATTCGGGCCGCAGCACTGGTGGCCAGGGGACACTCCATTCGAGATAACTGTTGGCGCGATCCTTACGCAGAACACAAACTGGTCGAATGTTGAAAAAGCTATTTTTAATCTCAAAAAGGTAAAGGCGCTTAATGCAGCAGCAATGAGCAGGCTTGCGCATGAACAGCTTGCAGCGCTAATAAGACCGGCCGGGTATTTTAATGTGAAGGCAAAGCGACTGAGATCATTCCTGGATTTTCTCAACGATGAGTATAGCGGCAGCATGACAAAGATGAAAAAGATAGATGCTGTTGTATTGAGGTATCAGCTTCTCAGTGTAAACGGCATAGGCCCTGAGACAGCTGACTCGATTCTGCTATATGCGCTGGACAAACCGGTGTTTGTGATTGATGCATACACCAAGCGCATTCTTTCGAGGCACGGTATTATGGAGGCTGATGCAGACTACCATCAGTATCAGCAGCTCTTTCATGATTCATTCGACAATGATACAGCACTGTTCAATGAGTATCATGCCCTTATAGTGCGGCTCGGCAAGGATTTCTGCAAGCCCAGGCCGCTATGCTCATCCTGTCCGCTGAATAGCATTTCTCCTCTGTATGTGTGATAAAATTTTGTATGGAACAGAAAAACGAAATAACCCCTGCTCCACTGCTATGCCCGATATGCGGCATGGAGCTTACTGAAAAAGAGCGTACAGAAGGCGGATGGAACTGCAAGTGCGGAGAATTCATACCTGATGGCATGGTGATTGATCCCAAAGAAGGCTTATCCAATCAGCACAAACAGAACAAAATATGGAGATGATCCCGGAAGTTTTTTGTTGACTTGCCTGATGAATTAAATATAGAATTTTCAAATGAACAACCCTTACAGGCTTTACTGGCGCAATTATTATCGATTTACAAACTTCATAGGAATGAAGTGTGAGGGGGCTCATACGCACAAGTAGAAGCATCAGTCATAATAACTACTACAAAGCCGCAGGCGGACACCCCCTGCGGCTTTTTTATTTAAGGGAGGAGCGATGATTATTGTAATGAATCCGAAGTGCAGCAAGAGCGACCTTAAGTCAGTAATAAAAAAGATTGAAGACCTTGGACTGAGGGCGCACACGATTGTTGGTGTTGAGAGGACTGTTATCGGCGCAGTTGGTGACGAAAGGGGCAAGGATATGCTTCAGGACCTTGAGATGCTGCCGTCAGTTGACAAGGTGCTGCCTATATTAAAGCCGTACAAACTTGCGAGCAGGGAGTTTAAAAAGGAGTCGAGCATTGTGAAGATTGGGCAGGCAAAATTCGGCCACGGACACTTCGGCATAATAGCAGGCCCGTGTTCTGTTGAGACTGAGAAGCAGATTATTGATACAGCGATGAAGGTGAAGAAGGCCGGCGCAAAGATGCTCAGAGGCGGCGCTTTCAAACCGAGGACTTCGCCATATGCTTTTCAGGGTCTTGAGGAGAAGGGGCTCAAACTTCTCGCAAAGGCGCGCCAGGAGACAGGCTTGCCGTTTGTAACAGAGGTTATAAATCCTGAAGATGTGGAGCTCGTTGGTGAGTATTCAGACATGCTCCAGATAGGCGCAAGAAATGTGCAGAACTTTCCTCTCCTCAGAAGAGTGGGCAAATACGGCAAACCTGTTCTGCTTAAGCGCGGACTCGCCACAACCATACAGGAGTATCTGATGTCAGCAGAGTATGTGCTTTCTGAGGGATGCAAAGACCTGATACTCTGCGAGCGCGGCATAAGGACATTCGAGACATCCACACGCAACACGCTCGACCTGTCTGCAATCCCGGTTGTGCAGGAGCTTTCGCATCTGCCTATTGTGGTAGATCCTTCGCACGCAACCGGCACCAGAAAGTTCGTTGCTCCAATGTGTCTTGCAGCCATGGCATGTGGAGCTGACGGACTGCTCATAGAGGTGCATAATGACCCTCAGAAGGCTTTGTGCGATGGCCCGCAGTCTCTTGACCCAAAAGATTTCGGCGCACTCATGAAGAAACTTGCACAGATGTCAAAAGTGAGCGGTAAAAAGCTTTAAGAAAAAAAAGGATTTTGATCTATCCAATAGGAGGCGGCCATCCGGCCGCCTCCTTAGGGTCCAGCCTATTTTTCTGTTGCAAAAATTAGTTATAGCTATATAATAAACTCTAATAATTAAAACAATTATAAGGCTTCAATAATGGGGGTAACGAACTTGAAAAACAGAGGCTGGATAGTTACAGCTGCAGGAACAGGTCTTAACCTTGCTTTGGGAGTTTTGTACGCATGGAGCATCTTTGGCAAACAGTTTACAGAAGCCATTGAAAAGGGTGGGTTCGGCTGGACAAAGACACAGGCTACTTTGCCATACACAATAGCCATTGCCTGTTTTGCGCTTATGATGGTTCCTGCCGGCAGGCTACAGGACAGATTCGGTCCAAGAGTTGTTGCAACCACAGGCGCCTTGCTGACAGGCCTGGGCCTGATGATCACTAGCATGGCCTCAGCCCAGAACACGCTGCCAGCGCTTTTGGGATTCGGTCTTTTCTGCGGCACTGGATTCGGGTTGGGTTATGCATCAGCAACCCCTGCTGCTGTAAAGTGGTTTCCTTCCGAGAAAAAAGGCCTGATCACAGGACTCGTTGTCAGCGGATTTGGTCTTGCGCCTGTCTATATTGCACCACTGAGCAAGCATCTGCTCTCAACATATGGTCTCAATTCATCCTTCATGATACTTGGCATTTCATTTTCCGTGCTAACCGTGCTGTTTGCGCAACTAATCAAGAATCCGACTGCTACTGTTGCAGCGCAGAGGTCAGCAGCAACGAACAATTCCGTAAAGGCTGACTACTCTTACAGAGAAATGCTCAGGGACCCTAGATTCTACATGCTCTATCTTGAGTATGCCTGCGCAGCAACCGCTGGCTTAATGATAATAGGCCATCTCGCCAAGATAGTAGCTGTGCAGTCAGGCAATGCAGTAACAATCGGGTTCTTTCTTGTGGCCCTGCTCGCAATATTCAACGCAGGAGGCAGAATAGTTGCCGGCATTGTTTCTGACTACATAGGCAGGATCGTCACCCTCTCGATAGTATTTGTTGTGCAGGCGATAGTGATGTTCTTCTTTTCACAGTTCCATACAGCAGCAACATTCATAGCCGGAGCAGCGCTTGTAGGCTTTAACTATGGAGCGTGTCTGTCTCTCTTCCCTGCTACAGCTGCTGACTACTGGGGAACAAAAAACCTCGGCATGAACTACGGCATACTATTTACAGCCTGGGGCGTGGGCGGAGTTTTCGGTCCGATACTTGCCGGCAGGATAGCTGATGCAACAGGCAGCTACGCGCTGGCATTCAATATTGCCGGCGGTTTTCTAATGCTGGCCGCAATGCTCACATTCCTCACATTTGCGGGTATAGGTGAAAGGAGCAAAAAGGCAGCAGAGGCTGCCCAGGAATCTGAAGAAGTTCCGGAGGCAGAGGAAGCCTGAGCCTGTGCGCCTTTGAATTAGCGGGTAATTTGGCTTTTCTTAAAGACATTGCCAATTGCCACGATAAACTAAGCAAAGGATGGTAAAAGCCATGGACAGGCAGAGCATTAAAAATGTCATATCGATTTTGATGGAGAGTTCGCTTTATTTAAGCACATCCCTGAGGGATAGATGGGAACT
Organism: Nitrospiraceae bacterium; assembly: GCA_021371915.1. Lineage (GTDB taxonomy): Bacteria > Nitrospirota > Thermodesulfovibrionia > Thermodesulfovibrionales > Dissulfurispiraceae > JAFGXL01. Next base: position 7,170 of record JAJFVG010000032.1, read on the forward strand.
GGTTCAAAGTCTCACGTTACGGTTTAAGGGTCAATAACTCATCTCTCCCTCCCTCCCGCCTTACTACAGGCGCTGCGTAAGCAGCGCTTTTTTATTGCCAAATCCAGTTGGATATTCGTCTTGTTGTTTATATTTTTAATCTTATATAATAAGTCTATGAAAGCAACCGCGCTGAAAGAGAATGCAATTGGTATGATCGAAAGCCTTTCTGAGGAAAAACTCAAGGAGGCTGTCGATTATCTTAAATACCTTCAGGGTGATTATGATGCTTATAGCGTGCATGAAAAAGTAAAACAGTCATTGTGTGACGTTAAGTTAATAAAAAACGGGAAGGTAAAGCAAAAGGCACTCAAAGAGTTCCTCCGTGAATTATAGAATCATTCCCACCCCATCATTCCAGAGAGATGCAAAAAACCTGAAAAAGAAGTATCGTCACATCGGCTTAGATCTCGAAAAACTTAGCGCTCTACTTACTGATAATCCTGTTTGTGGAGATGCGATTCCTGGATTGGAAGGCAAAATATTTAAAGTCAGGCTTGCAAGTTCTGATACTGGCAGGGGCAAGTCCAGCGGATTTCGTGTTATCTATTATATCAGCAATCCTGACACCGCTATTTATCTTTTGTCCATATACGCGAAGGCGTACAAAGAGAATATCGACTCTTCAGAGATAAAAATGCTTATGAAGCAGATTGGACTTTGGGACAAATAGATTTGCCTGCTTTATTCTGTCAGAGCGTGAGGCAAGTGGTGGAATGTAATTCTAATTATTAGTTGTCAGATTCCAATTTTATTGCAATGTGTAATTGTAATAAATCAATATATTGATTTCTAATTGTACTGAATGTGTTTATTTTGTTTAGAATTTGTTCAAAAAGTTGTTTTTTTTGAGGTTCATTATTTTCTTTAAAGTAACTATTAAAAAGGTTATAAATTTCGAGAGACAAGACAAGAAGTTCGTTAGTAGTATCGGGATGTTTAAAATCAATAAAGAAATAAGTTGAAGCCTTGAAGGCCCTTTCAATTTTTGCCCTAGAGATAATTAGCTCAAGTGATTCGTGTTTTTCATAGGTATAGTGTTTAAGCGCTCCATCAAATGTATAAAGTGCTTCTAAAATGTCTTTGTATGCGTTGTATCTTATTTCGTTAAATTGGATTTTTTTCTGAAGGTCTAAAGTTTTTTTGTTTCTTTTATCTTCAAATTGAGATGCTAAATATGCCAAAAAAACTAAAACAACAAGGTTAGCTAATGCAACAAATGGATTAAGGTAATCGCCAAAGACTCCCCAGTTGGCAGGATCTTTCGAGATACCGTTACTGTGGAACGAAAAAAAATAAACTACTGATGGGATAATCAGCAAAGTTGCAGTGATGACTATGGCTATTTTTATAATGTGGTTTTGTTTCATTTCCAATGCAGTTCCTTGACATGGTTTATTTTTGATTAATAAGATTATAGCAGATTGAAAACTGCATTTTGCTTGTTGATTTCAGAAAAGAAACCGAGATTGTATTTATAAAATAAAGGGTTTAATTGGTATAGTGTTAAGCTGGGATGTTCTATATGAAGCAAAAATGCAAAATCATATCAGATGTTTTGAAGGTGCGGTTTTTTAATAACCTATTGCATTGAAATTTTATTCGTTTTCTCAACCCTGATATAATTTTTATAACCACTAATGATCAGCAGGAGGATATGATGAAGAAATCATTTGGCGCAAAGACGCTTGTTTATCCCACGCCTGTATGGGTTATCGGCACTTATGACAAAGCCGGCAAGCCCAATGTCATGACAATTGCCTGGGGAGGCATCTGCTGCTCAAGCCCTGCAAGTGTTGCAGTATCCATGAGAAAGGCGACTTATACGCACGGCAATATTATTGAGCGCAAGGCTTTTACAGTAAACGTACCGTCAGAGGCATTTGCAAAAGAGGCTGACTATTTTGGCATAGTCTCAGGCAGAGACACGGATAAGTTTGCTGCAGCAGGGCTCACTCCTGTGAAGAGTGATATTGTTGATGCCCCGTATATAAAAGAATTTCCAATGATCATTGAGTGCAAACTGATCAATATTGTGGAGATCGGACTGCATACTCAGTTTATCGGCGAGATCATCGATGTAAAAGCTGATGAGTCAGTGCTTAATGAAAAGGGGCTGCCTGATATTGAAAAGGTGAAGCCAGTGATCTTCAGCCCTGAGACGCGCGCTTATCATGGAGTGGGCAGATATATTGGCGATGCCTTTTCAATGGGCAAGGGTTTAAAAGAGTCTAAATCGCATTGAATTTTAACATATTTCTTCTTGCTTACCCCCTTCTTGCTTGACATGCAGGGATAAACAGGCTAATCTCTTAAATAAGAATAATTCTAATTTAGGAGGCCTTTATGTCAGAAGAAAAGAAGCAGAAGAAGTTGACTAACAATGCAGGCGCACCTGTAGCTGACAACCAGAATATTATGACGGCAGGCAGACGCGGGCCAGCGCTTCTTCAGGATGTATGGTTCCTCGAAAAACTTGGACACTTTGACCGTGAAGTTATTCCTGAAAGGCGCATGCATGCAAAAGGCTCCGGCGCTTATGGAAATTTCACTGTTACTCATGACATAACAAAATATACAAAAGCAAAAATATTTTCTAAGATCGGCAAGAAGACGGATCTTTTTGTGCGCTTCTCAACAGTAGCCGGAGAGCGCGGAGCTGCTGATGCTGAGAGGGATATCCGAGGGTTTGCCATAAAGTTTTATACTGAACAGGGAAACTGGGACCTGGTCGGCAACAACACCCCTGTATTTTTTCTGCGTGATCCACTGAAGTTCCCTGATCTGAACCATGCTGTTAAGCGCGATCCGCGCACCAATCTGCGCAGCGCTCTCAACAACTGGGACTTCTGGACCTCATTGCCCGAAGCCCTGCACCAGGTCACCGTAGTAATGAGTGACAGGGGCATTCCTGCATCATACAGACATATGCATGGCTTTGGCAGCCATACTTTCAGCATGCTCAATGAAAAGAATGAAAGATATTGGGTCAAGTTTCATCTGAGAACGCAGCAGGGAATCAAGAATCTTACAGACCAGGAGGCTGAGGCTGCTATCGGCAAGTGCCGCGAAAGCCATCAGCGCGATCTTTATTACAGCATTGAAAAGGGCGACTTCCCGAAGTGGACAATGTACATACAGGTGATGCCTGAGAAGGAGGCATCAACATGTCCTTACAATCCATTTGATCTCACCAAGGTCTGGTTCCATAAAGACTATCCCCTTATTGAGGTGGGAGT
>JAJFVG010000042.1 GCA_021371915.1 Nitrospiraceae bacterium
GACCACGCCGGCCTTGAGCTCAAGAATGAGGTAATATCCATACTCAAAGAGATCGGGCATGAATTCACGGATTTCGGCACAGACAGCCCTGCCTCTGTGGACTATCCTGATTTTGGGGAGAAGGTATCCACAGCAGTATCAACAGGCAAAGTCGAAAGGGGCATACTTATATGCGGAACAGGCATTGGCATGTCGATCGTGGCTAACAAGTTCCGAGGTGTAAGGGCAGCGCTATGCAATGACCTCTTGTCTGCCAGGATGAGCAGGATGCACAACGACGCAAATCTGTTGGTTATGGGCGGAAGGATCATAGGCAAGGACCTGGCAAAAGAGATAGTAAAGACCTGGTTTGCCACACCGTTTGAGGGTGGCAGACATTGCAACAGGCTTGATAAAATAAATGCCATAGAGAGCAAAAACATGAAAGGAGCATCACAGCTTTAGCAGACAGCTGACAAACAGGAACAGACCATGAATTTCGAACCTCTAAAAAAAGCAGACCCCAACATATTCAACGCAATAATAAACGAGATCAAACGCGAGCAGGACAAGATACTGCTCATAGCCTCTGAAAACTATTGCAGCCTTGAGGTGCAGAGCGCACAGGGCTCTGTCTTTACCAACAAATATGCTGAAGGCTACCCTGGCAAACGCTACTACGGCGGCTGCCAGTATGCTGACATCGTTGAGGAACTGGCCATCAGCAGAGCAAAAGAGCTGTTCAGCGCAGAGCATGTGAATGTGCAGCCTCACTCAGGCAGCCAGGCAAACATGGCTGTATACTTCTCAATGCTCAAGCCCGGAGACACGATACTCGGCATGAACCTCAGCCACGGCGGTCACCTCACGCACGGCTCAACAGTAAACTTCACAGGCAAGATATTCAAGTCAGTCTCATACGGCGTGAACAAGGCCGGATACATAGACATGGACGAGGTGAGGCAGCAGGCGCAGAAACATAAGCCCAGGATTATAGTTGTTGGCGCAAGCGCATACTCAAGAATAATCGATTTCAAGGCATTTGCAGACATAGCCAAAGAGACCGGCGCATACCTGATGGCAGACATCGCGCACATAGCAGGCTTGATAGCAGCAGGCCAGCACCCATCGCCAATACCTTATGCTGACTTTGTAACGTCAACCACTCACAAGACCCTGCGCGGACCCCGCGGCGGAATGATAATGTGCAAGGCCGAGCATGCAAAAGCCGTGGACAAGATGATATTCCCCGGCATACAGGGCGGCCCTCTTGTGCATGTGATAGCAGCCAAGGCTGTAGCGTTCAAAGAAGCCTTGTCACCCGAGTTCAGGCAATATCAAAAGAATGTTGTGATCAACGCAAAGAAGCTCGCCTCAGAACTTATAAACAGCGGCTTCAGCATAATATCCGGCGGAACAGACAACCACTTGATGCTCGTTGACCTCACGACCATGAACGTAACAGGCAAAGAGACAGAAGGTGCGCTGGATGCAGCAGGCATCACGCTCAACAAAAACGCGATCCCTTATGACACAAAGCCGCCTGCAATCACAAGCGGCATAAGGATAGGCACGCCCTGCATTACCACACGCGGCATGGGTGAAGCAGAGATGGCTGAAATAGCCGACATAATCACCAAAGTGGTCAAAAACATAAACAACTCATCACTCATCGCGGAGATGAGCAGGCGCGTAAAAAATCTCTGCGACAGGTTTCCGATCTACCAGTCATGAAATGCCCATTTTGCGGCAGCGTTGAAGACAAGGTTATAGACTCCCGTTCGAGCAAAGAGGGAGACACCATACGCCGCAGAAGGGTATGCCTCAAATGCGAAGGCAGGTTCACATCATACGAAAGGGTTGAAGACCCCCTGCCCATGGTGGTTAAAAAAGACGGCCGCAGAGAGCCGTTTGACAGACACAAAGTGCTCACCGGACTTAAAAAATCCTGCGAAAAAAGACCCATTCCTGTTGAAAAGCTCGAAGACATTGAGGCTGAGATAGAGAAAAAACTGGTTAGTCTCGGAGTAAAAGAGATACCGAGTTCATGGGTTGGCGAAGAGATAATGTCCAGCCTCAAGGAACTGGATAAGGTTGCTTACGTGAGGTTTGCATCTGTGTACAGGCATTTTAAGGACATAAATGATTTTATGGACGAGATGAAGACGCTTTTTGAGCCGCGCCGACAATCCAGGTAGCAGAACAATCAGCAGCAAAGCCCTTAAAAAATTTGACTTAATACAGCCATTTTATTTATTTTATTAGTCTGTTATTTTTTGGATATTGGGGAGTCGTACAATGGCAGTACGGCAGACTCTGGATCTGCTTATAGGGGTTCGAATCCTCTCTCCCCAGCCATTTAATGGTCCCATCGTCTAGTGGCCTAGGACGTGGCCCTCTCAAGGCTAAAACACGGGTTCGACTCCCGTTGGGACCGCCAAAGACTTTCTGCCTGCTTGATAAATATCCCCACATCCATTAACTTACACCTGTTGTCAATAAATATGCCGGTGAGGGTCTATATGGACACAACTGTATTTCTGATATCAGCGGGTATTATGTTCGGGGTCTATATTTTGATCAGGATGTTCACAAAGAAATAACTTCTCAAGCAATAGTCTGTTTTTTGCCGTTACTACCGCGCCAGACTGTCGCTCTAACGTTCTGCTGTCACATCCACATCTCCGGAGCCGATAAGCGGCAGTATCCTGAGAACACTGTAATAGACTATATGCTTTGGCCCTCTTGAGACATCTTCTTCAGGGGTGAGATGACGAGTGCTCATAAATGAGACAAGTTCAGGGTCATCGTCTTCTCTCACTTTTTTGAGAAAAAGTCTTATGCCGTTATAACTTCCTCCGGTCTCAATAAACATATATGCAGCGTAAGGATTGGCTTTTGTGTTTCTGTATGTGAGTCTTTCGCGCATTATGAATGCCAGCGTGCCATCATCAAAAAAATGCGGGGCAGAGTATATGGCCGCATCCACCCTGCCTTCGGCGTCTGCTGTGCTCAACACCCCCATGCCGCGTGTTGTGGCAAAGTAATCTTTGAGTGTCATCCATTCCCCCTATCAGATTTTTTTAAAGAATTGATATTTTCATTATATACTGATTCGGGCCATGAACAACAAAAAAGAGGGGGATAAAGGCTTTTAAGCCTTTATCCCCCTCTTTTGAAGGCTATATTTGAACTAATTCTTGTTTCTTTTTCTTGAGTATAGTCCGAGTCCGAAAAGCCCTGCTCCCAGCAGAATAAGTGTGCCAGGCTCAGGAACAGATGTTGTATTACCAACTGCATCATGCGAAAACGGAGCTTTTACTATATCTTTGCCCTTGATGCTGCCTAACAATTCATAGGTCGTGTTGTCCGTATAGTACAGACCTCCATCCTTCTTGAATCCGTAAGCATCAAAATGCACTCTGTCCCACCCGCTTACATTAACTTCATAAACATTTATCTGGCCGGTGCTGCTGAAAGATGCAGGATAGGATGTCATAAAATCACCTATCGGTGAATCCTTTTTTGTAAAATCACCAAGGAAAAAATCCGCCCAGGTTGATGAGGAGTTGAATATCCCGTGCGCAGGCAGCACAGGATGAAGCCCTGTATCATAATGCGGAAAGCTTATACCGCTGACTGTTAACAGGTTGTCAGGGTCATTAGACGGGACTGACGGATCAACAAGCTTTGATGTTGTCTTGGGTGTAAAAGATATTGTACCGCCTGTGCCGTAAAAGGTTGTTGTCAGTTTTACATCATAAAGGCTCCCGTTTTTGAGATCCCCGATAACCCATATATCAAATTGAGATGCGTTTATGCTCCATGTTGCTGTACCGCTGTCATATGTTGCTCCATCTATATAAAGCTGCAATGCAGGATATGCCTCTGATACAGCAGGCGCATATGCAACTGCCGCAAAAATCAAAATCATTACTAATATCAACTTCTTCATGATAATTACTCCTTTCTCATCCCTTGGTTATAGTTATCTATTTATAAATAAAGCAATATCAATGCCAAAAATGTCCTCTTGATTTTTAAGTCTTTTTGAATTCCAATGGATCAAATTATGTCCAATTATCCGAACCAGTGTCGAAAAATTTAACAACTTTATGCGTTTCTCTTATACTGCATATGCCTATTTCCTGTCCAGCACATCCCGTACTTTTTTGAGCAGGGAGTATGGCGTGAGGGGTTTTTGCATAAAGTCCACTTTGCCTTTTATAATGCCCTTCTGGCTTATCACATCGGCTGTATATCCGCTCATGAATATGGTCTTAATCTCGCCGTTGATCCTGTAAATCTCATCATATGCTTCTTTGCCGTTCATCTCAGGCATCAGCACATCAAGAAGCAGCAGGTCCACACTGCCGCTGTTTTCTTTGTATATATCCACCACCTGCCTGCCGTTTTCAGCAGCCAGCACCTTGTATCCGCTTGCAGCCAGGACCTCGCAAACAAGGCTCCTGAGTTCAAAGTTATCCTCTGCAACAAGCACTGTCTCATTACCCTGCGTGTCTGCGAAGGACTCGAATTCCTGCGTATAATGCTCAATATAACTGCCCTCCTCAACAGCAGGCAGATATACGGTAAATGTCGTGCCCTTATTCACTTCGCTCTCAACACATATGCAGCCGCCGTGCTGTTTTATGATCCCAAATACTATTGCGAGTCCAAGTCCGGTGCCCTTGCCAACAGGCTTTGTTGTAAAGAAAGGCTCAAATATATGGCTCATCTTGTCCTTTTCTATGCCCTTGCCTGTGTCGGATATGGTTATCTTCACATACATGCCCGGCTTGTCCAGTAAAAAGGTGTTTGCAAAGCTCTCATCAACTTCTGCAAGGTCAGTCTCTATTATCAGCGATCCGCCAGAAGGCATGGCATCCCTTGCATTCGTTGCAAAATTCACAAGCACCTGGTCAAGCTGGCCTTCGTCAGCCATTGCAAAGGCCTGCTTTCCTGAAAGTTTCATTTCGAGCCTTATGTCCTCCCTCAGCAGCCTGGAGAGCATCTTCTGTATCTTTGTTATCGCACTGTTGATATCAACCGGCCTGAGATTAACAGGCTGTTTTCTGCTGAATGCCATGAGGCTCTGTATCAGATTTGCCGCTTTTGTGCCTGATGACAAAATGTGGTTTATATGCTCCAAAAGCGGGCTGCCTTCCTCAAGGTTTGATCTGACAAGACTGCCATAGCCCATTATCGCTGTAAGGATGTTATTGAAGTCATGCGCTATGCCGCCTGCAAGAAGGCCGACAGCCTCCATCTTCTGGGATTGCCTGAGCTGTTCCTCGAGCTGCTTTTTTTCAGTAATGTCGCGTTCAACAATAACTGCTGCGGTAATATAGCCCTGTGCATCCCTTACCGGAGAGGCAGAGACTTCCACATGCCTGACAATGCCGCGGGCATCGGACTGCACATGGTCACATGTTACGGTCTTGTTCAGCTTCATCATGCTTTTTAAAGGACAGAGGCCCATATCGCTGTCGCACATCTTGTCCGCTTCAAAGCACTTCATGCCTACTGCATCCTGAAGGGTCAGTCCGCACATCTTCAAATACGACTCATTCGCGGATCTTATGGTCAGATCGTCTGTGTTTATTATTACGATCGATTCATTTGTTATGCTGTTAAGCACAGTGTCGCTGAAATCCTTGGCCTCTTGCAGCGAGGCTTCATACTTCTTACGTTCTGTTATATCGCGCACAATGCCGACAGCATGCCAGGAGTTGTTTATCCTGACTCTTGATATGGAAAGTTCAACAGGAAATTCTTCGCCGGACTTCCTTCTGGTCCTCATCTCTATATTGCGGCCAAACACGCTGCCTGATCCGTTTCTGACAAACATGGAAAAGCCTTTGTTGAAGAGCGGCACATGTTCATCGAGCATAAGCACCTCGTGCAGAAATGAACCCATCGCCTCTTCATAGCTGTAACCGAACATGGCTGTGGCAGCGTCATTCCAGAAGGTCACAAATCCCTTGTTATCTATCATGATGATTGCATCAGTCGCGTTGGATGCTATTGCCCTGAACTTCTCTTCACTCTCCAGCAGACCTGCATTGTTCTTTTTATTTTCGATGGCAACACTGACGAGTCCTGCAAGCGAAAGGTATATATCGAGCATTTCCTTTGAAAACGGTTCGCGTCCCGGATAACTTATAAGCGCCACTGACTTTACGCTTCCGGATGGCCCTATGGGCATGCAGACAACAGAGTGTTTTCCTTCGCACTCAAAAATATCAGCCTCTATGAATCCTGACTCAAAAACAGTGTTTATCTGTTCAGCCAGGCAGACAACCATATCTCCGCAAAACTTCTCGCGCGACGGCGTGCAGTGCAGCATGACCAGCTTTTTATCCTGTTCCTGCTCAACAAAAGAGACTGACTCTGCATTAAGATGCGTGCGTATAACTTCATCAGCCTGCTCCCAAATATCAGCATTGTTGGGGATGCCTGCTATATATTGAGCAGCCCTCATGAATCCATGAGCAAGGTCTTTATATTTAAGAGACTGCTTCAGCATCAGTTCATTCCTTCAATGGGGGCAAGATACAGGTTTTCGAAAAAAACAGGTTCATAATTTTCATTATCGGCCATATTAATTATTTTACACTTATTTCTTGTATCATCCAGCTTATGCCTCTGCTCGCAGCTTAGCGCTGCCTTCTCACACCCGATCAGCGCGGCATTTTCCCAGAGCTCAAAAATATTTTTGTCGAGCACAGGCAGCAAGCCTATTGCCTGGGCATTTGCTATATCGAGATATCTTCCGAAAGCTCCTGCAATACATATGCGCTCAAGAGACTGCATCTTCATGTTTGCCCTGCGGCAGAGCGAAACAATGCATGCTGCTATCCCGGCTTTTGCCCGCTGTATCATGTCAATATCTCTTGAGGTCAAAAATATCTGCTGCGTGTCTCCGCCAAGGTTGAACCTTTCATTTGATTCGCCTGTGAACCTGCCCTTGTTGTCAATCATGCCTGTCTTCAACATGCATGCCAGGATATCCACAAGCCCTGAGCCGCATATGCCTTTTGGTTCTGTGTTGTTGATCACCTCACAGCAAAACAGCGAATTTCCACCAGCAGAGAGATACACCCTTGAAATTGCACCTGCTTCAGCAGGCATGCCGCAGCTTATCCCATTGGCCTCAAATGCAGGCCCCCCCGATGCCGAGGCTATCCAGGCTGTATGGCCGTCCCAGAGCGCGATCTCGGTATTTGTGCCGAAATCCATAAAGAGCGCCGGGCGCTTGCTGTCAGTAATGCCGGCTGCAAACATGCCGGCAAGCAGATCAGAGCCTACAAAGCCTGCAAATGGCTGGACAAGATCAATATCCGCCTCATGCATCAGGTCTGTATGTGCAAGCATTATCTTTTGTGTATGAACCGCAAGTTTCGTTGTACGGCTCCATGAAGCCGGATCAAGAACGGTATCGCAGCAGCAGCCGGCAAGCAGCGTTATCATTGCCGTATTTCCCACTATGGTGCAGCAGGTTACTTTTGTGAGATCCAGCACTTCTCTCACGGATATATCCGTGAGCGCATCAACAATAGCCGTGAGCACGGACTTCTGCTGTTCATAGGCTATCCTGTCAGATGCTGCCGCAGCCATAAGCCGCGATATTATATCCAGGCCAAATGCAGTCTGCGGATTTATGCCCATTCTTCCACCGATCCATCTGCCGGATGGCATCTCTATCACAGAAACCATGATATTTGTTGTGCCTAGATCAACCGCTACTCTATAACAAATATCTGCCCCGGAAATACATGGATCAGCAATTGCATTGAAGATATTTGAACGGTATCTGGAATTAAGTATGTGCCAGCCTGATTTGGGCGCAGGAGACAGCACTTCCACAGCAGCATCTGTCAGCGGCAGTGTCTGGCAAGCAAGCCTTACTTCAGGAGAAGACACAAAAAACTCTTCATTGCGCGTTAAAGGGTTCATAACGCCATTCACTACCCTTACCTTGCATAGACCGCAAACGCCTGTGCCCCTGCATCCTGATTTTATGCGGATATCGGCTGATTCGAGAATTTCCCTTATTGAAAGGCCTTGTTCAAACTTGACAATGCTCTGACTGCCTTCGATATGAACTTTTAAAAATGGCATTCTTTTGCCGCCTTTACCATGGCCTCTATGTTTTCAGGCCTTGACTCAGGCGGTATTTCACATCCTGAAGAGAGAACAAAACCGCCCTGTCCAGCAAATGACTTTACAAGCCTGACAGACTCTTTATATATATCTTCGCTGCTGTCTTCAACAAAAGAGAGCGGCTTTATGTTGCCGTCAAGACATATGCCGGGCAGAAACCTCCTTACCATAGCCGGTTCAATGCAATAGTCGCAGTTGGCCATATCAATACCAGCATCAGGATAGTGCGGCAGAATGGGGAGAGTCTTTCCTGCTATATGAAGCCAGTTTGCAACAGCCCCGCCTTGCTTGAAGGCTGAAGAAATTCTTTTAAGCCTCTGGAGCACTATCTCCCTGAAGAACTGCGGCGGTATCACCTCAGGGCTTGATGACGGATCGAATATAATTGGCAGATGCGCGCCGGCATCAATCTGGGCCCTGCCGAATTCAATTATCACATCAGTGACATGGTCAAGCAGTTTTTCAAAAAGCAGAGGGTGCTCCACAGCCATAAAAAGCGCTTCCTGCACTCCTACATACTGCATCGCCAGAGTCATTGGCCCCATAACGCAGCCCACAACAAGCGTCTCCTCTTTTGTCTCCCTGCGCATAATGGATATTGCCTTAAGCATCTCAGGCATGCGGCCGTCTTTCAGAGGATTTGGAACCCTTGAGGAATTTATCGCATCTTCAGATGATACATATTGTTCTATGCAGGGGTAATTATTCGGGTGATGAACAGTCTTTGCGCCCATGGCCTCTGCCTCGACGCAGACATCCATTACTGAAAATACCGCATGATGGCCATACCTGCCTAGCGCAGCCAACTGGCACGATGCAAGGGCGTCCCCACTTGTCAGATATTCATCTACAGGCATGCCGCTCAACACGGCAGCATGACCGAATATCTGCGGCACTACCGGGACCTGCCCGTTTTTATCGATCCTGATGGCAGCCTCTATGCATTGCAGGCCTGTCATGATCAGTTATTCCTGGCTCCTATTTTTGATTCGAGGTAATGCAGTCCTTCAAAAGCGTTTTCAGCAACAAAGTCCACATTAAGATGGTCTGAAGTGGACTGCTTGAGCGCAGCGCCTCCGGCAACAACCATTATACAGCCGAGACCTTTTGTTTCGAGCTCTTCCTTTATCTTCTTCACATTTGGGATTACAGAGGTGATAAGCCCGCTCACAAACACGGCATCAGCCTTTTGAGCTTCAGCAGTGTCGCAAAGCTTCTGCACTGAACAGTCCTTGCCGCAGTCAACAACATTGTATCCCTTGCTGGCAAGCAGCATTTTGGTTATATTCTTTCCGATATCATGCACATCGCCTTCTAGCGTTGCTATCACAACGCATCCCTTTGTCAATGACGCAGTCATGCCCTGCGGAAATATTTCATTAACAACTGCCGTAAGGCAGCGGCCCACAAGCATGATCTCAAGAAGATTGAACTGCTCGACCGTGCATTTTGCATCGAGCCTGTTCATGGCTGGTTCTATTGCGTTGATGACTATGCTGTCCGGAGTGGCGCCTTCGCTCACAAGCCTTCTGGCTTCATCCAATGCCTGCTGCCGGTCTCCATCCAAAAGCGCATCTATAAGCCTCTGCATCTGCTTCATATCACATTAATTATCGTAATTAATGATTATATATTTAGAACAATTGTTATCCAAAATAAATCTTATTGTTCCTGCATTGAATTAAAAGGGTATTCCCAGATGGGAAGGTCTATTTTTTCTGTTTCTGCGAGTCAATGGCCAGATCTCGTCTCTTGTTGAGGGATTCTGCCTTGCACTTTTTAAGTTCAGCCTCATCTTTGGCAAGTTTTATACAGTCTCTCTCAGCTTCAAGTACAGCAATGCGATTATTTATGTTGTGAAGTTTTTTTGCCTTGTTCTCCTCAAGCCCGGAAGTAGAATCAGTGCTCTGACCGTACAACGGCATGGCAGAAACAGCAAAAACCAGCGCAGCCGTGATAATGAAGCTCGTTTTCATATTGCATCCTCCTGCTCTTCAATGGCATGTGCAGCCTCTTCGCCGTTGTGCCTAAGTATCCAGATAGAACCGAAGATCGCATCCTGATACGCTCGCACAAGGCCCAGTCTCAGGCTCTCCAGCAGGGCCAGAAAGGTGACAATCACATCAACTCGCGTATCAGCCTCTATAAACAGATCATCGAACCTCACGCTCTCCTGTCCGCTTATCTTCTCTAGTATATGAGCCATCCTGTCCTTGACAGTAAGGGTCTCTCTAGTTATCTTGAGCACTTCCGGCGGCACCCTGTTGAGTATCTTCTTCAGGGCTGCCATAAGATCGAACATGTTTATATCAAAAAGCAGCAGATCCGGCTCAGGAGCAACATCCGTCTTTTCCGGAGTGCGGGGATAGGCATTTGTCCATATCTCCTCTCTCTCTCTGAGAGGGGCTGATGCCTCTTTGAAGGCCTGATATTCAAGCAGCCGCTGCACAAGATTTGCGCGCGGGTCTTCCTGCTCATCCTGCTGTATTGTCTCATCAGGCGGCAGCAGCATGCGCGATTTTATATAAATGAGAGTTGCTGCCATAACAAGAAACTCAGAAGCTATTTCAAGATTAAGCTCCTTCATTATCTCTATGTATTCAAGATACTGGCTGGTTATCTTGGCAATAGGAATGTCGTATATGTCGAGCTTGTTTTCCTTGATAAGATGCAGCAGCAGATCAAGCGGGCCCTCGAACACAGGGATTTTTATGTTGTAGATGTTAAGTTGTTCAGTCACTTGATCGGTCCGGTCCTTGCAGATCATGAAATTTGTTTTCACTCATTCTCGAATGGCTTCCAAGCCATTCTCCGAGGCTGCGCCAGCCTGCTTTGCCATCCATGGCACGCCAAGACCGCCGAAGTCCGCTCAAATCAAATTCCATGCTCTGACAATTTATCTACCCTATGGGATAACCTTGTTAAGCTGGTACTCCACTATGCCAGAAGCGCCTGCTGACTTGAGCTTTGGTATTATGTCCCTTACGGTCCTTTCGTCAATAACCACATCTACGGCATACCAGCCTCTGTCAGAGAGCTGTGATACTGTTGGAGAATGCATTGCAGAAAGCAGACTCATAACCTTTTTAAATGACTTCTCAGGCACATTCATCTTGAGTCCGACCTTTTCTTCAGCAGCAAGTGCTCCCTTGAGCAGCATTGCCAGATTCTCCATCTTCTGCCTCTTGAACTTGTCCTGCCATGCCTTTTTGTTTGCAATAAAGCGGGTTGTAGACTCTGTAAGTGTCTCTACTATCCTCAGGTTGTTTGCCCTGAGTGAACTGCCTGTCTCTGTAAGCTCAACAATCGCATCAGCCAGAAAAGGCGGCTTCACCTCTGTTGCTCCCCAGGAAAAATCGACCTCAGCCTTAACCCCTTTGCTCTTGAGATACCTCTTTGTGTAGCCAACAAGCTCTGTAGCTATTCTCTTGCCGTTGAGGTCTTTTACAGACTTTATCTTTGAGTCATTCGGCACAGCCACAACCCATCTTACAGGCCTGAAGCCCTCTTTTGCATAGTTAAGCTCCGCCACCTCTATAACATCCGCATTCTGCTCAAGTATCCAGTCTTTGCCGGTAAGGCCGCAATCGAGCACTCCGTCCTCAACATACCTGGCCATCTCCTGCGCCCTTATGAGCATTGATGTTATCTCTGTATCATCAAACACAGGATAGTATGACCTTGAAGATACTGTCACATGGTATCCTGCCTTTTTAAAAAGCCTGAGTGTGGATTCCTGAAGACTGCCCTTTGGAAGTCCGAGGTTCAACATGTTTTTCTTGCCGTTCATGATGTTTGCATCCCCTTCTGTAAATGGTGAAATGTGATTACCGCGGCAGATTTGGCCGCTTTAATGAGTTATTATGATAAGACTTTGGCAGACAGCCTGTCAAACTGTCTGCCAAATCAAAAAAAACCACCATCAAATGAACTTCGTATCCTATTTTTTTACGCTGCCCCACGGATTTTTCAGAGTCTCTATCTTCTCAGCGACAAAATCATTGCCGGAAGTTTTTCCTGTAATTCCTATATAAGCGCCTACTCCTGCCTTGCCGTTTGATTCGATTATTTTGGTATGCTTCGAGACTATTATGGATGCGCCTTTGATCGTCCATACCGCAGGCTCGCCCTGTGAAACAGTCTCAACAAGCCCGTATAGTTTTTCCTCTGATGGAGGGAACGGCTTCTGGCCTGTCCTGCTGCCGTATCTGTTAGCCTCTATCTTGCTGGCAACAAAAACATTGTTCTTCAGTTTTCCTTCCACCCATACATAAGCGCCTTCAGCAACCTTGCCGTTCTTCTGGATAATCGATGTCTTGGCTGTTACCGTAACATCCCTGTCGCCTATCTTCCAGATTGAAGGCTTTTTGGCGCTCATCTTCTTTACAGTGCCGTAAAAATTGGCTGAATTCGGATAGTCAGCAGGATCGGGTATGCGAATGTCCTTGTACCTGCTGTCATCCTGTTCAACCCTCACTCCCTTGTAGTCTGTGTTGTCTTTGTATGCTGAACCGCAGACAAAAAACATTGCTGCAACCAGCATTGCAGAAATCAGAATTCTCTTCATAACAACCTCCGGAATTTATAAATTAGTGCTTCTGATATTCTCCAACAAACAATAGAAATAAATCCAGATTTAAAGCGCCCTGGCTGATCCGGCGCAATTCAATCAGCGCTTACAGGCAGGCTGATAACAAATTCACTGCCTTTTCCTTCCTCGCTCTGCACTTTGATATCCCCGCCATGCGCATCTATCACAGCCTTTGCAATGCTCAACCCAAGGCCTGTGCCTTCCAATCTTCCTGCTGAATCCGCTCGATAAAAGCGGCCAAAGATTTTTTCTCTCTCCGATACACTTATGCCCATACCAGTATCCATAACCTTTATTACAGCATTGCCGTCTGAATATGATGCAGAGACAACAACCGAACCATGCTCGCGGTTATAGCGGATTGCGTTTTCGATAATGTTCAGAAATGCCTCGATAAGGCGCTCGCTGCTGCCGTTTATCTCAGGCAGCCTGTCCACAACTACAGAGAGACTTATTCCCTTGTCCTGCGCAAGCAGTCTGGCAAGACCCGCTGCATCCCTGATGCATTTCTCAAGATCAACACGAGTAAATCTTGATGGGCCGAGTACTCCCGAGTCGAGTTGGGCGAGCGAGAGCATGTCCCTGATAATCTCTCCCATGCGTCCTGAAACAGTCTTTATGGACTGAAGGGCATCAACATATTCCGCAGCAGACCTGCTCTTTTGCAGCATCACATCGCACTGGCTTCTTATTACGGCAACAGGAGTTTTAAGCTGATGCGATGCGTCAGAAACAATCCTCTTTTCTGCTTCAAAAGACTTCTGAAGGCGGTCAAGCATGTCATTGAATGACTGGCTGAGCGCCTTTAGCTCACTGCATTGAGCTTCATCATTCATACGCTTACCGAGTGTCTGATGGGTAATGCGTTTTACTTCTGATGCAAAATCGTAAAGCGGTTTGAGTCCCTGACGCACAATAGCCAGTCCTGCAAATGCTATAAGACCAATGCTGCCCAAAATGACAATGATCAGGAATATCCTGAACTTGTGCATCATTGCCTGGCTCTCTGCAACGCTCCTGGCTGCTATGAGAGTGACAGCTGAATCAAAGATCCTGATCTCCTGCCTGATAACCCTTACAGGCTCGCCATCCGGACCATCCGAAGTAAATGCAGCAGCATTCTCATCCTGGAAGGATGATGAATCTTTCTTTATGTGAAACTGAAAGTCAGGATCAACAAGCGACGGAGATGCTGCTATAACCTTGCCGCTGGACATGATTTTGTAATAATGGCCTAAGCGTGGTATTGCGTAATCACCGGAAACAACTTCGCTGAATTCAAATTCGACCCTGCCCCGATTTTCTCTGAGAAGGCCAGTAAAAACCTGTATGTCAGAGTGAAGCCCCTCATCAACAGATGCGATAAGCATATTCTTCACTTCATTGTAGACAAAGAATCCTGAGCCGATCAAAAGAGCAGATATTGAGACAAATATAAAAATAAAGAGCCGTGCTTTTATAGACTGGAACATGCGAATCATTCAGGCAGCCTCAAAACATAACCAGCGCCTCTTACAGTATGGATGAGCTTCTTCTCAAATCCCTTGTCTATTTTGTTTCTAAGGTAGTTTATGTAGACATCTATTATATTGCTGTCAAGATCGAACTCGGAATCATAGATGTGTTCAGTCAGCTCGGCTCTATTTATAACCCTGTCTTTGTTCATCGCAAGATATTCGAGCAGATTGTACTCCTTGGCGGAAAGAGATACTGCCCTGCCTGCCCTGCTGACACTCCTGGCGCTTGTATTCAGC
>JAJFVG010000056.1 GCA_021371915.1 Nitrospiraceae bacterium
GGAGTCGGTATACCTGACAATGGCGACCATAATTTCAATGGATCTACAGCCAACTTTGATGGACGCAGTACAGCTGAAAAAAACGCTACTAACGGCGCACAATACACTGACACATATAGCACAACCCATCCCGGATATGGACCTCAGCCTGGAACCGTTGCCACATTCACCTTCGCTGGTCTCAGCAGTGGTTGGACTGAAGGCAGCATGTGGTTTGACATGGCAGACTTCCAGGCATCAACCTTTGGAGCAGTCCTTGTAACCTACAACGGCATAGTTCAGAACTGGGCTTTTAATGACGGATTCCCTCATACAAAAGTTCGTTTCTTTGACTTGCAGCAGGATGTCATAGATTCAATCAATTCAACTGGCGAATTGATAATTGTTATTGACCGTCATAACTCTTCTGATTTCTACGGTTTTGATTACGCAATGCTTTCAGACAGGAAGGGTGCTGACACCAACCCTGTGCCTGAGCCATCAACGATTATTCTTTTGGGTGCGGGTCTCGCTGGAGCAGCATTACTCAGAAAGAAGATGAGAAGTTAACCATACACCTGTATTTTAAAAAGAGTGCGGAGCCTATGGCTCCGCACTCTTTTTATTAACCTGCTTCCCGCATTATCAATAATTGAGCTATAATTCAAAAACATAAAACTGCTTATTGCCATGTCATCTTATACTGATACTAAACCAACATATATTGTTAAAAAAATCACAAGATCCGCTGGTATAAACGGACAATGGGATGCTGATGTATGGAATCAAGCGATTATTGCTGACATCTCATGTTTTCGGCCGGAGAGCAGCGCTCACCGGCCGAAAACAAAGATCAAACTGCTCTACTCAACAGAAGGAATACATGGCATTTTCAGGGTTGAAGATAACTACGTCCGCTGTGCGCACAAAGACTACATGTCTCCTGTTTACAAAGACAGCTGCGTGGAGTTTTTTGTAAAGCCCAAAGCTGATGCAGGCTACTTCAATTTTGAATTCAACTGCGGCGGGGCACTGCTCGCCAGCTATATAACAAACCCGGAGCGCACTCCTGAAGGATTCAGGGAGTTCACGCCGCTGCCAAAAGAAGACGGCAGCAAGGTGCGTGTTTATCACTCAATGCCCGAGATTATCGAGCCTGAGATTCAGGAGCAGACAGTATGGATTATTGAGTTCTTCATTCCATTTGAGCTGCTTGAAAAGTATGCCGGCAAGCTTGGTGAAATAAAGGGGCAAAAATGGAGAGCAAACTTCTACAAGTGCGCTGACGGCACTTCGCATCCTCACTGGGCATCATGGTCGCCTGTTGATCAGCTGAACTTTCATATGCCTGGCTGTTTTGGCACAATAGTTTTCGAATGATTAGCGTATGGCTTATTTTGTTGATTGTTTGGAGTTGCTGCGTTCTCCGCTCAACTTTACAGCTGCCTGCAGATAGTCCTTAAACCTCTCTGGAAAAACCCACTGCACACCCAGCTTTTCTGCCCACTTAATAAGCCCCTGGTCTGCCGAGACCAGCACAGCATCAAGCTCCATCGCAAGAAGCAGAAGATCAACATCCTCTTTGCTGTCGAGTATTCCTTCGCGCAGCGCATCACGGTATTTTCTTCTTACATCAGGGATGATCTCTTCTGACTTTTTCTTTTCAGCATCACGCACGCCCTTTTCAGCTATCCTGAGCCCCTTGTTTACCCTCTCGCGCATCTCCTCAATGAATTCATAAATCATGATGGCAGGCAATTTGAGCTCATGCTTCTTTGGCGGCTTCTGGTGCAGAAACAGAAGCGCCTCTGCCGGTATGCGCTCCTTGTTCACAAAGTAGAGCAGTTCGTTGAATGTGGACGGCGGCATATAGAACTCCAGCATGTCGATCTGCGAGGCCAGATACAGAAATGTCTCCATAGCATCTGTAGGGTTAACTCCGAGACTTGTTCTGGCGTCAGGATTGACAAACATGCTTGTGTCGAGCACCACTTTGCGCGGCGCCTTGAGCGACGACAATGCTGCTTCCTGCTGTGCTACGCGGTTTGATGAAGCGCCTGATTGCCTGCTCACTGACTATTCCCTGCAGGAGCCGTACACATCAAGCCTGAATGTGTTCCATTTATGGCAGGTGGGGCATCTACCAGCCCAGTCGGCAGATATGCTGCCGCATGCAGGGCAGCAGTACGGCAGACGAAGATTCTTCCTGAACTCAGAAGCCTTTCTGAAGTCATTAAGCGCGTTGGCGATCTGGTTTCTCTTGTTGTAAAGCTCGCCGCGCAGTCCGTAAAACTCGGGAGTCGAAACCATGCCCGCATCAATCGAGTTGAGCATATCAAGGGCATCTTCAATCATCTCGACCCTGTAGTAGAATTTGCCCAAGAGAAACTTCAGCGTGTTGTCTGTGGGTTTTTTAGAGATGGCATTTTTGTAAAATCTGATCAGTCTGCCTGGCTCTCCGAGGCTGATCAAAAGATCTTCCAGTCTCGCAAGCAGTATTATAGAGCCGAGCTGCTCAAACGCCTTTTCAAGTGAGTTCACAGCCTCTTCGCTCTCATTTTTCGCCAGCAGCGCTTCAACAAGGCCAAGGTATGCAGGCACAAACTCAGGCGCAAGCTTGAGGATTGTCCTGAACATCTTTTCAGCCTTTTCCATATCATTGGATTCGAGGCTTGCGCGGCCATATTCGTATTTATAGCCTATAAGCATTCCTTCTTCCTGTTTCTGTCTGGACTTGTCATTCTGTGAAAGCTTGATTATGGTCTTCTGCAATGGAATCAGTTCATCCCACTTTGCGGTCTGCTCCAATATCGATCTCTTCATCTGCAGGGCAGCCATATTGGATGAATCCACATCAAGAGCCTCATCAGCATATCTTATCGCATCGCTGAAGCGCCTTAATTTTTCCATGACATTTGCAAGTGAAAGTAAGGCAACAGGACTTTTCGGGTTGACCTCTTTTGCTCTGTCGTAATAATCTCTGGCAGTAAGATAGTCCCTGTTTCTGAGGCTGATATCACCGAGCCGCCTGAGCGCATCAAAATGGTCTGGTGATTCACGCAGCACAGCCTCAAGAGAGATTTTTGCCTCGTCATCATTGTTGCTGAATATTGCATTGAGGGCCTTTGAGTAGTGCGAGTTTATCCTTTCGTCCCGCTTCTGACGCTTTTGGGACTGTAGATTTTCTATCACATTTTTGGTATCCCTGATGAAAAATATGAAGAGCACAACCAGCGCGCCGGCAGTTGTCGACAGCAGTATCAGAGCCACTTTGGGCATCATATACATGTCGCCAAAAGGTATCTTCAGAGTAACAGTGTCTTTGTTTTCGAGAGCGAAAAATCCCAGCACAGCCAAAAAGACAAGAAATAAAAAAATCGTGACCTTGCCCATCAGTGGTGATACCCCTTTCCTTTTAGTATTGTCATCGCCCTGTAAAGCTGCTCCGCAAAGACCAGCCGCGCCATCTCATGCGTAAGAGTCATGCGCGAAACAGAGATCATGCCGGCTGCCCTGTCCTTGACTTCCTGCGACACGCCGTAAGGCCCTCCAAGCACAAAATCCGTCTGCTGCCTGTCCCTGATGAATTCAGCGAACTCTGTTGAATTCATCTGCCTGCCGCGCTCATCCAGAAGATAATAGCTGGAGCTCTTTTTGAATATCCTTGCTGCCTCTTCAGCCATAGCCCTGGCAGCAGGCTTGTCCTTCTCTTCCTTTATCTCAACTATCCCGACCTGAATAAAAGGCTCCAGCATCTTAAGATACTTATTGATGCCCTCTGCCAGATACCGTTCTTTTGTCTTTCCTACCCACAGGATTCTTGCCTTCATCAGTGAAGTCTATTCTCGGTGCATCGAGCCATAATTTTTCGAGTTCATAGTATCTTCTCGTCTCACCCTCAAAAACATGAACTATCACATCTCCGTAATCTATCAGTACCCAATGGGCATTGGACTCGCCTTCTGATCCTATTGGGCTGGAACCCTTCTCTTTAAGCACCTTTCCGACATTTTCGGATATTGCTTTTACCTGCGTTGTGCTGTCTCCTGAACATATAACAAAATAGTCGCAGATTACGGAAAGATCCCTGAGTTTGAGTATAACTATCTCTTTTGCCTTCTTGTCCGAGGCTGCCTGAGCAGCCTTTTGAGCCTTTGCCAAGCTGTTTATGATCTTGGTTCTCCTTTCGGTATTATGCAGTTATTATAGCAGAACATACTGATATTATGTATTATAATTGAGTGATGAAAGGCAAGGGCTCAACATGTTTTTTGATTGTTTTATTTCTGATTCTGCTGATGACTGCTGCGGGCGCGGATGCCCAAAAAACAAAAGACAGAATCAAGGTAAAAGCAGTTGCAGCCATATATGAGCCATTTGTATACCACAGCAATGGCGCGCTGACCGGCTTTGACATAGACCTCTTTGATATCATCTGCAGGACAAACAATCTGGACTGCGAAGTGCGGATTGTACAGTTTTCAGAAGCGCTATCACTAGTAAGCCAGGGAGCAGCAGATGTGGCGCTGGGTTCTATATACGTTAATTCAGACCGCAAAAAACACTTCAACTTCAGCAATCCATATTTCAGTTCAGGCATCGTAAAGATCAGCCGCGTAGGTGATCAGCAATCGAACTCAGGATTTGAAGGAAAGGTGATAGGGGTAAAAAAAGATGCCACCGGCCACATATACGCTCTAGAACTCAGAAACAAGTTTCATGATATTGTCATACAAACATTTGACTCCACAGAAGAGAGCCTACAGGCGCTTGCTGACAAAAAAGTGGATATTGTGCTTAATGACTACCTTAACAGTCTGGCGCTTATAAACAAATATTACCGCGGCAAACTTACTATAAAAATCGGGATTACAGGTCCAAATTTCTTTGAGAAGAACAAGATAGCAATACCCATAGCCAAATCCAGGACCGAACTGCTCGAAATATTCAATTCCACTCTTTCTGAAATGTCCAGAGGAAAGACTCTCGACAGGCTTAAAGAAAAATGGCTGCTCGGCACCGGCAGCAAAGGGGCAGACACTATAAAAATAATAATTGCCTCTATAATCATAGCAGCACTTCTGCTTGTTTTTATTATAGTGCAATGGAAAAAAGCCAGGTTTGCAAAAACTCTGGCAAAAAATGAGCACAAATACCGGATGCTGTTTGATGCCAATCCTCTGGCCTTTGTTATTTATGATGTTGATGAAGCCGAAATACTCGCTGTAAATCAGGCTGCAGCAGAACTCTTCAACTGCTCAAAAGACGAATTGGTGTCTACCCCCTTTCCGGATCTCTTCATTACTGAAGACAGGCAGACAATAGTTGAAAAAATAGCAAAATTAAGGGATCAGGGCAATATAGATGAGAGCCATTCCGGAGAATGGAGAATACGAGGCAAGAACAACTCAATAATGCTGTTTGAAATAGCATCGCAACCCATCGAATACGAATCCAGAAATGCCAGGCTTGCCATGCTGATAGACATAACCGAAAGAAAGCTTGCTGAAACACAGAAGATCAACAGTGAGCGCAGATTCAGAACAGCTATTGAAAATGCTCCAAATGTGATAGTAATACTCTCCAGAAGCGGCAATGTGCTTCTTGTAAACAAAATGGCTGAGGAATTGCTCATTCAAGGATCAGAAATGCCCCAGAGGTTTCCTGACCTATGCTATGCAGTATTCAAGGATGATGAGCAGACCACTAAATTTGTTCAGGAGTTCATGACCTTAACAAGAACGCTTGCATCAAGCGCTGAGTTCAATGACATAAATCTTGTCCATGCCGACGGCACAGAGCACGTCTGGAATCTTCATCTGAGCTGCATAGGCAGATGGGAAGACGAAGAAGCCATCATAGTGATGGCAAAAGATATAACCGAACAGAAAAAGGCTCAGGAGGAGCGCATTCATTCCCAGAGGATCGAGACAATAGGAAGACTGACAGGCGGCATTGCGCATGACTTCAACAACTATCTTACCGCCATAATCGGATACTCTCAGATAGCCCTCATGCGCACCGGCGAAGATAACCCTGTGCGCAAGAACCTTGAAGCCATTCTCGCAGCTGCCAACAAATCAGCAGCGCTCACAAAGCAGCTTCTCGCATTTGGCAGAAAACAGATCATGCAGATGCAGACATTAAGCGTAAACACAGTAATCTCCGACCTTTCGAAAATATTCATGCCCCTGATCAGTTCCAACATAGAGCTTTCGCTTGACCTGTCTCCTGACATATGGAGTGTAAGGGCAGACACATCACAGCTTGAACAGGTGATCATGAACCTCGTCATCAATGCGCGCGATTCAATGCCAACCGGCGGATCAGTGACCATACGCACCTCAAACAGGAAAGCTGATAACGACTTCAAGGCCAAATATCCTGGACTCAACAATGATGGGTATGTATGCATCGACATACGCGACACAGGGTGCGGCATGACTGAAGAAGTCAAATCCAAGATCTTCGAGCCCTTTTTCACGACAAAGGAGTTCGGCAAGGGAACAGGCCTCGGGCTTGCCACTGCGTACGGCATCATCAAGCAAAGCGGAGGAGACATCTTTGTTTTCAGCTCGCCTGACAACGGCACTCTTTTCAGGATATTCCTGCCGAGAACCGAAGAAATGCCGTTAATAAAAGAGAGCCGGGAAGAGATACGGTCTCTGCCGCTCGGTACAGAAGGAGTGCTGGTCGTGGAAAACCAGATGGATGTAAGGCTTTATATAGTGAACATCCTGCAGCTTCTAGGCTATAAAACCTTCGAGGCAAAAGACGGGGCAGAAGCCATGGAAATATGCGCCAGCCGCAATGCTGATATAAACCTCACACTTATCGAGATGGAACTGCCAAAGATAGACGGCGAAGCTGTTGCAAACTTTTTGAAGCAGACATATCCAGGCATAAAGACCGTGCTTATCACAGGCAACGGTAGAGAACCTTTTACAGGCGGGAATTTTGTGGAAGGGCTGCACTTCATCAAGAAGCCGTTTACAGCATCACAAATCGCACAGACAATAAGAAACGCTCTAGATCACGAACTACAAGCCTGAGCTTCAATATCATCAATCATCAATCCAACCGCTGCAACAGCCACAATAGCTGCTGTCTCTGCCCTCAGAATTCTTTTGCCCAGCGAGACTCTTATAAAACCTGCTGCCTCAGCAACAGACACTTCATGCTCGCTCAACCCGCCTTCAGGACCGACCACAACATACAAGGATTCACACCTGCCCCTGCTACCCGGCACGGTCCTCTTTAATGCCTCGCTCAATTTTATGCCGCCCTGCTCCCAAAAAATTATGCCGCAGTAATTGGTCAGGCCTTCCAGAAAATCTTTATACTCTGCCGGCTCCTTTATATCAGGGACAACAGCCCTGCCGCACTGTTCTGCTGCCTCTTCAGCTATCTTTTGCCAGCGGCTGATTTTAGCGGTATGCCTTGGAATAGTCCTTTCAGTTACAAGAGGGATAACAGCTGAGGCGCCGAGCTCAACAGCCTTCTGAATAACCATATCCATCTTTTCGCCTTTGAGCATTCCCTGGCAGAGCACAATTTTTATGCTGGACTCGTTTTGAGGAAAAACTTCTTCAATAATATTGATCGAAACATTTTTTTTGGAGGCTGATGCAATGCAGGCTCTGTATGCCCTGCCACGGCCGTCAATAACATTTATCTCATCACCCTCTTTGCTCCTGAGCACAGTAACAAGATAGCGCGACTTTTCAGCAGAGAGCAGGATGCCATGTTTTTTGCTGATCTCATCAGGATGCACATAAACTGTCATGCAATCTATTACAAACTATACTGAAGCGCCTGTCAAGATTTTCAGTCCACTATATATGCGACACGATTCCTGCCGCCCTTCTTTGCTGTATATAGGAGTTTGTCAGCAGCCTCTATAAGCTGTTTTTCTGTAATGCCTGCCACAGGCACAATAGTAGCCAGCCCAACACTTACAGAAACCGTAGGTCTTACAGGAGAATCTTCGTTTGGAATCTTCAGATCAGCCACAGCCTGCAGCAGTCTGTTCATAAGTTCTGCCGCGTGTTCAGACAGGGTATCTCCCATGATAATCGCAAACTCCTCACCTCCGTATCTTGCCGAGAGATCAGCAGGCCTGCGTGCAAAACTTTTCAAGAGGTCTCCGATTTTGATAAGGCATTCATCTCCAGTCTGGTGGCCATACCTGTCATTCAGTTTTTTGAAGTGGTCAATATCAATTATCGCGAGACTTAAAGGCTGTTTCAGTCTGGCGCAGCGCTTCCATTCACTGGACAGAAACTCATCAAAAGTCCTGCGGTTTGGTATGTTTGTGAGCCCGTCAATGCGCGCCATATTCGCTACCGCCTCTTCAGCCAGCTTGCGCTCTGTAATATTCTGGTGTGATATCACATAGTAATGCTCATTATTTATCTGAAATGGAGTTATCCTCATCATAAACCATCTCTTTTCTTCAGGGCTGTTGCATGGGTATTCGAAATAGAATAGAGAAAGCTCATTTGATATGACTTTTCTTATGCCTTCAGCAGCTTTTTTACCGAGTTCTTCGCCCATGGCAGCAGACCTGTCGCAGACATCGAGATAATTTATCCCACCCCAGTCATCCCTGACCGGACTATTATTCTGCCTGCCGAAAGTAATCCAGCCCCTGTTCACAAACTTTATCGAACCTGTTTTATCTATAACAACTATATGCTCTGTCACAGAGTCGAGCACCATCTTCAGAAAGTCGTATGTATGGATCATGAGGCCCCCTGTCTTATTTTGTAACTCCTATTTATAACAATATCATGCTGACAGTTTTTTGCAACAGGACTCAAAAAAGAGGGGGCTGCGCTTATGCGCAGCCCCCTCCGTACAAAAACATTTAAGCTGTTACATTGAAAAGAGGTCTTTCAGCTTGCTCTTGAATTTTGATGAGTCATCAGCCTTTTCATTGCTGATGACAGCAAACTCTTCAAGCAGTTCTCTCTGCCTCTCGGTGAGCTTTTTGGGCACATCTATGTAAACCGATACTATCTGGTCCCCCCTTGTATTGCTCACGAGCTTTGGCATGCCTTTGCCTTTCAGCACAAATTCCCTGCCGGACTGCGTGCCTGCCGGTATCCTGATCGAAGAGCTGCCATTAAGCGTAGGGACATCGATCTCAGCGCCGAATACAGCGCTGGTAAACGGTATGCCTATGTTTGAATAGATATTCATACCCTCTCTTCTAAAGTCAGGATGCTCCTGCACTCCTATCACAATGTAGAGGTCTCCCGAGGGTCCGCCGAAGCTTCCTATGT
This sequence comes from Nitrospiraceae bacterium, assembly GCA_021371915.1. Taxonomy (GTDB): domain Bacteria; phylum Nitrospirota; class Thermodesulfovibrionia; order Thermodesulfovibrionales; family Dissulfurispiraceae; genus JAFGXL01. Next base: position 9,267 of record JAJFVG010000056.1, read on the forward strand.
CTCCTTCGCCTGTCATCTTGAGCCTTGTTTCATTATCAACTCCAGCAGGCACTTTTACGGCTATCTCTTTTTTTATCTTCTCCTTGCCCTTGCCGTTGCACTTTTTGCATGGGTTGGTGATTATCTTTCCTGTGCCGCTGCATTTGCCGCAGGTCTTTGACACGCTGAAGAATCCCTGCTGAAATCTCACGCTGCCCCTGCCCTGGCATTGCGGACATGTTACAGGAGGCATACCGGGCTCAGCGCCTGTGCCGCTGCATGTGTCGCATGTCTGCCACTTGGGTATGGTTATGGTCTTTTCAACTCCAAATGCAGCTTCCTGCAGGGTGAGGCTCAGGTTGTATCTGAGGTCAGAGCCCCTTGTGGCAGCGTCTCTGCGGAATCCGCCGAAAGAGCCGAAAATATCGCTGAACATATCTTCGAATATGTCGCCAAAGCCGGCAGCTCCTCCGCCGAATCCATAGCCTGATGCAGAGTTAAACCCGTCCGCGCTGCCGAATCTGTCGTAGTTGTTTCTCTTGTCAGGATCGCAGAGGCATGAGTATGCCTCGTTAATCTCCTTGAACTTCTCCTCTGCTGCCTTGTCGCCCTGGTTTCTGTCAGGGTGGTATTTCATGGCGAGCTGCCGGAAGGCTTTTTTAATATCTTCCGGCGAGGCTCCCCTTTCTACTCCCAATATACCGTAGTAGTCTCTCATGCTCAGTTTTTCTTGCCCTTGTCCACATCTTCGAACTCAGCCTCAACAACCTCTTCTTCATTCTGTTTGGGCTGCTCGGCAGATGCGCCTGCTGCGCCCTGCTGCTGAGCCTGTGCTGCCTTGTAGACATGCTCTGCTATCTTGTGAGAAGCAGTGGAGAGCTCTTCAACCGCTGCCTTGATTTCAGCGGGATCACTGCTTGAGTCCTTCACTTTTTTGCACTTCTCTATGGCCTCTTCAACGCTCTTCTTCTCATCAGCCGTTATTTTGTCCCCATAGTCTTTCAGGGATTTTTCTATTGAATAGACGAGGGTGTCAGCCTCATTCTTTGCTTCAACAAGCTGTTTCTTCTTTTTGTCTTCTTCAGCATGCTCTTCAGCATCGCGCGTCATCTTCTTTATCTCGTCATCACTCAGTCCGCTGGATGCCGTTATCCTTATCGACTGCTCCTTGCTCGTGCCGAGGTCTTTTGCGGAGACATGCAGTATGCCGTTGGCATCGATGTCGAATGAGACTTCGATCTGGGGCATTCCTCTTGGTGCAGGCGGTATGCCCACAAGCTCGAAGAGACCAAGCAGCTTGTTGTCAGAAGCCATCTCTCTTTCGCCCTGATGTATCTTTATGGTCACAGCAGGCTGGTTGTCAGCTGCTGTGGAGAATACCTGCGACTTCTTTGTAGGTATTGTTGTATTCCTCTCGATGATCTTTGTGAATATGCCGCCGAGAGTCTCGATGCCGAGTGAAAGCGGCGTAACGTCCAGTAGCAGCACCTCTTTTACCTCGCCTTTGAGAACAGCGGCCTGTATGGCTGCGCCGACAGCAACAACCTCGTCAGGGTTCACTGTCTTGTTCGGCTCCTTGCCGAAGTATCCCTGCACAACCTGCTGCACCTTGGGTGCCCTGATCTGTCCGCCGACAAGCAGTATCTCGTCTATGTTCGATGTTGAGAGCCCTGCATCAGCAAGCGCCTTTTTGCACGGTTCAATGGTCTTGTTCACCAGATCATCAGTAAGCTGCTCGAACTTTGATCTGGAAAGCTTCATAAGCAGATGCTTGGGGCCTGTTGCGTCAGCTGTGACGAACGGCAGGTTGATCTCTGTTTCTGATGCTGTTGAAAGCTCGATCTTTGCCCTTTCAGCAGCCTCCTTGAGTCTCTGAAGCGCCATCTTGTCCTGCTTGAGGTCTATGCCCTGCTCCTTCTTGAACTCCTCAACCAGCCAGTCAATAACCTTTATGTCAAAGTCATCGCCTCCGAGGAATGTGTCTCCGTTCGTTGCCTTTACCTCTATTACGCCTTCTCCTATCTCCAGCACAGAGATATCGAATGTGCCGCCGCCCAGGTCATACACGGCAACCTTCTCTTCCTTTTTCTTGTCGAGTCCGTAAGCGAGCGCTGCTGCTGTGGGCTCGTTTATTATCCTGAGCACATTAAGGCCTGCGATCTTGCCTGCGTCCTTTGTTGCCTGTCTCTGGCTGTCGTCAAAATACGCCGGCACAGTGATAACAGCTTCTGTTACCGGCTCGCCGAGATAATCTTCAGCAGCCTGTTTCAGCTTCTGGAGTATCATTGCTGATATCTCGGGCGGTGAATATTTTTTGCCCCTGCTCTCAACCTGGGCATCGCCGTTTGAAGCCTCCACTATGTGATACGGAAGCCTGTGGCGCGCATGCTCAACTTCTGCTGAGCTGAACTTCCTGCCCATAAGCCTCTTTATTGAAAATATCGTGTTCTCAGGGTTTGTGATAGCCTGCCTCTTTGCTATCTGGCCTACGAGCCTCTCCCCTTTTTCTGTAAACGCCACAACCGATGGAGTTGTCCTGTTGCCTTCCTGGTTGGGGATTACAACCGGCTCGCCTCCAACAACAACAGCCACAACCGAATTCGTGGTGCCAAGGTCTATGCCTACTGCTTTTCCCATCTTGATCCTCCTGTATTAAATTTGTGTAATTTTGTTTTCTGATTACGGCCTTTTTGAGACCTTCACCAACGAAGGCCGCAAGACCTTATCCTTGTACATGTAACCTTTCCTGAACTCTTCAACAACCGTGTCCGGCTCAAGATCAGCATTTTCCTCTGTTGACATTGCGTGGTGATACGCCGGGTCAAAGGTTTTTTCAGAGGCTTCTATTTCCTTCAGACCGGATTTTTCGAGCGTGCGCAACAATTCGCGATGCGTGTTTTCAACGCCCTTTTTAAGCGTCTCCAGAGCTCCGTTCTCATCACCGATATGCTTCAGAGCCATCTCGAGGTTATCGATTACAGAGAGCAGTTCATAGACAAGTGATTCATTCGAATACTTGATAAGCTCTTCCCTGTCCTTCAACGCCTTCTTTTTATAGTTCTCGAACTCAGCGTAAAGCCTCAGGTACTTGTCCTTTGCCTCTTCAAGCTCATCATGCAAAGAATCAGCAGCAGCCTCTCTATTGTCCTCTATTTCTACAGAGGCATCGTGGCTTGCGGAATTCTCAGCGCTGCCTCCTGCCGCAGGTTCAGGCGCACTTCTTTTCTTCATGATCATATCCTCCCTGAATCTTCGTTCATCTTTGGCTTATCTTCCAAACGTCATGCTTATGCATCTTGCGATATTCTCCACCATATAGATGGCCCCTGTGTAGTTCATGCGGGTTGGGCCTATCAGAGCCACGACACCGATCTTTCTGTCGCCTTCCTTGTAGGTGGATGTGACTATGCTGAGATTGCGCAGCTCCTCTATGGGGTTTTCGCTGCCGATCATCACCTGCACTCCCTCGGTATTGGAAAGCTCATTCATGAGTTTGAGAATGAGGTGCTTCTCTTTTATGGCCCTCGCTATATCCTTGATCCTGGATATGTCGGAGAAGTCAGGCAGATTGACCACATCATAAAAACCCGATACAAAGAGGTCTTCATCGCTGAATGAGAGCGCCTGCTCGCATATCTTTATTGCGCTGGATATGAGATTGTCCCAGAGCACCTTCTCTTTTTTTATTCTATAAATAAGTATATCTCTGATTTCATCTATGGTGTAGCCGCCATATTCAGTGTTGAGATAGTCTGCTATCCTGTTAAGATCCTTCTGCTCAAGATTGCTTCCTGCACCAATGATCCTGTTTTTTATCACCCCCTCGTCTGTAACGAGTATTGCAACTATGTGATCCCCTCTGTATTTGATAAGGTCGATCCTGTTGAATGTGGTGCGGTCAGGCTTTGGAGGCAGAGCCAGCCCGATATAACTGGACATTGATGACAGGGTGTTTGTAACCTCTGAAAACATCCCGCTTAAATCATTCTTCATTGTCTCAAGCTTGCTTGTATATGAAGAAAAAAAGTCCTTGTCAAAATCAGGATTGTTATGCGCAGCCTCTTCTGACTGGAGCATGTCAACATACATTCTGTAACCCTTGTCAGTAGGTATTCTGCCTGCTGATGTGTGCGGCTGCGCCAAAAGCCCCAGCTCTTCAAGATCAGCCATCACATTTCTTATTGTCGCGGGGGAGCAGCCGAACTCATACTTTCTGGAGACAAAACGCGATCCTACTGGTTCAGGGTTGCCTATGTAGCTCTGAACCACTGCAAAAAGTATCTGTTTTGTCCTTAAATCGAGCGTTTTTCTGTTCATTTTAAGCTATCTCTTTGATCACAACTAGCTGTTATACAAGCTATTTTACCGGGGATTGGCAGATTATTAGCACTCTCGCACCCCGAGTGCTAATAATTTACCAAGTATATGGATAATGTGTCAAGAATATGAGAAAAAACAGAAAGGGAAAAGACTTGATAAACGAGTGCGGCTGCGTTGGCAGCCGCACTCGTTCAGATAAAATTTCCTACCAGTCAAGCTTGCGCTTCATCAACTTGTCGTACATCTTCGGCGGCATAAAGCACTGCTGGTGTATCTCGTCGCTGTATACTTTTGTATCAATCTTGTACGGCCTTCTCATCTCTCTCAGATCATGCTTTTTTGATGCAGCAGAGAATGTCCACCAGTTGCCTGCATAGGTTGTAAGGCAGGCTGTATAAAGATCAACAACAGGGAATATAAGCTTCATCTCCTCCTGCACCTCAATCACTATGTCCTTGTGAAAGTGCAGGGATTCCGAAAGACTCACAAACATGCCCTCATCAGTCATACAGTCCTTTACAGACTTGAAGAACTCGACTGTGAAAAGGCTCTTTGCAAAGCCGATTATGTCTGTGGAGTCGACTATAACAATATCGATATCTCCGTCGCGGTCTTTTACAAACTCCGCGCCGTCCATGCATTTGATCTCGACCCTCGAATCATTCATGCCGCACGCAACAGACGGGAAAAACTTCTTTGAGGCATTGATAACCTCTTCGTCAATCTCTATGAAATAAACCTTTTCAACAGAGTCGTGCTTGAGCACCTCTCTTACAGCGCCGCCGTCTCCGCCGCCGATCACAACAACCTTTTTAGGGTTCGGATGCGCGTGCATCACCACATGCACCAGCATCTCGTGATAAAAGAATTCATCCCTTTCTGTCAGCTGCACAACGCCGTCAAGTATGAGCATCTTGCCGAAGTGCGGGTTTTCGACTACTATTATCTCCTGAAAATCGCTCTTGGCGCTGTGGAGAATCTTGCTCACCTCATACGAATACTGTATGGGCGCATAAGGATCCTTCTCAAAAAACTTGATCATACCCCCTCCTGTCATGCTCTATAGAAAGAGCGGTCATTTCAAAATAAAATACGGCCGCTAAATCAGAATCGTCCTGGGTATGGAAAAACCGTTGAATTCCGAAGCATAAGAAATCGTATATGCGCCTGTTGACGGCAAGAGTATCATATTGCCAGGCTCAGGTTCAGGCAGTTCCACCTCTCTGTCAATCACATCCATGCTGTCGCAGCTCGGACCGGCTATTGTCCAGAGCTTCGGATCATTTTTGCTGCCTACAACATAATTATACTTTATGCCGCCTATGCTCTCCATAAGACCGTTGAAAACACCCACATCTATATAGAGCCAGTTTTCATCTCCCCTTACTGCCTTGCCTGTCACAGTGCTCACAAATATACCTGCATCTCCTATAACCGCTCTGCCCGGCTCTATGAATATCTCGACATCGTCGCTGAACTTCTCGCGCACAGCCTTGTCTATCTTCTCCTCGATCGTCTCTATCTCAGCAACATTCTTGAGATATTTGATCGGGTAGCCGCCTCCGATGTCCACCATCTTCAGCTTTATGCCGCTCGCCTCAGCGGATTGATAAACCTCTCTTGCCTTTTCGAGCGCTGAGTTCCAGTTGTATACATTGGTGCATTGCGAGCCGACATGGAATGTTATGCCTATGGGATTCAGGCCACTCTCTTTTGCAGCCTTCAAAAGACCGACCGCTTCTTCAACCTCAACCCCGAATTTTTTGCTGAGCGGCCATTCGCTGCCCTCATTCGGCACAGCTATTCTCACATACACATCAGCGCCTGGGGCATACTTTGCCATTTTTTCGACTTCAGCTATCGAGTCATAGGAAAACATATTAACACCATAATCAACAGCCTCCTGCAAAAACTTGTATGTCTTCATCGGATTGCTGGTTATAATCCTCTCAGGCTCAACTCCGAATTTAGCGAGTATGCGGAGCTCTCCCTCAGATGCTATCTCAAAACCAGCGCCGAGGCTGTTTATGTATCCGAGCACATTTTCATCCGGATTTGCCTTTACAGCATAAAAGAGTTTCGAGTTCCTTATGCCCTTGCCTATCCTGCTCACCTTGTCCCGCACAACATCCTTGTCTATAAGCAAATACGGCGTCTCTTCATCACTCCTGGCAATGTAATTGAGCACCTTGTCCCATGTCTCTTTACTCACAAATTCGGGCGTATCTTTCATCTCCACCTGCTCCTAAATACTGCTTCTTCGAGTTAGCAGCCATCAGCCCGGCTGCCGGGAATGAGTATTATATACCAAATCCGCCTGATAATAAATACCTTGCAACAGTCACTATTCAGACAGGATTTCGTCTGAGCCTGAGATAAAGCAGAAATTCCCTATTGCCCTTCTGCCCGGCTATCGGCGACTCGGTCGAGCCTGCGTACTCCAGACCAAGCCCAATGCAAAACGCCTTCACACTGTCGAGCGCAGCAAGCCTTTTTGCGTCATCACGCACTATGCCGCCTTTGCCAACCTCACCCTTGCCAACCTCAAACTGCGGCTTGACCAGAGCAACAATCTCTGCCTCAGGCTTGAGGAAATCCATAACCCTGGGCATAACCTTTTGGAGCGAGATGAACGACACATCAATAACAGCAATATCTATCCGGTCCGGTATTTTTGAATCCTCGATGTGCCTTATGTTGGTCCGCTCTATAAGTATGACCCTCGGATCATTCCTTATCTTCCAGTCCATCTGTCCGTATCCTACATCTATCGCATACACCTTTGATGCGCCACGCTGGAGGAGGCAGTCTGTAAACCCGCCTGTTGATGCACCAACATCCATGGCTGTTTTGGACTCGACATTTATGCTGAACTCATCAAGCGCTTTTTCGAGCTTTAGTCCTCCCCTGCTCACAAACGGGATATCCTGGCCCTTCAGCTCTATCACAGCATCGTCACTGACCATCATGCCTGCCTTTGTTGCGGGCATGGCGTTGACAAGCACCTTGCCCTCCATTATCAGGGCGCTGGCGCGCTCGCGGCTCTCTGTGAGTCCGCGCATAACAATGATTTTATCAAGACGCTCTTTCATGAGATTAATAAATACGGCTATCCGGCTTTTTTTACTGTTGCAGTTTTACTCACAAAATCACGGACTGTATTGCATATGCTGCCTTCGTCCAGTCCGCACTGCTGCATCAGCAGGGCCTGCGGCCCATGCTCAACAAACTCATCGCCTATTCCGAGAATTTTTACAGAGACATTCTCCATGCCTGATTTGTTTAACAGTTCAAGAACAGCTGAGCCGAATCCACCTGCAATGCTGCCGTCCTCGATGGTGATGATCTTTCCTGTTCTCGTGGCAAGGCCGAGTATCAGTTCTTCATCCAGCGGCTTTATGAATCGTGCATCAGCAACAGCAACATGCAGCCCTTCTTCCCTGAGCATAAATGCTGCCTTGAGCGCAGGCAGCACCATATTGCCGAGCGCTATTATAGCGGCATCGCTGCCGTCAGACAAAAGCGCCCCTTTGCCCAATGCTATTTCACGCTTGAACCCCGGCAGGTCAATATCAAATGCCTTTGCCCGCGGGTATCTTATGGCGCAAGGACTGTTCAGATTAAGCGCCAGTTCGAGCATTGCGGCAAGCTCTGATCCGTCAGCAGGAGACATCATCGTTATGTTGGGAATGCTTCTGAGCAGCGGGATGTCGAAAACGCCGTGATGGGTAGGCCCATCCTCGCCGACTAAGCCTGCCCTGTCTATTGCGAATACCACAGGCAGATTTTGCAGGCAGACATCATGCACAACCTCATCAACCGCTCTTTGTATAAACGTGGAATACACCGCAATGACAGGCTTTAACCCGCGCGTTGCGAGACCTGCTGAAAATGTGACAGCATGGCCCTCAGCTATTCCCACATCGTATATCCTTTGAGGAAATTTTTCAGCAAAACACGAAAGTCCTGTGCCCTCTTTCATGGCAGCTGTAACAGCTGATATCCTGCTGTCATTTTCTGCCAGACTTGTGAGCGCCCTGCCAAAGACCCCGCTCATGCTCGAGCATGGACGCAGCTTCTGAAGCCGGCTCTTTGTATCATCCAATGCGCAGGATGACTCAATTTTTATGGATACCCCGGTCTCTTTGACAAACGGCCCTACCCCATGAAAACCGCATGGATCGTCTTCTGAAAATTTATACCCGCGCCCTTTTTGCGTTACCACATGTATTATCAGCGGCCCGCTGATCTCTTTTATCCTCTTGAATGTCTCTGTCAAAAGCATTATGTCATGCCCATCGATCGGGCCGATATAGTTGAACCCAAGGTCTTCAAAGAGTGCGCCTGGCAGGATGAATCCCTTTAAGCTTCCCTCTGCCTTGAGCGCTATCCTTGCGACTAATTCGCCTATGCGCGGGATATTTTCGAGAAATGCCTTTGTCTCTTTTTTGAACTTTTTGTAGAAATCGCTCGTGAGTATTTTGCTTAAGTATGATGAGACAGCGCCCACATTCGGGGAAATGGACATCTCATTGTCATTGAGTATTACTATCATATCCTTCTTGAGATGGCCTGCGTGGTTCAGCCCCTCAAATGCCAGCCCGCCTGACAGAGCTCCGTCGCCTATTACTGCCACCACCTTGAACTTTTCGTTCAGCCTGTCGCGCGCCTCTGCAATGCCGAGCGCTGCTGATATTGATGTTGAGCTGTGGCCTGTGCCGAATGCGTCATAAGCGCTCTCTGATATTTTGGGAAAGCCTGATATGCCGCCATGTTTTCTGAGTGTATGAAAGAGCTTCTGCCTGCCTGTGAGCAGCTTATGCACGTAAGACTGGTGGCCCACATCCCAAATGAATTTGTCATGCGGAGAATCAAAGATGTAATGCAGCGCTATTGTGAGTTCAACAACTCCGAGGTTTGATGCAAGATGTCCGCCGTTGAGCGCGGTCCTTTCGATTACAGCAGTGCGTATCTCATCAGCAAGGCAGGAGAGCTGCTCGATCGTCAGCTTTTTAAGGTCAGCAGGAGACTCTATATTTTCCAAATACATCTTCAGGATACCTCTGGCGCGCTATTTTCAGCTCTGTCGTATGAGCAGATAGCGTGCAATCTCTCTGAGCGGATCAGCCTTGCTGTCAAATACAGAGAGCGCTTCAACAGCACTGTCAACCAGTGCCTGTGCTTTGCGGCGGGACTCCTCAATGCCGTAGAGCTTGGGGTAGGTCATCTTCTTCATCTTTTCATCAGAGCCTTTGGGTTTGCCAAGCTGCTCTGTTGTGCCCTCTACATCAAGTATATCATCGGTAACCTGGAAGGCCAGGCCTATGCTGTTGCCGTATCTGGTGAGGCGCGTCATGGCCTGCTCATCCGCCATGGCGAGTATGCCTCCGGACCGTACAGAGGCTGTTATGAGCGCTGCTGTCTTGTGATGATGAATAAACGAAAGCGTGTCTTCATCAGGCTCTGCATCTTCAGACAGCAGATCCTGAGCCTGTCCGCCGACCATGCCATGCGCTCCTGATGCTATGGATATCTCCCGCGCAAGTTTTACTATTGAAGAAGCCTTGAGCTGAAGCTGATTTATTGATGGATCAGTAATAAGGCTGAATGCCTCTGTAAGCAGCGCATCGCCTGCCAGTATAGCCATGCCCTCGCCGAAGACCTTATGGTTCGTCGGTTTGCCGCGCCTAAGGTCATCGTCATCCATTGCAGGCAGGTCATCATGTATGAGCGAGTAGGTGTGTATAAACTCAAGAGCAGTCGCAAAGCCCGCAACATCCTTCGGCCTGCCGCCGAATATCTCATACGCAGCCATGCAGAGCACAGGCCTTATCCTCTTGCCGCCTGCTGAAAGAGAGTAGACTATGGATTGTTGAAGTGCGCCAGGTCTGACGGGTTGTGTACTGAAGTATGATTCAATAAAACCGTCAACAATATTCTTTCTATCTTCAATGTAAGCCTTCAGGTCCATTGGCTGTTATTCCCACTCAATGGTGCCTGGAGGCTTTGATGTGATGTCATAGACCACCCTGTTTACGCCCTTCACTTCATTGATGATCCTGCTGGATATGCGGCCCATAACATCGTATGGAAGTTTTGCCCAGTCAGCTGTCATGCCGTCGAGGCTCGTCACAGCCCTTACTGCCACAACATTTTCGTATGTGCGTTCATCACCCATAACGCCCACGCTCTGTATCGGCAGTATCACTGCAAAGACCTGCCATATTTCGCGGTAAAGTCCCGCTGCCTTTATCTCTTCAAGCACTATGGCATCAGCCTCGCGCAGCACATCAAGCTTTTCTTTTGTTACTTCGCCTATGCACCTTATGGCAAGGCCAGGGCCGGGGAACGGATGTCTCCATGCTATCTCAGTGGGCAGGCCGAGCTCTTCTCCAAGCTCGCGCACCTCATCCTTGAAGAGCTCTCTGAGCGGTTCGATGAGCTTGAGATTCATCTTCTCAGGCAGGCCGCCGACATTGTGGTGGCTCTTTATCACAGCAGATGGGCCTTTGAAGGATACGCTCTCTATCACATCAGGATAGAGAGTGCCCTGCGCAAGAAAGTGCGCATCTTTGATCTTTTTTGCCTCTTCTTCAAACACGGCAATAAATTCATTGCCTATTATCTTTCTCTTCTTCTCAGGGTCTGTCACTCCTGAGAGCTTCTGCATAAAGCGGTCTATCGCATCAATATGTATCAGTTTTATATGGAAGTGGTCCTGAAATGTCTTTTTGACTTTATCGGATTCACCCTTTCTGAGGACTCCATTGTCAACGAATATGCAGGTGAGCCTGTTGCCTATCGCCTTATGCAGCAGTAGGGCCACAACAGATGAGTCCACCCCTCCGCTCAGAGCGCATATCACAGTGCGGTCTCCCACCTTCTGCCTGATCTCATTTACAGACCACTCAATGAATGAACTCATCTCCCAGTTGGGCCTGCATCCGCATATCTGATAGATAAAGTTCTGGAGTATTCTTGTGCCTTCGTCAGTATGCACAACCTCCGGATGGAACTGCATTGCATAGAACTTTCTCTTTGGATCAGCCATTGCTGCAACAGGCGAGTTGTCCGTATGACCGATCGCCCTGAAGCCTTCAGGCAGCTTCTCTATCCTGTCTCCGTGACTCATCCATACCTTTGACTTCTGCATGAGTCCCCAGAGCAGGTCGCTCTCATCATCAACAGTCAGCTCTGCCTTGCCGTATTCACGCTTTAGGGCCTTTGCCACTGTACCGCCAAGCGTATGCGCCATAAGCTGCATTCCGTAGCAGATGCCGAGCACAGGCAGGCCGAGCTTGAAGATCTCAGGATCAGGAAGCGGCGCGGATTCATCATACACGCTCGAAGGCCCGCCGGAGAGCACTATGCCCTTTGGCTGAAACTCCCTGATCTTCTGCATGGACACATTAAACGGCACTATTTCCGAATATACATGCCCTTCTCTTATACGCCGCGCTATAAGCTGTGTGTATTGCGAACCAAAGTCAAGAATAAGTATTTTGTCGAGTTCAGCCATATTTTATCCGCTGTTACCTTTCTAATTTTCTACTGTATAGTTTGGCGCTTCTCTTGTTATTGTCACATCATGCACATGGCTCTCTTTGAGGCCAGCATTTGTTATCTGTATAAACTTGGCCCTTGTGCGCAGCTCTTTGAGGTTTCCTGCACCGCAGTATCCCATGCCTGAGCGCAGACCGCCCACAAGCTGGTGCACGCTCTTGGAGAGCGGACCCTTGTTCGGAACCCTGCCTTCAACGCCGTCAGGAACAAGTTTTTCGCGTTCAACACCCTGCTGTCCATACCTATCTTTTGCGCCCTGTTCCATCGCTCCGAGCGAACCCATACCGCGGTAGACCTTGTAGCTCCTGCCCTGATACAGCACCAACTCGCCTGGAGATTCATCCGTGCCTGCAAACAGGCTGCCTATCATCACGCAGTCAGCTCCTGCTGCGAGCGCCTTTGTAATGTCGCCTGAATACTTGATGCCGCCGTCAGCAACGAGCGGTATTTTGTTCTTTGATGCCACTGACCAGCAATTTTTTATTGCAGTGAGCTGCGGCACTCCGGCTCCGGCAACTATCCTTGTTGTGCAGATAGAGCCAGGGCCTATTCCGATCTTTATCGCATCCGCTCCTGCCCTTATCAGGTCAGCAGCAGCCTCGGAAGTTGCGATGTTGCCTGCTATTACATCAACATCAAACTTTTTCTTCAGGTTTTTTAGAGTATCAAGAACAGCCTTTGAGTGACCATGCGCCGTATCAATGGCTATAAGGTCAACTCCGGACTTTACAAGCATCTCTGCCCTTATCATGGCCTCTTCACCCACGCCAACAGCAGCGCCGACCCTGAGTCTGCCGAGCTTGTCCTTGCAAGCGCTGGGGTACTTTCTTCTCTTCTCTATGTCCTTTATTGTGATTAGTCCTTTGAGGTTGTTTGCCTTGTCAACTATCGGGAGCTTTTCGATTTTATAGGTATGGAGTATCTCTTTTGCCTTTTCGAGTGTGGTGCCGACCGAGCCGGTTATAAGGCGATCTTTTGTCATCACCTCAGAGACCTTCTTTTTGAGATTGGTCTCAAACCTCAGATCCCTATTAGTAAGTATGCCGACCAGCTTGCCGCTTTTTGTTACCGGCACTCCTGATATCTTGTACTGCTCCATCAGTTTGAGAGCCCCTGCGATGAGTGTGTCAGGCTCCACTGTAATTGGGTCAACTATCATGCCGCTTTCAGATTTTTTGACCTTGTCTATCTCCAGAGCCTGTTTCTCCGGCGGCATGGCCCTGTGGACTATGCCGAGGCCGCCTTCGCGGGCCAGGGCTATTGCAAGCGCTGCCTCGGTAACAGTGTCCATGGCAGCGCTTATGATCGGTATATTGAGCTTTATGTTTCTGGTAAGGTTTGTGCCAACTTCAACTTCTACTGGCAGGACATCCGATTTGCAAGGCACAAGCAGTACATCATCGAATGTTAATCCGGCGGCAATCTTGTCATCAAGCATACAGGCGCTCCTTCAAAAAAAGATTAAAGGAAATTATACCATTTTTATGCCGGATTTTAGGATATGAGATCTTTATTTATCTTAACCTTCATGCTGTTTTTCAAGCTCTCGACATAAGACTTAACAGCCATGTTCCTTTTGCTGAAGAGCAGCTGCTCAAGGGCTGCCTGGTCATTCTTGGCCAGCGCAGAGGCGAGCGCGTCATTGCTTGCAGTATCAACAGTTGTCCAGATAAGCCTCTTCATCTTCAGGGCTGTCAGCTGCTGTTTTAGCTTTGTTTCATAGATTTCAGGAGTCATCCTCATCAACTGAAGCGCCCTGAAGTATACATCCTGCCTGAATATGCCGTCCCTCATGAACTGGGGGTCTGTGGTGATCGCGTCTTTGAGCTCTTTTTCAGAAACCGCCACACCAAGCCTCTGGGCTGCTATCAGCAAAACCTTGTCCTCAACCATGGCGTTCAGAAGCGATTCCTTGAGCTTCATCTTCTTTTCCATCTCTTCAGTGAACTGGCCCTTGTTCATCTCCCTGTAAAACTCCCTCATTCTCTCATACGAGCGCCAGTACTCTTCCTGCGAGATCTTGATGTTGCCGATCTCAGCCACAAAAGAGCCTTTGTCCTGATCAACCGTGCCTATGCCCCAGAATACGAATGATAATATGACAATAAAAAACAGGACATAGAAGAATCTCGCGTGTTTTCTCATAGACTGAAGCATTATTAATTACCTCCGCTAATTATCCTTTTTATTGGTTCGCAGCCTAGGCCTCGGGTTCTGTAACCCTGAGGTCAACCGGCTTTTCAGGCACTATTGTGGAAATGGCATGTTTGTACACAAGCTGTTCATTTGCCTCTTTAAGAAGCACAACAAAATTGTCAAAACCCTTTATAACGCCCTTAAGGCGCACTCCATTTGCCAGATAAATAACAACAGGAATCTTCTCCTTCCTAACCTGGTTCAGAAACCCGTCCTGCAGGTTCTGCCCTTTGCTCACTGTCATTATTTCCCCCTTTAGTATCGCTTGTGCCGCTTGAATGAGCCGGATAATAACTAACTTAATGTATTTGGCTTAATAATTCAAGTAGCGTATATATTCTCAAGGGACAGGCTATCGCTGTGTCAAGACAAAATGAAAATATCCAGGTCTATTTCGAGGGGTTGCCTATTTATTAGCCGTGGCATAAGGGATTAAATTATAAAACGCCTTTTGATAAACTCAAAAAAGAGTTAATTGATTACTTAGTTAATACATGCGTCCTTAATTACCCCTTGTTAGTCTTCATAACTTAGGCCACCCAAATAGGATGGGATCTTTATACGTGACTTGACTATCTCTTTCTCTTTCTCGGTAAGATGCCTTGAAACATACGGAAAGACTTGTAGTAAAAATTCTTTTAGGTTCTTAAAAGCCTCGTCTGAGTATCCAACGCCGGACATCTGTTTATTCATTATGCTCATGATCCACTTGATGAAAATGGTTGGCATCATTACATCTGATATATCTTCCCACCCATCAATTAGATTCTTGTTCTGACCCCTAATATAACGCGTAAGCACATCATCACAATGCCCTCTGCATGTCCAAGAGACGTATTCAAAATGCTCTGGTTCATTTTCATAATCCTTGCGCATACGAGACCATAACTGGATGACACCGGGGTCCACTTGTTCCAATAGTTCTTTATTACACACTTTACACTTTAGGCTTGGTTTTTCAACAAATAATTTAGCCGGTTGAGGATTCTCTGTTTTCCATCCTTCTAATGATTGCGGGAAGTATCTTTCAGCAATCATTAGGCCTTTAGCTGAATGGATCAGTTTCGCTTCAATTTTTTCCCTATCAAATATTTGAGACTCGAATTTTCCCTTCATGCCTTCTAGATTTGTATATAGACTGGAGCTTGCAAGTGTTGAATAAAAGCCGATAAATCCTTGGCAGCCATTAGCCTCTACTCTGTCTCGTATATTCGCATCATCTTTTGGTGATACCGAATTACCACTGTGTGCTTTGTGCTTGCAGCTTACTAGCCACTTAACAAGAGTCTCCCCACCAACTCCGGTTCTTCGTTCTTCTACTAGTAGGTCAATTCCTCCATCTGCGCCACGATCTGGGTCAGATAGAATCTTATAGCCAATAAATGACAGGAAGTCGCGCGCAAACAACTCAAACGTATCCTGGAGGCCTGTGCCTTTATGTGCTTCAGAAATTTCTTTGAAATCTAGAACTGGCAATTTTCTTCATCCTGCTGGTTGGTTTATATGGCTAACATTCTCTTTTAAATTTATCAACATCAAGATAGATTATAAAAAACAACGATATCACAGTCAAGAAAAATATTATAAAACAATCAAATATGGCAGAGAGGATTTTGTGGAGATTGTTTTTGCGGCGCATAAACTTTAAATGTGACGGCTCTATTTTCTGTTTTCTTTATAAGTCGCCCGGCAACCCCTAATCACCGCGGCATCAGCGCGAACACACCCCAGCCCAGGTATTCACGTGTGTAAGCAGCATAGCGCTCGGGCTCAGAGGTCAGTTTAGCTCGAATTTCTTTCGCTAAATCGTCGTCTGGTATTGGCTTCAAGCCATCGGCGCATGGTGAGCCATTTGGCTGCCTCATATCTGTCCCAGCCATCCTGGTCAGCCAAAACCATTTCAACAACGTCGTAACCGAGATGGTTGAAAGATGCCAGAAGCCCTGGAAGCGTGAGGAAGTCGGAGATCGAGTTAGCAAGGCACGCTTTGGCAACATCTTCCGTAGGTGGCAACTGCCGCCAGTAGGGTTCACCGATAAGGATGATCCCACCGGCGCCTAGGCTCTGCGCCAGAAGTTCGATAGTGCCTGAAACTCCCCCACCGATCCAAGTGGCACCAACACAGGCTGCCACACTGACCTTGTCGTCAGAGACATAGCCGGCAGCATCGCCATGTATGAACTTTACTTTATCCGCGACCCTGAGTTCTTTGGCACGGAGTTTCGC
>JAJFVG010000083.1 GCA_021371915.1 Nitrospiraceae bacterium
ATTGCTGAATATATCCTGATACCAGAGACAAATCTTCTGAATGACACTCTCGTGCTTCCTGATTCTGTATCTTTTGAAGACGGCTGTCTTGTAGAGCCTGTTGCATGTGTGGTCAAATCGCTCAAGCGCTCAGGAATTAAAAAGGGTGACACCATCCTTATAATCGGTCTTGGTGTTATGGGGCAGATGCATGTGCTTATGGCAAGGGAGTTTGGCGCCGGCAGAATTATTGCTGCTGACAAAGTTAAATACAGGCTGGACAAGGCTCTGGAATTCGGCGCTGACTTTGTGATAGATGTATCAAAAGATGCCCTGCATGAGAGGCTGGCTGAGCTTACTGCCGGGCATCTGGCAAACATAGTCATAGTCGGGCCAAACAGCGCTGAGGCAATGAAGCAGGGGATCAGATGCACTGGACGCGGAGGTACAGTTCTTCTCTTCACTCCAGCCCTGCCGAATGAAAAGCTCGATATAGATCCGAATGAAATCTATTTTAAAGACATTTCGATAGTGTCGAGTTATTCCTGCGGCCCTGACGACACAAAGACTGCGCTTGGCCTGATTGAAAAAAAGATTGTTACTGCTGACAAACTTGTCACACACAAATTTGCGATAGAAAAAACGGCCGAAGCCTATAGGCTCACGACCGCTGCAAAGGATTCCCTGAAATCAATAATCACTTTCTGACAAGCAGTTTATCAACCTCGCTGATTATCACTGATGAATCAAACTTGACCATATAGCTGTCAGCTCCAACCAGTTTGGCCTTTTCCTTGTTCTCCTCACCGCTTAAAGAGGTGTTGATTATGATGGGGATATTTTTAAGCTTATCGTTTGATTTTACGTTTTTTGTGAATGTCAGGCCATCCATCTCAGGCATTTCAACATCAGAGATTATAAGCTGCAGATAGTCTGTTACAGGATTATCGCCAGCCCTGACAGCAAAATCATTCAATATATCGAGTGCCTTGCTTCCGTCAATGGCTTCCATCACATGCAGACCTATACCTTCGAGTATGTCCCTGAGGATTCTGCGCGCAACAGCAGAGTCATCCGCTATAAGCACAGTGCCTTTGAATTTGCGTTCGCTCACATGAGCCATCTCTCCGGCAGCTGACTCTTTTTTTGTCGAGAGCATACCGATCTCTGATATAACGCTCTCAAGGTCGAGTATGAGGAGCAGCGGCGCATCTTCTCTCTCTTCCAGCTTTGTCACACCTGTAACCCTGCCGCTATGTTTTGCCTGCAGCAGAGCAGGCGGAGGCTGTATCTGAGTCCACTTTATGCGCCTGATCCTCTCAACATCATGCACTATCATGCCTATTGTCGTAGCCAGCATTTCTAGCACAACAACCTTGGGCTTTATATGCATTTGCGCAGGAGGGTCAATCTTCATCCATTTGCCCAGGTCGACTATCGGCACAACCTCGCCGCGCACATGCGCAAGGGCTTCAGCGTATACGGGCATGTCAGGCACTTTTGTAAGAACCGGGATCGGTATTATTTCTCTGACCTTTGCTACATTTATTCCGTACTCCTGCGACTCAATCGTACCATCAGGAAGAGAGCTGTACATTCTAAAAACAATAACCTCAAGTTCGTTTGTGCCGACCTTGAGCACTTCCGGCAGTGCGCCGACTCCGCGTGACATAATACCCTCCATATTGATTATGTATGATATTTGTTATCGTGCATAATGGTTTTTTCTTGATTTAAGCAATATTTGTATTGCAAGCCCTTTAAAAGTCAGAAATAATTGATTTATACTATTTCTCATGCCAACTAAAAAGATTACTCAAAAAGCCCATGCTTCATGCGACTGGCAAAGCCCTGTCAAACACTCAACTGACAACACCTCAAGGATAATCAGACACTCTGGAAAATGCAGTTGGAAAGGCCTTAAGCCCGAAAAGTACAAGGACATCGCAATGGGCGGATGGTCTGACATATCCAGAAATGTGATGGTCGGTGCAAAAGGCGAAAGCACAAAATTTCA
Source organism: Nitrospiraceae bacterium (assembly GCA_021371915.1). Classification (GTDB taxonomy): domain Bacteria; phylum Nitrospirota; class Thermodesulfovibrionia; order Thermodesulfovibrionales; family Dissulfurispiraceae; genus JAFGXL01. Next base: position 1,997 of record JAJFVG010000083.1, read on the forward strand.
TCTGAGATATTTTGAAATAGCACCCGGAGGCAGAAGCAGCCTTGAGCTTCACAGGCATGAGCATGTGGTTATTGTGATAAATGGCGCTGGCAGAGTAAGGCTCGGCAAAAAAAACTATAAGGTGAGCTATCTGGATACCATCTACATATCGCCTGATACGGTTCATCAGCTCTCAAATCCTTTTGATGAACCCTTTGGCTTCTTTTGCATCGTAAATGC
>JAJFVG010000105.1 GCA_021371915.1 Nitrospiraceae bacterium
GACACCTGAGAATGATTTCGGCTACGGATGGTTGCCGAAGAAGAACGCAAAAGAGAACTACTCGATCTTCAAGATATTCGATGCTGCGCTTGAAGGCAAGGTAAAGATGCTGTATGTAATGGGCCAGAACCCGATGGTGACCAACCCCAATCTGAATCTTGTGCATGATGCGCTCAGCAAGCTCGATATGCTTGTTGTAGCTGATCCGTTTATGACAGAAACAGCATCCTTCTGGGAGAAGCCGGGCTGCGATCCAAAGAGGATAAACACGGAAGTTGTGTTCCTTCCAGCTGCATCATTCCTCGAAAAAGAGGGCTCAAAGAGCAACTCAGGCCGTCTGGTGCAGTGGTGTTATACAAAGATAGCTCCTGTTGGTGAATCAAAGACAGACATCGAGATGATGGACTTGATCTTCAATAAACTACGCAGCCTGTATGCAGGCTCCACTGCTGAGAAAGACCAGATATTCAAACGCGCTGTCTGGAACTATCCGAAAAACAATATGTATGAGGCCCTGCTGCAGGAAATCAACGGCAGAAACTTTAAGACCGGCGAACATGTTAAAGGCATTGCTGAACTTCAGGCTGATGGCTCAACATCATCAGGATGCTGGGTTTATGCTGGAGTTTATGCAGAAGGCAAAAATCTGTCAAAGCGCAAAGACAACAAAACAGATCCGAGCGGCCTCGGCATCTATCCGGGCTTTGCATGGAGCTGGCCGGGAAATATGAAGATTCTCTACAACCGTGCATCATGCGATGCAAAGGGGCAGCCTTTTGACAAAAAGAATGCCCTCATATGGTGGGATGAGGCCAAAAAGAAGTGGACAGGACACGACACTCCTGATGTGCCGAATGCTGCTGACGGGCCAGACACTCCCAACGGCAAAAAACCGTTCCGCATGGCAGGAGAAGGAGTTGCCCGCCTTATCGCAGCCATATATAAGGATCCTGATCCAAAAGCAGCCGGACTGCCGCGTGACGGTTCAGGCACGCCTGCTGACGGCCCTGTTCCTGAATTCTATGAACCTATAGAAAGTCCGACCACTAACAAACTGCATCCAAAGGTTTCTGTTAATCCATGCGTTAAGTATCCACGCATAAAGACAAAGCAGCCTATAGGAAAAAAGAAAGATTATCCATTTGTGCTCACAACATCAGGTATTGCAGAGCATTGGTGCTGCGGATCGTTCACAAGAAATGTGCCGTGGCTGAATGAGCTTGTACCTGAAACCTATGTAGAGCTGCCGGAAAAACTTGCCGCGCAGATGAAGATATCCACTGGTGACAATGTAAAGATATGGTCAGCTCGTGGAGAGGTGGTTGTGCCAGCAATGGTGACCAAACGCATGCAGCCCCTTAAGATCAACAATGAAGAGGTCTTTGTCATCTGGATGCCTTACAGTTGGGGATTCAAAGGCTTGAGCCAGGCAGCAAGCACAAACCTCATCACTATTGATGCAGGCGATCCTAACACCTGGATACAGGAGACAAAAGCCTGCCTCGTTAATCTGGCGAAGGCATAAGGGAGGAAGAATAACATGGCAAATAGAAAAGCGATACTCATATCACCGGAACTATGCACAGGATGCCGAGCATGCCAGGTTGCTTGTAAAGCATGGAACCAGCTTCCAGCTGAAAAAACAAAATTCAGCGGCAACTTTGCGAGCCCTGCTGACCTGTCATCAAATACTCTAAATAAAGTACGTTTTGTAGAAGCTCCATCTGAGGACAAGCCTCTGCGCTGGCTGTTTGTGAGCCAGCGCTGTATGCATTGCGAAGACGCTGGATGCATGAAGATATGCCCTGTGCCCGGAGCCATCTACCGTACAAAGGACGGCGCAGTAGCAACTGATCCGGACAAATGCATCGGCTGCAAACTTTGCAGCGCTGCCTGCCCTTTTGATGTGCCGCGCTATGGCAAAGACGGCAAACTCTCCAAATGCACCATGTGCGCAGACAGGACTGAAAACAGCATGCCCCCGGCCTGCACAAAGACCTGCCCAACCGGAGCGCTCACATTCGGAGACAGCAAGGAGCTGATAGCAAAGGCCAAAAGAGCCGGGTATACCAAAGTATATGGAGAGAATGATCTCGGTGGTCTCGGCGCCATGTATGCTTTCAAGGACGCGCCATTACTCTACGGCATGAAAGAAAATCCAAAAGTGCCCGAGATGGTTGTCTTCTGGCATAAATACCTCAAACCCCTGTCTCTCATCAGCATTGGAGGCGTTGCTGCTGCAACACTGCTGCACTATGCATTCGTGGGCCCGCACAAGGACAAGGAGGGAGACGATGAATAACAACAATATGGTCGTTATGGCAACAGCTGCTGAGCGCGTTTTTCACTGGATGTTTGCGATCAGCTGCTTGCTGCTTACACTTACTGGTTTTGCTTTTCTCTTCAAAAATGCGTCAATAGCAGGCGTATTTGGCGGATTCGAGTCCATGAAGTCAATTCACAACTGGCTCGGCATAGTCTTTATCATTTCACTCCTGATGAGTTCTGCAAAGTGGCTGAAACATCCCCTCAGGTTTGATGCTGATGATATAAGGTGGATGGCTGTTGCAGGCGGATACCTGAGCCACAAGGTCAAAGTGCCGCCAATGGGCAAGCTTAACACTGGACAGAAGATATCATATGTCGGAGTGCTGCTTTCAGGCATACTGCTGACAGCTTCCGGTTTTGTGCTCTGGTTTTTCCCTGAGCTCAAGACATGGTTTCTGCTGTCTTTTATTGCGCATAACCTGAGCTTCCTGTTCATATGCATATTTATTCCGATGCATATCTACCTCGGCACTATCGGCAATCCCGGTACTTTTCAGATAATGACCAGCGGCCGGATTTCGTACAAAAGGGCAAAGAACCATTATCCCAAATGGGTTGCTGAGATGGAGACCGGTAAAAAAGTCCTTTCATAAGACAGGGCAGATCAAAGTGATGAATTATTAACGGGGAAATAGATGACAACAGATGTATCAGTATTGGATAAATGGATCGCAGCGCATCCTTATCTTAAAGAGGCTGCGGATTTTGAAAAAATAATGAGTTCTGTTTTGGACAGTTCAATGCTTCCTGATATTGAAGCTCCTGATTGGGACGCATACACATCTGAGTTGAGCGCAGGCGTTCCGCTGCTAAGGAACGATCAGCTGAATGAAAGGGTGTTTGAGCAGGCTTCCAGGTTTTTTAGCCTGCTTGTTTCAGGGCTGGCCAATATGAATTGTAATGAAGTGCTGCGCAGCGGTTGTGCTGAGCTTTATGAAAAGATTCAGCACAACCCGGGCATTGCTTTAAATCTGGTAAAGGAAGCAGCAGCGGGTAGAGAGGATGGTACCGGTATCCCCGTGTCGGTCTCATCCGGCACTATCCGCTTTCTCGGCTGGCGCGCCATAGAGCGGGCAAACCGCTCATGGCGCAGCAGCCTGGAAAACCGGCTTCTTGATTCGGACTGGAACCGGGCGTATTGTCCATTTTGCGGCAATCCTCCTTCAATGGCACAGCTGATCCATACATCCAACGGCCGCCAGAAATTTTTGTCGTGCGGCTGCTGCAGAACGCGCTGGAAGTATCTGCGCATGTCATGCGCGTTTTGTGAAAACCACGATCAAAACCGTCTGGACATACTCGAACCCGAAAACAATGAAGACCTGAGGCTCGACATATGCAGGCAATGCAACAGCTATATCAAGACATACACGAATGAAGGCGAAGAGGACATCATGCTTGCAGACTGGTCATCGCTTCATCTTGATGTTATTGCTTCTGAATCAGGTCTTCATCGCAGGGCGCATTCTCTGTACGAGCTGTAGACGATGTGCTACCTGGATAATGCTGCAACCACATTTCCCAAGCCGCAGCGTGTCAATGACCTGCTGAATTCAATTGCGCAGCAGGGAGTGGTTTCCCCTGGCCGCGGCAGCCATGCCCTTGCGCATCTCGCATCTGATGCGGTCAGCCGTGTAAGACACAGGCTTGCGCGTTTTTTTGGAGCGCCTGGCGACAACCGGCTTGCATTCTGCTTCAACGCTACTGACGCGCTTAATCTCGCTATCAAGGGCTTCCTTGATAATGGCGACCATGTGATCATATCATCAATGGAGCACAACTCCGTGCTTCGTCCGCTTCGCGCAATGCAACGCAAAGGTTTTATAACCCTCGATATTGCGCAGTGCGATAAGAACGGCTGTCTCAATCCGCAGGAAATAATCAGCCGTTTCAATAAAAGCACGAAGCTGGTTATTGTTTCGCACGCATCGAATGTAACAGGCACGATCCAGCCGGTTGATGAAATAGGCAGGGCTGTTCGTGATCGTGGCGCGTACCTCCTTGTGGATGCAGCTCAGACAGCAGGCATTCTTCCGATCAATATGGATGATATGTGTATTGATATGCTGGCTTTTACAGGGCACAAGAACCTGTTCGGATTGCAGGGAACAGGCGGTCTTGCAATAGGCAACAGGATAGGGCTGCTGCGTCCGTTCAGAGAAGGCGGAACAGGGATCAACTCCATAACTGAATTGCAGCCCAATGAATGGCCTGAGGCATTTGAAGCAGGCACGCCGAATGTTCCAGGCATACTCAGCATTGGAGAGGGGCTTCAATTCATCGAAGATGAAGGTATTGCTGCCATACGGAAAAAAGGCGCGGAACAGCTGGGATACCTCTGGAACGAACTGTCTGCCATTGAAGGCGTCGAGCTGCACGGTTTGCCTCCCGGCAGCAACAGGATTTCCGTTCTTTCGTTCAGTATCAGAAACTGGGAGCCGGACGATGTCGGCAGTGTTTTAAATCATAATCATGGCATATATGTACGCACAGGGCTTCACTGCTCACCGCTTGCCCACCAGACCATTAACACCTATCCTGCCGGAACTGTGCGTCTGAGTCCTGGATATTTTACTGCCAGCATTGAGCTGGAAACTGTTGTAAGGACGATCCGCACAATGGCAAAAACCCTTTTGCCGTTTTGAACCATATCATAAAAATTTCTTTCATTATGAGTTTTATGCTGAAAGCCGGCGCAATTTGTTAAAATCAAGAAAAACCATTTCAGGGGTTACGGAGGCATTTATGAATAATCTGCTCTGTATTGCTGTTTCAGTGCTGCTTATCGCTTTGCTTGCCGCAGGCTGCAAAAAAACCGAGAACCAACCTGTGCCAAAAGCAGGCGCTGCGCCTGCTGCAACAGCTCAAAATCCCCATGGCAGCACATCCTCAAAGACGCAGAGAGAAATTGTTGTGCCTGATGATGTTAAAAAGATATGGAAAAAGGTTGTGCTGATTGTTGAGGACAAACAGACAAGTCAAAAGAAAGAGTATACAGCTGAGGTCGGCTCTGAAATAAACCTTGCCGGTTCGAATCTCAAGATTAAGGTCTTACACTTCCTTCCTCACTTTATGATGCAGGAGGGAAAGATCACCTCCTTGAGTAATGAGCCAAAAAATCCGGCTGTCAAACTCCAGATAAGTGAAAATAACAAGGTTGTTTTTGACAACTGGCTCTATTCCAGACACACTGACATACATGCTTTTGAGCACAGCAGATACGGCATAATTTTGAAGGAAGGATTAAGGGGGTAGAATGACATGTCAATGAAGATAGAGCTCGGCAAAGAGCCAAAGAGTCCGGAAGAGAGGCGCAATTTGCTCGCACAGCATGACATGGCAGCTGATGAGGCTGCTTTGGAGAATATCAACTTCATTCAAAAAGGCGTAATAAACTTCCTGATCTCGCAAAAAGGCTTCATGCCTGAGGACATAACTGCTGACAGGACATTCTGTATTGAACTGGCAGGCAGCAGCTTCTGCGTTAAGGCTGATCTGGCTGTTTCTTTTGAAGGCCGCACAATCATGCTGATAAAATGCTCTGTTGATTCTCTTGAATCATGGGAGCGCCACATGAAGGCCTTCTGCAGGGTTGCTGACAGCCGTCAGATACCGTTTGCTGCTGTAACCGATGCTGAGACAGTAAGGTTCATAAATGTTTCGAAAGCTGAATCAGCAGGGTTGGAGTTGAAGGATATGCCTTCAAGGGATGAGCTTGTAAAAATGTCTGCTGAACATGATAATGAACCATTTCCAGCAGGCAGGGCTGAAAAGGAAAAAAGGATACTCTATGCTTTTGACGCCATAACTTCCTGCAAGGACAGCGCTGACAGCAAAAAGTAGTTGCAGCATGTAAATAAACCTGCAATAATAATTTTGACAAATCCGTTGTTTTGTGGTTTAATAACTGAGCTTTTAATGATAGCCCTGTGAGGCTAAAAGGCAAGGAGATTTTGTGAGCTTATTTGAGGATTATAATTCCGGACTGTCCGGAATGCTTTTCAAACATACAATACAGCCTTCCCTTTTTTCGAGGGAGGGCTTTTTTTTGACCGGATATGAGAAAAGAACTGCTTAGTAAAAAAGACATTGACAGAGCTGTTTCGAGAATAGCCCACGAGATAATCGAAAAGAACAGGGGCCTGGAAAATATCTGCCTTGTCGGCATCCAGAGCGGCGGCGTGCATCTTGCCAAGCGAATAGCGTCAAAGATAAAAGAGGTCGAAGGCATTGACCTGAATATCGGCTCTCTTGATATCTCTTTTTACAGGGATGATGTCGGCATCAGAAAGCAGCAGCCTGTTGTCAGGTCTTCTGACATAACATGTGAAGTGAGCGGCATGAGGATAATCCTTGTGGATGACGTGCTGTTTACCGGCAGGTCCATACGTGCTGCCATGGATGCGATAATGGATTTTGGCAGGCCTGCGGTGATCCAGCTTGTTGTGCTGATAGACAGGGGGCACAGGGAGCTTCCCATAAGGGCTGACTATGTTGGCAAAAATATACCGACTGCGCTTGATGAGAATGTTGAGGTCTGCCTTGCTGAAGACTGCGCAGAAGAGGGCGTGTATATAACCGGTTCGCAGACAGAGGGAAAATGAAAGATCTGGTGAGCATAAGGGAAATTTCCAAAGAGAATATCGAGTCTATTCTATCGACTGCGGCATCCTTCAAGGCAGTGCTCAAACGTGATATAAAGAAGGTGCCTGCCTTGAGAGGCAAGACTGTTGTAAACCTGTTTTTTGAACCATCCACCCGCACAAAGACATCATTTGAGCTTGCTGAAAAAAGACTCAGCACTGATGTGCTCAACTTTTCAGTGCCGACAAGCAGTGTTGTAAAGGGTGAGACACTACTGGATACTGTCAGAACCATCGAGTCCTACGGGGTTGACTGCATAGTGATAAGGCACTCATCGAGCGGAGTGCCGCATTTTATAGCAAAAAATTCACACGCATCGGTTGTCAATGCCGGGGATGGTACAAATGAGCATCCAACGCAGGCGCTTCTAGATGCCTTCAGCATACTCGAAAGAAAGGATACCCTTGACGGCCTCAGGATAGCGATTATCGGCGATGTGCACCACAGCAGGGTGGCAAAGTCAAACATATATCTTTTCAGCAACTACAAGTCAGAGATCAGGCTCATAGGGCCTCCTGCCCTGATACCCGAGTTCAAGGGCTACAATGTCTCTTATTTCAACAGCATTGAGGAGGGCATTGAGGGTGCTGATGTTGTGATGATGCTCAGGATTCAATCCGAGCGCATGACAAAAGGATTCTTCCCGTCCACTCTTGAATATGCAAACCTCTGGGGACTCAACAGGCAGAGACTGAAACTCGCTAAAAAAGATGCGATAGTGATGCACCCGGGACCTCTGAACCGCGGGGTTGAGATAACATCAGATGTGGCTGATTCCGGCCAGTCAATAATTCTTGAGCAGGTGACAAACGGCCTTGCCGTGAGGATGGCTGTTATGTATCTGCTGGGCAGGGACAATGAGCAATAAACTGATTATAAAAAACGGAAGGGTGATAGACCCGTCGCAGAATATCGACTCCGTATGCGATCTTGTTATCGAAGACTGCAAGATTTCTGACATCATACCTGCATCAGCCAATGCAAACAGCAGCGCTGCTGTGATTGATGCTTCAGGAATGATGGTAATGCCAGGGCTGATAGACATGCATGCTCATCTGCGCGAGCCTGGGTTTGAGCATAAAGAGACCATCGCATCCGGCACGCTGGCTGCAATTAAGGGCGGCTTCACATCAGTATGCGCCATGCCCAACACAAATCCTGTAAATGACAGCGCCACTGTAACGACGTTTATCATCAAAAGAGCGATGAAAAGAGGCTCATGCAGCGTTTATCCCATCGGCGCAATAACCAAAGGCCAAAATGGTGAAGAGCTTGCAGAGATGGGAATGATGCTGGAAGCAGGCTGCGTTGCTTTTTCTGATGACGGCAGACCTGTGATGAACGCGCTTGTGATGAAGAGGGCGTTTGAATATTCAAAGGCATTCGGCTTTCCCCTGATATCACACTGTGAGGACATGAACCTTACAGCAAACGGCGTTATGAACGAAGGCAGCATCGCAACGCTGCTCGGACTTGCCGGCATACCCCGTTCATCTGAAGAAACAATTGTGAGCCGCGACATCATGCTTGCTGAAGAAGCCGGGGCAAGGCTGCATATAGCGCATGTCTCCACAAAGGGGTCGGTTGAAATAATACGGAGGGCAAAGGACAGGGGTGTAAAGGTTACCGCTGAGACATGCCCGCACTATTTCACAACAACAGAAGAGATGGTAATTGGATACAACACAAACGCAAAGGTCAATCCTCCCCTGCGCTGCGCTGATGACATTGCTGCAATCAAGCAGGGACTCAGGGACGGCACTATTGATGTTATAGCAACTGATCATGCGCCCCATCATGCTGATGAAAAGCTGCTGGAGTTCGACAGGGCTCCATCAGGCATATCCGGCCTCGAGACAGCGCTCGGTCTGAGCCTGCGTCTTGTTGATGAGGGCGTTCTCTCATATGCTGACCTCTGCACAAAGATGTCGCTTGCACCTGCGCGGATACTCGGGCTGGACAAGGGCACTCTCAAAAAAGGCGCATGCGCTGATGTTGTGATCATTGATCCGAACAGGGAGTATTCAGTATCAAGTGATAAATTCCTCTCAAAAGGCAAAAACACCCCATTTGAAGGCATGACACTAAAAGGCATGCCCGCGGCTGTGGTTGTCAAGGGAAAATACATAAATATTCTGGAGCTGTAATGAATAAGGCTATTCTTGTACTGCATGACGGTACGGTGTTCGAGGGCAAGAGCTTCGGCGCTGATACCGAGACCATCGGAGAGGTTGTGTTCAACACCTCAATGACAGGTTATCAGGAGATATTGAGCGATCCGTCCTACAAGGGCCAGATCGTCACAATGACCTATACACAGATCGGCAACTATGGAGTTAATGAAGAGGAT
>JAJFVG010000114.1 GCA_021371915.1 Nitrospiraceae bacterium
ATCCTCAAAAATTTTTATTCTGCTTTTTACTGCTGCACTGCTTGCGCTATCTTGCGAAAACAGGGAAGCACTGAAAGAATACAAATCAACCCATATGTCCATGGACACGCTTGTGAGCCTCACTCTCGTTGCAGAATCCGCAAAAAAGGCCGACTCCGCTGCACAGGCTGCTTTCAAGGAAATCGACAAGCTTCATAAGCAGCTCGACTTTTTTTCGAAGGACAGCGAAGTCTCGATGATTAACGACAATGCAGGCATACGTCCTGTTGTTATCTCCGACAATCTTGTAGACCTGCTCGAAAAAGTATTGCTTGTATCACATAATTCAAAGGGCGCATTCGACATAACAACCGGCCCTGTAAATGAGCTGTGGGATTTTCACAGCATGATAGTGCCCACTGACCGGCAGATCAAACAGAGGCTGCCTCTCATCAATTACAGAAACATAGAGATAGACAAGGACAGGTCAACCGTATTTCTCAAGAAGAAGGGCATGAAAATAGACCTTGGCGGCATAGCAAAGGGATATGCTGCTGACAGGCTGACGAAGATAGTAACAGGGGCAGGCATCAAGTCAGGCATTGTTGCGGTCGGAGGAGACATACGCGTGATAGGCAAAAGGCCTGACGGGTCTTTATGGAGAATAGGCATCAAGAATCCGCGCATGGATAAAAACAAAAGCGATCTGCTTGGTTCAGTAAGACTTTCTGACAAATCCATATCAACATCAGGAGACTACGAAAGATTTTTTACAATCGGCAGCAGGCGGTATCACCATCTTATAGACCCTGCAACCGGATATCCATCAGACAGGGCCATATGCTCCACTGTCATTACTGAAGACAGCTCTTTTGCTGATGCGCTCGCAACAGCTGTATTCATACTCGGCCCGCAAAAGGGCATTGAGCTGTTGAATAAAACCGCATCCGAAGGCATCATTATGGATGCTCAGGGAAAAATACACGCAACAGAAGGGATCAGGGATAAAATTGAGTATATCTGGAAGCCATAAGCGTCTGACACTGGCTGATGTAATGCTCATAGCTGCTTTGGCCGTGCTGTGCATTTATGGGTTTTCTTATGCTGAAAAAAAATTCCCAGCCGGCTCTGAGGTGCAGATATTCGTAAACAACAGCCTCTCATACACCCTGCCGATAACCATAGACAGGCAAATACATGTAAACGGCCCGATCGGAGACACTGTGATAGAGATAAAGAACAGCTCGGTCAGGGTGTCGGACTCGCCATGCAGCAATAAGGTCTGCATAGAGCATGGATGGATAAGGCGGGGAGCTGTTGTCTGCCTGCCCAACCGGGTGCTCGTGCTGATAAAATCAAAAAGTGACGGAATTGACGCGGTCACAGGATAGTTTCAGGATAGCTGTACTTTCTGCCTTTGCACTTGCGTTGCATGGCATGGAGACAATGCTGCCCTCACCCATCCCTTGGATAAAGCCAGGGTTTTCCAACATAGTGGCGCTGTTTTCACTTTACTGCTTCGGCTTCAGAACAGCGCTTTATGTGACGCTTATACGGGTTACAGCAGGTTCAATGCTGTTTGGCACATTCCCTGGTCCTGCCTTCATACTCAGCCTTGCAGGAGGTTTGGCGAGCGTGGCCTCGATGGGTATTTTCCTGGCATTCATTCCAAGGCTATTCAGCCCTGTTGGCATCAGTGTTGCCGGGGCATTTTTTCATAATTCAGCCCAGCTTGCAGCAGCATATCTCTTCTTCATACACAGGCCTGAACCTGTAATACTTATAGCCCCTGCATTGCTGATGATAGGCACAGCTGCCGGAGCAATTAACGGGTTTATATGCCGCTACCTGCTCAAAAGCTTCAGCGAAACAGCCTGAACCCGCTGATTTTCAATATGGAAATAGATCACAATAATATGGTAATTTAAAAACTTATAAACGAGTTAAACAATGGGGTGCTGGCTATGAAATTATCGGGCTCTGAAATATTCATCGAATGCCTTAAAAGAGAAGGGGTAAAGCATGTCTTCGGGTATCCCGGAGGCGTTGTTCTGAACATATTCGACGCGATATACGGCGAGAAAGATGTTCAGTTGATCCTCACAAGGCACGAACAGGGAGCTGTTCATGCTGCTGACGGCTATGCAAGGGCAACAGGCAAGCCAGGCGTAGCGCTCGTAACATCAGGCCCAGGCGCAACAAACACCGTAACAGGCATAGCAACAGCAGCAATGGACTCCATACCGCTTGTGGTATTTACAGGCCAAGTACCTACTACCCTGATCGGCAATGATGCATTCCAGGAAGCGGACATTGTGGGCATAACCAGGCCATGCACAAAATACAACTTTCTCGTCAAGAACGTGAAGGACCTGGCAGCAACTATCCGGGAGGCGTTTCATATAGCAACAACCGGCAGGCCCGGCCCTGTGCTTATCGACCTTCCCAAAGATGTTTCCGTCAACAAGACTGATTTCGTATGGCCCAAAGACGTGAGCCTGCGAAGCTATAACCCTACCCTCGAAGGCAACAGGTGGATGATCGAGAAGGCTGCTCAGGCAATTGCCAAGTCTAGAAAGCCTGTAATAATAGCCGGAGGCGGCTGCATATCTTCGGATGCTGCTGAAGAGCTCAAGACACTTGCGGAGACAACCCAGTGTCCTGTGGCAATGACTCTCATGGGCCTAGGCAGCTTTCCTGGCAGCAACAAGCTCTCGCTCGGCATGCTAGGCATGCATGGTACATATTATGCCAACAAGGCTGTTCAGGATTCTGACCTGCTGATAGCAATAGGCATGAGATTCGATGACAGGGTAACAGGAAAGATTGAAGGCTTTGCTCCTCATGCGCACATAATACATATTGACATAGATCCAACTTCCATACGCAAAACAGTGCGCGTGGATACCCCGATAGTGGGTGACGTGAAGAATGTTTTGACATCGCTCAACAAAGTTATTGCAGAAGACATCCGCGAACAGTGGAAAGAGATCCGCAAGGCGTGGCTTAAGCAGATCGATGAATGGAAAAAGGAGCACCCTCTTTCATACACATTTTCCAAGGATGTCATAAAGCCTCAATACGTGGTTGAAAAAATATGCGAGATTTCCAAAGGCGAGGCCATAATCACCACAGAGGTAGGCCAGAACCAGATGTGGGCTGCCCAGTTCTTCACATATGACATACCCAGAAGGTGGCTCTCCTCAGGCGGACTCGGCACTATGGGCTACGGCTTCCCGGCTGCAATAGGCGCACAGCTTGCGCACCCTGACAAGCTTGTTGTGGACATAGCAGGAGACGGCAGCATACAGATGAACATACAGGAGCTGGCAACAGCTGTCATATACAAACTTCCGGTAAAGGTTGCCATATTGAACAACCATTACCTCGGAATGGTAAGGCAGTGGCAGGAGCTCTTCTTTGAAGAGAGGTATTCGCACTCTCATCTGGATGTGGTTCCAGACTTTGTTGAACTCGCTCATGCATACAAGGCTGTTGGTCTCAGGGCTACTAAGCCGAGCGAGGTGGAGCCAGTGCTCAAAGAGGCATTCAGCATAAAAAAACCTGTCTTTATGGACTTTGTGATCGACTGGAAAGAGAAGGTCTACCCTATGGTGCCTTCCGGCGCAACACTTGATAACATGCTTTTTGAGGAACATGAGAAAAAGCCTGAGAAGAAGCTCAGGGCTGTAAAGTAAGCCGCTGTCAAGGCTCTGGAGGATAAATGAGACACACAATATCAGTGCTTGTTGAAAATAAATTCGGTGTGCTTTCGCGAGTATCAGGCCTGTTCAGCGGCAGGGGCTACAACATAGAGAGTCTTTCGGTCGGCGAGACAATCGACCCGGGCATGTCAACAATGACAATTGTGACCACTGGCGATGATTCTGTTATCGAACAGATAACCAAGCAGCTCAACAAACTTATAGACGTTATCAAGGTTGTTGACCTCACCGAGCTTGACCATGTTGAAAGGGAGATGATCCTTGTAAAGATCGCTCCAAGGGCTGAGTTCAAGGCAGAGGCATTAAGAATAGCCGAGATATTCAGAGGCCGCATTGTGGATTCGAGCCAGTCCACTTACACCATAGAGATAACAGGCGATGTAAAAAAGATAGAGGCATTCATAGAGCTTGTAAAGCCTATGGGCATAAAGGAATTTGTCAGGACCGGCACTGTGGCAATATCAAGGGAAAACACAAAAAAGAAATAGCAGCCTGCAGCACAGGCTTTGCCAAAATTAAAAGGAGGAACATGAACAGCAAGGTTTACCTTATTGACGTAACAAACAGGGATGGTGTTCAGACATCGAGGATACTTCTGCCGAAACTGTCGAAGACCATGCTCAATATTTATCTTGATGATATGGGCCTATACCAGAGCGAGGTAGGGTTTCCCACTCTCAAGCATGAGATCAACTACATAAATGCCAACATCGAGCTTGCAGAGCTGGGTGCGATAAAGAGACTGCACCTTGAAGGCTGGTGCAGGGCTGTTGCCGATGACATCAGAACATCATTCAAGAACTGCCCGAAGCTCAAGCATCTGAATATCTCCATGTCAACATCAGAGATAATGCTTCAGGGTAAGTTCATGGGCAAGAAATCATGGAAAGATGTGCTCAACGGTGTTGTTGAGGCTGTAAAGCTCGCAAAGGAGATGGGAGCAGAGACAGTCGGGCTGAATGCTGAAGATGCCTCAAGAACAGAGATTGACAGGCTGATAGAATTTGTCCTGGCAGGCAAGGAAGCAGGAGCTGACAGATTCAGGTACTGTGACACGCTTGGAGCAGACGACCCGATAACAATCTACGAGCGCATAAAGGCGCTCGCATTTGCGACAAAGTTCCCTGTTGAAATGCATTGCCACAATGACCTCGGCATGGCAGAGGCTGTTTCTGTTTCAGGCGCACAGGGCGCTGTCGAGGCTGGTGTAGATGCCTATATAAACACAACACTTAACGGCTATGGAGAGCGCGCTGGAAACTGCGATATGGTCTCTACCATTCTTGCGCTTAAATATTCGCACGGACTGAAGAACAAGCTGCATCTTGATGAGCATGTTGATCTCAAAAAGTCATGGAGAATAGCCAAGTACGCTTCATATGCCTTTAATCTGCCCATCCCGATCAACCAGCCAGGAGTTGGAGCAAACGCGTTCGCGCACGAATCAGGCATACATGCTGACGGAGCGCTCAAGGACAGACGCAACTATGAGCTCTATGACCCGGAGGATGTGGGAAGGGGCGAACCTGAACTGCTCGAGACCGGACGTATAATCACAACCGGAGAGTATGGCGGAATAAAAGGATTCAGGCATGTCTACAGCAAGCTCGGCATAGAGTTCGACAATGACAATGAAGCAAGAAACGTCCTTGATCTTGTGCAGTATGCAAATCTGCATACACAGAAGCCGCTCACAGACGATGAGCTGAAGCTGATAGCGCAATATCCCGAACCAATAAGAAAAATACTCACAGTTAACGCATAACAAGGAGAGGATTACTGAATGTACAAAGTAACGCTGATACCGGGAGATGGAGTAGGACCGGAGATATCTGACGCAACCACCAGGGTGCTGGAAGCAACTGGTGTGAAATTCGATTGGGATGTACAGAATGCAGGTGAGGATGTTTATGCTGCTGAAGGCAATCCGCTGCCTGACAGGGTGATCGAGTCCATAAAAAAGAACAGGATCGCTATCAAGGGGCCTGTTACAACTCCTGTCGGCACAGGATTCAGAAGTGTAAATGTAACCCTGAGGCAGAAGCTCGACCTCTACAGCTGCCTGAGGCCGTGCAAGAGTTTTAAAGGCGCAAGGACAAGATATTCTGATATCGACCTTGTTATTGTCCGTGAAAACACCGAAGACCTCTACGCAGGCATCGAGTTCCAGAAAGACAGCCAGGAGGTAAAAGACCTCATAGCCTATATCAGTAAGGCATCCGGCAAACAGATTCGCCAGGATTCAGGCATAAGCATAAAGCCGATCTCCGTATTCGGCTCAGAAAGGATCGTGAGGTTCGCTTTCGAGTATGCCCGCAAAAATAAGAGGCGCAAGGTTACTTCTGTGCACAAGGCGAACATAATGAAACATACTGACGGACTCTTTCTTGAGGTGTCAAGAGAGGTTGCCAAAGATTATCCTGACATAGAATTCGAGGACAGGATAATAGACAACATGTGCATGCAGCTTGTGCAGAAGCCTGAACTTTACGATGTTCTTGTTCTGCCCAATCTGTATGGTGATATCATATCCGATCTTGCAGCCGGCCTTATAGGAGGCCTCGGTGTTGCGCCTGGCGCAAACCTCGGGGATGATATGGCAGTGTTCGAGCCAACACATGGCAGCGCACCCAAGTACAAGGGCCTCAACAAGATAAATCCCCTTGCAATGATACTCTCCGGTGTTATGATGCTCAGACATCTGAGCGAATTCAATGCTGCAAACAGGCTCGAAAATGCTGTTGCAGAAGTTATGGAAGAGGGCAAAAATGTTACATACGATCTTAAGCCCTTTCCTGATGATCCCTCTGCTGTCAGCACATCGGCAATGGCTGATGCGATTATCCAAAAGCTGCAGAAGTGATATAATTAGCTTAATGAATACAGACCATCCTGACCCGGCAGATGAAAGTTTTTGCGCCGGCCCCAGTTTCAGGGGCCGGCTGCCTGAACTCTCTTGCCTTCAGAAAGCCGGCTGATCCATGCTCACCGATATAGTCCTCATAGCGCTTTTTATAGTGATCAACGGTTTTTTTGCCGCAACAGAGATCGCTGTTGTCTCGATTCGCAAGAGCAGGATCAAACAGCTTGTTGAAGAAGATCGTAAAAACGCACAGACGCTCGACCTGCTAAAAGAACACCCTGACCGTTTTCTGGCGACCATACAGATCGGAGTAACACTGGCAGGCGCCCTTGCCTCTGCCATCGGCGGCGCTGCTGCTGTAAAAGTAATTATGCCGGTAGTCAGTGAAGTGCCCATAAAGATAATCTCATCCTCCAGCGAGGCAATATCAATATTCATTGTTGTCATCATCATCACTTATTTTTCACTCGTGTTCGGAGAGCTTGTTCCCAAATCAATAGCACTGTCCAACCCTGAGGGTGTTGCCCTTTCAGCAGCGCCACTGGTAAAAAGATTCTCAAGACTCGCAGGCATATTTGTAAGGATTCTCTCATTCAGCACAAACATGCTTTTGCGGCCTTTTGGCAAACGCGCCCTTACTGACACCGGATACATATCTGAAGAAGAGGTAAAACTGCTGCTTGAAGAAGGCGGGCAGCAGGGAGTTTTCGAGGCCGATGAAAAAGAACTTATCCATAGTGTATTCGAATTTACCGACACCTCTGTCAAAGAGGTGATGTTAAGGACGCCTCAGATAGTCGCAATCGGGCTGTCCATGAGCCAGGATCAGATAAAGGAAATAATATCCGAAGAAAAGTTTTCCAGATACCCGGTTGTAGGCAAAGACATTAACGATATACGCGGTATACTATATGCAAAGGACTTCTTCAACGCGCTGCTCAAATCCGGCGCTGTTGACATACGCAAACTGATAAAAACCCCGTTTTTTGTGCCAGAGACAATGAAGGTGAGCATACTGCTGCGAGAGATGCAAAAAAAGAGAATACACCTTGCCATTGCCATCGATGAGTATGGAATGGTATCCGGTCTTGTAACTCTTGAAGACCTGCTAGAAGAAATTGTTGGCGAGATAAGGGACGAGTACGACACCGAGAGCCCTGTAATAACTCTGCCCAGCGGAGCGCTTATAATCGATGCCTCAACCAGCATACGCGACCTTATAGATGAATATGAGCTGGACCTGCCGGAATCAAATGAATACGACACTCTCGGCGGTCTTATACTCACGTCATTGCAGCGCATGCCGCAGGCAGGAGACCTTGTGGATATTGACAGCATGAAGATGCGTATTGTTGAAATGGTGGGGCAGAGGATAGCAAAGGTTAAACTCGAACGGCTGGACAATGCCGGCGCACAACCTGGCAGGGAAGACCTGCAGGGATAAACAACAACGGAGGTGCTTGAATGGAAAAGTGGAGATGTACGGTTTGCGGTTATATTTACGACCCGGCAGCAGGTGATCCGGACTCGGGCATTGCTCCTGGTACGCCATTCGAAAAACTGCCTGATGGCTGGTCATGTCCGGTATGCGGCGCATCAAAGGATATGTTCGAAAAAGTCTGACACCCAGGGAGGCTTTATGAATTCAGTTGAACTGGCCCTGAAAATGGAGACCGATGCCGTGAATTTTTATACTGAGGCATCCGGAATGTCAGGATATCCTGCCGGCAGCAGGATGTTTCTTTCTATTGCGCAGGATGAAAAACGGCATATCGAAATGCTTAATCGATTGCTGAGAAATATCGACCTGACATTGCAGGAGTCAAACCCTGTTAAAACCGTAAAAACCATTTTCGAAGAAATGAAGGACAAGATGATGCAGCGCGTAAAGGCATCGGATGATGACATGGAAGCCTTCAGGATAGCAATGCAAATGGAAAAGGAAGGTGTGGAGTTTTACAAAAAGGCAGCTGAAGAGGCAGGCACTGACAAAGAAAGAATGCTCTTTGACATGCTTATACTGGAAGAGGAGAAACACTATCAGATGTTCAGCAACACCTACTCTTTCATGACAGACACTGGCAACTGGTTCATGTGGGAAGAACGGAGCATTGTGGAAGGATGAAATAAATCATTCTAAGGGGGCATCCGCAACGCGGATGCCCCCTTTTTATTATTTGAGCCCGAGCACATCCTGCATATCATAAAGTCCCGGCTTTTTGCCGACTATCCATAACGCAGCTCTCAATGCGCCTCTTGCGAATGTGTCCCTGCTTGAAGCCTTGTGCGTAATCTCTATCCTCTCTCCAAGCCCTCCGAACATAACGGTATGATCGCCCACTATATCGCCTGCCCTTACGGTCTGTATGCCGATCTCTTTGCGGGTTCTCTCACCTGTAATGCCCTTTCTGCAGTATACGGCAACCTCGTCCAGATCGCGCTTTATCGAGTCAGCTATCACCTGGGCCATCTTTAGCGCTGTGCCGCTCGGTGCGTCCTTCTTAAGCCTGTGGTGGGCCTCGACAATTTCTATGTCATACTCATCAGCAAGCACCGGGGATATCTGTGCCAGCACCTTTAAAAGCAGGTTTACGCCCACACTCATGTTCGGGGCCATCATCACCGGAATTTTCTCTGCTGCTTTTTTGATCTTTGATAAATCATCCTTCTCAAAACCTGTGGTTCCTATAACCATTGCCCTGCTGTTTGCAGCAGCTATTTCAATATGTCCAAGAGTGGCTGCTACGGATGAGAAGTCTATTGTCACATCAGCTGATGATATGACATCCTGCGCAGAGTCCTTTATAAGTACGCCTGTTTCTCCAAGCCCTGCTATCATGCCTATGTCCTTTCCGACAGCAGGAGCGCCGCTGCGCTCAAGAGCGCCGGAGAGCTTCAAGCCCTCATACTCGGCTGATAGTGCTGCTATCCTGCTGCCCATCCTGCCTGCTGCGCCGGTGACTGCCAACCTTATCATCTCTCTTCTCCCTCTTTTTGCGGGTCATGAATGACCTGCGAATTGGATTCCTGATCTTCATCCTGGGTGCTGCTCTCTATCCTGTACTCTTCTGCAGCCCATTTGCCAAGGTCAACAAGCTTGCACCTCTCTGAACAGAACGGCCTGAAGGGGTTTTCCTGCCAGGTGGTTTTTGTATTGCACGAAGGACATCTAATCTGCATCAAAGGCACCTCTTAAAAACATGATTACCAATTATAATCCAAAGAAAATGCGTTTGACAAAGAGTATGCTTTTTGGATAAGATTTTACCTCTGTCAAATGCTTTTTTAAAGCGGGTTTTTAAATTCGATTCAGGGATGTTATCCGCATCAACATGGACTTCCAGAGCCTCATCCTAAAGCTTCATGAATACTGGTCCAAAAAGGGCTGCGTGTTGCTGCAGCCTTATGATACGGAAGTCGGTGCAGGCACATTTCATCCAGCCACTTTCTTCAGGGTGCTCGGGCCTGAGCCATGGAAAACAGCATATGTAGAGCCATGCAGAAGGCCCACTGACGGCAGATACGGTGAAAACCCCAACAGGCTCCAGCACTATTACCAGTACCAGGTTATACTGAAGCCCTCGCCTGCTGACAGTCAGGAAGAATATCTGTCGAGTCTCGCATATATCGGCATAGACCCTACCAAGCATGACATACGCTTTGTTGAGGATGACTGGGAGTCGCCCACACTCGGCGCATGGGGCCTCGGCTGGGAAGTATGGCTCGACGGAATGGAGATAACCCAGTTCACATACTTTCAGCAGGTAGGCGGCATTGAGCTCGCGCCGGTATCTGTCGAGCTCACCTATGGACTTGAACGCATAGCCATGTACCTGCAGGGAGTTGACAATGTGTTTGACCTCCAGTGGTGCAATGGCATCAAATACGGAGAGGTGCACAAACAGGGAGAAATAGAGTTCTCGAAATTCAATTTCGATTATGCCAATACCGAACTGCTGCTGCACCAGTTTAGCAGCTATGAGCGAGAATCATCAGCAATGCTTAACAACGGCCTTGTGCAGCCGGCATACGAATACTGTCTTAAATGCTCGCACACATTCAATCTGCTGGATGCACGCGGAGTGCTTTCGGTTAATGAGCGCACAGGATACATAGCAAGGGTAAGAGCCCTCGCAAAGAGCTGTGCTGAAGCATATCTGGCACAGAGGGAATCCATGGGATTTCCCCTGCTTGCAAAGGCTGACAAGGAAATATAACAAGATGATCACTTCCCAAATTACAGAACCGGTTCTGCTATTGGAGATCGGCACAGAAGAGGTGCCTTCCAGATTCATTCCGGATGCCTGTGAAAGGTTAAGACAGTCTGCTGCAAAGCTTTTTGAAGAGAGCAGGATACCTGCTACAGAGATCAGCGTATATGCCACACCCAGAAGGCTCGCGCTCTGCTGCCGGCTGCCTGAAGCACAGAAAGAGGCTGAAATGGAGTTCTGGGGTCCTCCTGTCAATGTGTCTTTTGACGCGCAGGGCAATCCTGCAAAAGCAGCTGATGCCTTTGCAAAGACGCATGGACTAAATGTATCAGACCTGCTTCGCAGGGAAAAAGGCAAAGGCATGTACCTGGTTGCTGTAAAAAAAGAGGCCCCAAAAACATCAGCAGACCTTCTCCCTGAGCTGCTCAAAAAATTGATCCTTTCTCTTTCCTTTCCAAAAACCATGAGATGGGGAAGCAGCAGCCTCAGGTTTGTCAGGCCGATTCAGTGGATACTGGCGACCTACAACAACAAAAAAGTGGAATTCGAGATTGACGGCATAAAAAGCAGTTCTCACACGAGAGGACACAGGTTTTTGTCACCTGCATCATTCGAGATAAAGGATGCGCATTCATTCATAAGCCAGCTCAGAAACAACTTTGTGCATATTGATCCGGAAGAGCGCAGACGAATAATACTTCAGGATTCAGAAAAGCTTGCAGCATCGGTAAATGCGTCTCTGGTGAATGACCAAGGTCTTGTTACGCATGTGACTTATCTTGTCGAGTATCCTGTTGCAGTGCTCGCTTCGTTTCCTGCTGAATACCTCTCGCTCCCAAAAGAGCTGCTTGTCACTGTTATGAAGGGACATCAGAAATACTTTTCCCTTGAAGATGCAAAAGGCGGGCTCTCCAATTACTTTATCGTAATAAGCAACACCAAAAAGGAAAACGCGGAGATGGTGAAGAAAGGCGCTGAGCGCGTGCTGAAAGCCAGATTTGAAGACGCCCGCTTTTATTTCGAAGAGGATGCAAAGGAAGGACTCAGAAACAGGCTGGATTCCCTTAAAGATGTGATCTACCACGAAAAGATCGGAACTCTTTATGAAAAAAGCTTCAGGGTTTCAGCAGTCGCAAAGCTTATAGCGGATATATGCTGTCCAAGTGCAGCAGAGCATGCATCAACAGCAGCGCTATACTGCAAGGCTGACCTTGTTTCAGGAGTTGTGAGCGAATTCCCTGAACTTCAGGGGATAATGGGCGGATACTATGCTGCAAAAGACAACTTTGCTGATGAGATTTGCAGGGCTGTTTCAGAGCACTACCTGCCTGCTTTTTCAGGCGACAGATGCCCGGCAACAGATGCCGGAGCATGCGTAAGCCTGGCTGACAAACTTGACAACCTTGTTTCGTTCTTTGCTGCAGGCATGATGCCCACAAGCGCAGAAGACCCATTTGCTCTCAGAAGGCAGGCCATAGGCACGATAAGCATACTGCTCGACAGGGGCTATAACATAACCCTGAGACAGCTTATAGATACCGTTGTATCCGCCAACCAGAAGGCATCACCAAAGACAACGGATGATCTGGTCGCATTTTTTGAGCAGAGGATCGAGCCGCTGTTTATTTCAGCAGGCTTCACAATAGATGAGATAACAGCTGTTGCAGCCTTTGCATCATCAAGGCCCCTGCATTCTCTCAAACACAGGCTTTCAGCCCTGCATGACTTCAAACAGAGGCCTGAGAGCGAATCATTCCTAATGGCGCTAAAGCGAATAAACAACATCGTCACAAAAGATAATGGTTCTGCCTTGAACGAATCGCTTCTCAATCTTTCTGAAGAGAAGGCGCTTTATGCTGAGCTGCTAAAGACAGCGCCGCTTGTGGCTGAAGCGATCAGCGCAAACAACTATTCAGCAGCAATAGAGGCGCTCTTTTCGCTAAGGGGGCCAGTAAACAGCTTCTTTGACAAGGTGCTGGTGATGGACAAGGATGAGGCTGTAAAGAACAACAGGTTGGCGCTGCTCAGGAAGATACAGTCAACATACATGGAGATAGCGGATTTTTCAAAACTGGCCTAGATCTAAGTCTGCTGTGCTGTGACCACAAGGTTGTCCCTGTGTATAATCTCATCAGAATATTTATAGCCGAGCGCTGATTCAATCTCTGATGTTTTTTTGCCTGCTATCCTGAGAATATCTCCTGAAGAGTAGTTGCTTATGCCCTTTGCTATGCGAGTGCCGCTCGAATCAGCGCAATAAACAGCGTCACCCTGCTCGAATTGGCCTTCAACGCTTCGCACTCCTGACGGAAGAAGACTCTTGCCGGACTTAAGCAATGCCGTGACTGCTCCATCGTCAAGTATCAATAAGCCCTTGGGCCTTACTGCATATGCTATCCAGCCCTTTTTGGAAGATATCCTGGTTTTGTTAGGGAAGAACTCGGTGCCTGTCTTTACTGACTTCAGCAGCTTTACAAGGGCGCCCTTCTTTTTACCGTTTATGATATTAACATTTATGCCGTAGCTCACAGCTTTTTTTGCTGCGAGCACTTTTGAATACATGCCGCCTGTACCCACAGCACTGCCTGACCCTCCTGCAAGCAACTCGATTTTTGAGTCGATCAAATATACCTCGGAAATCAATTTCGCGCCTTTATCCTTTGATGGATCAGAAGTATAAAGGCCGTCAACATCAGAAAGTATAACGAGCCTGTCAGCATCTATAAGACCTGACACCAATGCAGCCAGTTGGTCATTGTCGCCGAATTTTATTTCGTTTGTTGATACAGTGTCGTTCTCATTAATAATGGGCAGCACATTGAATGAAAGCAGGGTCATAAGTGTATTCTTGGAGTTTAGATACCGGGTTCTGTCCGAGAAGTCATCACTGGTCATCAGCACCTGTGCGACTTTTGTTTTATGCTCTGCAAAAGCCTTTTCATAGGCCCACATGAGCGCTGACTGTCCGATGGCAGCTGCTGCCTGCTTAAGCTGTATCTCTTTGGGTTTTGTCTTGAGTCCCAGCTTCTTCATGCCTGCTGCAACAGCGCCTGATGACACCACTGCTATTTCATGGCCCATTGCAGCTGCCGAGCTTATATCAGCAGCGAGCTGGTCAACCCTTTTTGTATCAAGGCCGCCTGTCTTTTTTGTAAGTATGTTGCTGCCGATCTTGACAACGATTCTGCTCATTGAACGCCCCTCCTGTTCAGCATATCCGAAAGGTGGAACAGCAGCTCTTTTATGCCCTGCCCTGTTGCCGCAGACACAGGGAAAAAAGCGATCTTTTTCTTTTTGCAGTATTGAGCAAGTTTTTTAAGCCTCGCTCCCTCTGCAGCTATATCGATCTTGGTTGCAGCAACAGCCAAGGGCTTAGAGGCAAGCTCAGGGCTGTATAATATCAGCTCTTTGCTGATTTTCTCAAAATCCTCTACAGGGTCGGAGGGCTGCATGTCAGATGCGTCAACAAGATGCAGAAGCACGGCATTTCTCTCTACATGCCGCAGGAACTGAAATCCGAGCCCCGCTCCTGTATGCGCTCCTTCTATAAGTCCAGGTATGTCTGCAACAACAAAGCTCTTGTGGTCTTCAACCTTCACAACGCCGAGATTTGGAACAAGGGTTGTGAACGGATAGTCCGCTATCTTCGGCTTTGCAGCTGATATGACAGATATAAGAGTTGACTTGCCTGCATTGGGCAGGCCGATCAGACCTACGTCAGCAAGCAGCTTCAATTCCAGAACGAGCCACTTCTCCTGGCCTTCTTCACCGGGCTGCGCAAATTTCGGAGCCTGTCTTGTGGATGTGGCAAAGTGCGAGTTGCCGAGGCCTCCGCGTCCGCCTTCTGCTGCAACAAACTCCTGTCCGTCAGAATCAAAATCAGCAAGCAGCTCGCCTGTTGCGTCGTCCTTTATCTGGGTGCCCACAGGCACTTTTATCAGAATATCCTCACCATCCTTGCCATGCTTGTTGCTGCCCTTGCCGTGTTCACCGCGCTGCGCCTTATACTCTCGGTTGTACCTGCAATCAAGCAGGGTATTGAGCTCTTTTGAGGCGCGTATGATCACATGGCCGCCCCTGCCGCCGTCTCCGCCGTCAGGCCCTCCCTTTGGTACGAACTTCTCCCTCCGGAAGCTTACGCAGCCCCTGCCGCCGTCTCCGGACTTGACGAATATTTTTGTGTAATCGACAAACTGCATCTTTATATATTAATCCTTATCATGTTTATTGAACAGCCATTGTTGAAATAAAAAAGGCAGTCCGTCAGTACGGACTGCCTTTTGATGCTTATTCCTGACAAGCTACGCTGCTGCTGTCTGCACAGCAGGATATACGCTTATCTTCATCCTTGTCCTGTCTTTTCTCTCGAACTTCACCACACCGTCAATAAGCGCAAAGAGCGTATCATCGCTGCCCCTGCCTACATTACTGCCAGGATGGAACTTTGTGCCGCGCTGTCTTACAAGAATGCTGCCTGCGCTTACAACCTGTCCGCCGAACCTCTTTACTCCAAGTCGTTTGGATTCGCTGTCACGGCCGTTTCTTGAGCTTCCGACTCCTTTTTTATGTGCCATGTTTAGCCTCCGATTATTTCCTTGATATCGATTGTTGTGTACTGCTGCCTGTGCCCATGAAGCTTCTTGTTCGCCTTTTTGGGTTTGAGCCTGAGAACAAGCACCTTGTCATCTTTCTTGTGGCCGGATACTTCAGCCTTTACTTTGGCGCCGGATATATATGGCTTGCCGTAAACAGCGCTGCCGTCCTTCTCTATCATGAGCACCTTATCGAAAACAACCTCAGAGCCCGGCTCGCCAGCCAGCTTGTCTATGCATACCTTCTGGCCTTCACTGACCCTGACCTGCTTGCCCAATGCTTCAATTACTGCGTACATTAACGCACCTCCAGATAAAATTCCGAACTGATATTAAAGCAGAATAAGGCTTATATTGTCAACAATTAAAGCCCCTGATATATATCAGGGTGCAAGGCGCTGATATGGGCTATAATTAGAGTAAAATAACCGGCCTTAAGGAGGCAATAATGGCAGAAATACTTGATCTGAAAAAACTCATAAAATTCCAGCAGGACAAAATATCAAGGGAGATGCTTACCGACAAACCTGAAATGAGGGTTGCGCTGATGTGCCTTGAGGCAGGACAGGAGCTGACTCCGCACAAAGCGCCGCTCAGACTGATGATGTACTGCGTTGAGGGCCGCGGCGTATTCACTGTTGGAGACGAGGAGTTTGAGGCTGATGAAAAGACCGCAATCATGTGTGATCCCATGGTTCCGCACGGGTTCAAGGCTTCAAAAGGTGAGCGGCTTGTTGTGATGGCTGTTGTAACTCCAGTTGAAGAGGCATAATGCCTCTTCTTGACTGGCTGCACTTGTCTTGGCTATATTAAAAAAAATTTCAATGCAGACCAGGAGATGTAAAAATGCCGATTTATGAGTACAGTTGCGAAGCCTGCGGGGCGCATCACGAGATTACCCAAAAGATAACAGACGAGCCATTGTCAGTATGCCCGTCATGCAAAGGCACACTGAAAAAAATGATATCTTCAACCTCATTTGTGCTGAAAGGCACAGGATGGTATGCAACAGACTACGCATCAAAAGACAAGAAGAGTTGCGGCGATTCCGGCAGCTCGGCGTCATCTGCAAAGCCGTCAAAAGAGACTGTCACGGCTGAATGATGCTTTCGCCCCACATTCATGTGCCTTATGAAAAGATAAGCGAACACCTCCGTCTTATCACGGACATGAGGCTAAATCTGGAGATATACTTCAATTCACAGTCAGTAATGTCAGCAAGCCCTGATGACCTGAAGAGACTGAAGGATTTGCTGTCGCATAATCCCGCTCTCAGTTTTCATGCGCCTTTTATGGACCTGTCTCCAGGGGCAATAGACCCTGACATAAGGCAGATCACGCTCGACAGGTTTCACCAGGTGCTTGATGCAGCAGAAATATTGCAGCCGTCATGCATTGTGTTTCACTCAGGATATGAAAAGTGGAAGTACGCTCTCAGCATAGAGCCGTGGCTGACAAACAGCCTGCCTGTATGGCATGAGATCAACAGCAGGGCACTTGAAACAGGCGCTAAAATAGCGATAGAGAACATATTTGAGGATGAGCCTTCCAACCTGAAAGCGCTTGTTGAGGAGATGGGTTCTGTCAACTTCGGCATATGCTTTGACACTGGACACTTCAACCTCTTCTCCTCTTGCAGCATTGAGCACTGGATGGATGAGATCGGCAGCCGTATAATCGAACTGCATGTGCATGACAATGACAAAAGCTCTGACCAGCATCTCCCGATTGGGGACGGCACTTTTGACTTTGAGCGGTTTTTCAGCCTGATGAAATCTGACGGGCTTATCCATACAATCGAGGCGCATACCCCCGAACATGTAATCAAGGGCATCGAGAGACTCAGCAGATTTGCAGGATAGCCTATAACTCTCCCAGCTGATTGCGAAGCAAAAATCCCCTCATGCTGTAGCTGCCGGTAATACCCTTTGCGTGTATCATAACCTTGTGAGTATCACCCATGCCCTGCGGAAGTATCAGGTTCTTTATCTTGCTTATATCGAATAAATCAGGTTTGTCACCGCAAAGCTCAGCAATAACATCATCAATGCCCAGGGAAATAAGGTATGTTCCCTGCGGACAGAAGCCGACAGGCACAAACCCAGCCTGTTCAGCCCATTTGTTGAAAGCGGAAAAATTGACATGGGCTGTTATGTCCTGCATTCCCACGTTCACAAGAGGATCATCGCTGATCTTGTGCTTGAGATAGCAGAGCAGAGTCCCGAGATTTCTGTCTTTTCTGTAATAATCCCATGCAGGATAACCATAATCAATAGTCAGCACAAAACCCTTTGTGAGCTTTGAGGCAACGCCCTTTATCCAGTCCCTTATCCTCAAATTCACCTCTGTCCTGTACACATCATGCCTGCCGGAAATAACAGACGGTGCAAATTCCTCCAGGTACTCTCTTGTCTCATTCGAACAGGGCAGTCTTATCTCAGCCAGCATGTTATTCTCTACAGATACGAATATCTCATAAATATCGCTGTTTATCTCAACAAGCCTGACGGGAAATGAGTCGAGCAGTTCATTGGACAGGAAGCACCCCTTCACCGGACCAAGCTCTTTCAGATTGTCGTGCCATGTGATGACATTAAGATGCTCAGACAAAAGCGCCTGCTGCTTTTCTCTTGCCCTGGGGTTGAGTTCAATAATCTTGTATGACATCGACTTGAAAACCGGTTTTTTCTTCAAATAATCGATAACATCCTTTGCAAGAAACCCCAGTCCCGCACCCATTTCTACAACAGTAAAATCAGAGGGCTTCCCCATGATATTCCACATCTCTATAAGCTGCCGTCCTATCATCGCTCCGAAAAACGGATGCATATGCGGACTTGTATAGAAATCACCTTCCCTGCCTATCTGGAGAGAGTCGTTCATGTAGTAGCCAAGTTCAGGATGGTAAAGCGCGGTCTCCATGAATGTCTGAAAATTTATCGGGCCTTCAGACCTTATGCCCTCCATGATCTTTTGACTCAACCGGGTCACTATTATTTAACCTCCAGCATGGCATCCAGCGCCTTCTTCGCTTTTACGCGAACATCTTCAGAAACAGAAATAATGCTCTTCATCTCCTTGAGAGCCCTCAGCACGCTGTTAAGAGTAGTCTTCTTCATATTCGGACAGATCATATCGTTTCTGAGCGGATGGAAAACCTTGCCTGGATTTTCCTTTCTAAGCCTGTACATAAGGCCAAGTTCAGTGCCTATGATAAATTCCCTTGCGGATGATCCAGCAGCATACCTGAGCATCCCTGATGTGCTTGTAACATGATCAGCAGCATTCAGCACCTCTATCCTGCACTCGGGATGCGCCATAAAAAGCGCTCCCGGATGAGCCAGACGGGCTGCATCAACATCATCAATGGTGACCCTGTCATGAACATGGCAGAAGCCGTCCCATGCGATAACCCTTTTGTCTGTATTTTTCTGCGCCCACATCGAGAGGTTTCTATCGGGTATGCAGATGACCGTATCGGAAGAGAGCGATTCAATAACCCTGACGACATTTGCAGAAGTGCAGCAGATGTCGCTCTCTGCCTTCACTTCAGCAGTTGTGTTCACATAGGCAACAACAGGCACGCCAGGATATTGCGCTTTTATATCTCTAAGAGTGTATGTGTGAGGAAAGACAAACGAGGGCTGCTCCTTGTAGCCGGGAAAGACCTTCCATACCCGCCTTTCAGAGCTCACCTGCACCATATCCGCCATGGGACAGCCTGCATCAGGCTCAGGAAGAAGCACTGTTTTTTTTGGTGAGAGAATTGCAGCGCTTTCAGCCATAAAATGCACACCGCAAAAAACTATCACATCACAGTCTATTCCTGCTGCCTTGCGCGAGAGCTCAAGAGAATCGCCTGTAAAATCAGCTATCGCCTGCACCTCGTCCCGCTGGTAATTATGGGCGAGTATAAGAGCATTTTTTTCTTTTTTAAGGCGGATAATTTCTTCAACAATTGGATCGGTGGTATTTGTCATGACGAATATTATACCTGATAGTATATCAATTTGAATGCATGTATGCCATGTCCCTGTTAGTGAAAACTATGGAGCCGTCATCCAGTACGAATCTTTTGATTTTATATTCAACATTGTGCGCAGCCGCAGTATTGGAACCGGACTTTTTACTGCCTGACCGGTTGTAGGAAGATACTATATTGCGGACATAAGACACGGTTTCCGGAATTGCAGGCACTCTCATCTTTTTTTCAACCCTGGCCGGCCCTGCATTATACGCCGCAAGCGCAAGAGTAAGATTGCCGTTAAACTTCTCTATAAGATACCTCAGATACCTTGCGCCGCCGTCGATATTCTCAACAGGATCGAATACATTCTTCACGCCAAGCTGCGCTGCGGTGGCAGGCATCAGCTGCATAAGCCCTCTTGCGCCTTTTGGGGATACTGCCCTGTGGTTCCAGTTGGACTCAGCCTTGATAACAGCCTTGAGAAGATCAGGATCAACATTGTGCTTTCTTGCTTTCTTTTCTGCAAGGCTCACAAAATCACTGCCTGATTCAGCAGGCTCTGACCTTACAGACAAGACATCATCCTCTTCTCTCATAACAACCCTTGCGGATGTATCAGCAGGACGGGAGTTTGTGAAGTAGACAGACCCGTCAGGCGCGTGGACAACATAGATATCCGAATAGGCAGGCAGCGCCCATACGATCAGAATGATTATGACTAGAATATATCTCATATCAAAATATTAGCATGGATACCGTAACTAAACAATTTATATATTACTATATCGTCAAGGTTGACAAAAAATGTAGTATCTGGTTTAATTTACTTCCTGACTGATAAGGCGCGTAGCTCAGTGGGAGAGCGCTACCTTGACACGGTAGAGGTCAGGGGTTCGATACCCCTCGTGCCTACCATTCATCCTTCAAGCTGACAGTTTCCCGCTTTGGACTTAAATTTTTTCATGATTTCACTGACAAGTTCAAACAGGCCTGGATATTGAAATCTGACTGACATTGATTCCTCATGCAGCATCTTCAAGCAGGCCGGCATATGCTTCTGAAAATATTTCTTGCCTTGCACTTCCGACAAAAACGCATAAGCGCCAAGCGCCTGCATATGGCGTTGCAGCCTGCAAAATATCAGAGATTCATTAAACTCATCCGCATCAAAGCTGCTGTCAGCAGCCTTTCTGATTGACAAATAATATTCGAGCAACCTGCTGCGCAGCGCATCAGTAAGCTGAACATATGGGTCCCAGAGCATAGAAGCAATATCGTATCCAGACGGCCCTATTCTTGCTCCCTGAAAATCTATCACCCTCGGCTCGTTATCTTTTATCATGATGTTCTGCGACTGAAAATCACGATGAATAACTGTTTTTCTGAAGCTGTCAGCTTTCTCTGCCAACGCAGCAAACTCTTTTCTAAGCGCGGCTTCATCGTCTAACGCAATGCCGCAATAATCCCTTGCGAACCTCTCAAGAAAATAAGAGGTCTCCCAGATCAGATGATCATAATCAAACACCCTGGATATCACACCTGCTTCAGCAATGTCTATTGAATGAATTGAGGCAGCAATATCGAGAACCTTTTTGTACATCTCTTCAATTGCCTGTTCATTCCTGATGCACTTCATCCATGAATAGAGAGATGTATCGCCAACATCCTCAAAAAACGCTGACCACGGTTTGGGGCCATACCCGAGAAATGCTGGCACAGGAATTTTGTGCTTTGTGAAAAATTCAGTGTACTTGATGTGCCGATCAAAATCAGGATCATCAGCAGCGCAGATCATAAGTACCTTTGATTCATTTTCCCGGGTGATTCTGTAGTATCTCCTGTCAGAGCCTCCCGAACCTATCAGTACCCCATCAGGTGCTACAGGCATGCTGAAACACCCTTGTTCCAAATCAACCATCTTGTCCTGAACCAGTATGCAGTTTCTGTAACTGCCGCTTTTTACAAACGTATCAGAAAGCACAATGCAGTTTTCAAGCGAAACTCCTTGTTCTATAACTGTCCTGTGTTCAATCGCTGCAAGTCCATTAATCGTAGTATATTCACAGCCTGTTGAGCTGCTGCTTATGAACAATGTTTCTCCTGATGCTGACAGCTCCCGCGCAACAGATGCTGCATAGGATGATGGCGTGCCTATATCTGTCCAGGAGCAGCCTGTGCAGTCAAGCGTCTGTATCTTCTGTCCGTCAGCTGTTGCAGCAGCCCAGGCATCAATAACGCTCGATACTCCTTCGGGTATATACTTCAAAAATTCAGAGTTGTAAACAGCAATGCCTGTGAATGCAACGCACCTGGAGCCATTTTGTGCATTGAACCTGCCTTTTATGCCGACATAACTGCCTTCAGGGCTTATGACCACATTATTAAACTGCTTGCAATCATGCACCGCAAGAGTAGCCATATTGCTTGAGCTGATATGGTATTCAACAATATTTTGCAGGTCTATGTCAGTGATGATATCTCCGTTATGCACAAGGAATATACCATGGGAAAGCATTGATGATGCGTTTTTAAGCGCTCCTCCTGTATCAAGCAGTATTGGCTCATTAAACACTCTAACCCTTTCTGACAAGCTGCTGCTGTTGATCCATTCGATAACCTTTGCTGAAAGATGGTGGGTATTCAAACCAACTGCATCCGGCTTGAGCATAAAAATCTTTTCGAGCAGGGTTTGGAGCAGGGGCTTGCCTGTAATCGGCAGCAGGGGTTTCGGAATATGCGCGGTTATCGGCATCAGCCGCTCGCCCTTGCCTGCTGCCACTATGAAACAGCAGAGCTGTCTATTCATATATCAGGAAATCCCTGAACACTTTCTTTGAAAAATCATCACACTCCTGCTGCCACCACAGCTCCATATCATCCAGCCGAGCGCCTGACTCAATGTCAATGCGGATCCTGTCAGTGCCGCAGAGTATATCAATAGGCAGCTTGATTTCTTCATATTCATATGGCGGCTGCTTCCATGCAAAACTTTCATGGTAAAGCTCATGCACAGCTTTAAGTATGGCAACAGCTGTCTTAAACGGTTTGAATTTTGTCCTGTCCAGCACATGTATCTGCGCGCCTCCGCAGAGCTTGCCAGCATGTTTCTGAAATGTTGGTTCAAAAAACATCCGCCTGAACACAATTCCTTCAAGCCTGAAGTCATTTAGCCTGCTGATAAGTCTGTGCGGCTCGATAAACGGCGCGCCGAATATCTCAAAAGGCCGTGTTGTGCCCCTGCCCTCGCTCAGATTAGTTCCTTCAAGCAAACACATGCCAGGATATACAACAGCAGTGTCGAGGGTCGGCATATTGGGCGACGGCATTATCCACGGCAGGCCTGTTTCATCAAACCACATGCCTCTTTTCCATCCATCCATTTTGATTACATGCAGATCGAGATTTTCGTAATATTTATGCTTCAGATACCTTGCTATCTCGCCAATTGTCATGGCATGGCGCACTGGCAGCGGCTTAAGACCCACAAATGAGCTGTAGTCAGGATCGAGCACAGGCCCTTCCAGCATATTGCCACAAATCGGGTTTGGCCTGTCGAGCACAACAACGGATTTGCCTGATTCAAGACATGCCTGCATGCAGAGGTCGAGCGTCCAGATGAATGTGTAGTAGCGCGCGCCAACATCCTGAACATCAACAATAAGCAGATCTATTTCAGATAGCATCTCCGTGGTTGGCTTTCTGTTTTCTCCATAAAGACTATAAACAGGGATACCGGTCTTGGGGTCTCTGAAGCCTGACCACTCTATCATGTTGTCCTGAGTCTGGCCGTATATGCCGTGCTGCGGGCCGAACAGCGCAGAGAGTTTAACTTTGGAAAAATTCGAGAACCTGTCTACCGCATGAACAAGAGTAGAATCAACTGAAGCCGGATGCACAAGCAGTCCGGCCCTTGCACCATTCAGAGCAGAAGGAAGTTTTTCATCAATAAGCTCAAGTCCTATTTTGACAGGCATCAGATCGCGCCTCGCATAATTATAAAGAAGCCTCAATCCGGTTTCTTCCGGAATTTTTCGCTTTATACAACAGATCATCAGCTCGCCTCATAAGGCTCTCAGCATCCTCTGCCTGTCTGAGCGACGCCACACCAAAACTGCATGTAACAACAGCATCAACATTATTCTCTATACGGCACTGTTCAATACGGGCTCTCAGCCTGTCTGCGAGTTTTGCGGCATTTGAGGCATCAGTATGCGGCAGCAGCATCAAAAACTCCTCACCGCCCCATCTTATAAAGTAGTCATGTTTTCTTAAAAGAGCCTTTACAGTGTCAGCGATAATCTTTATAACCCTGTCTCCAAAATGATGCCCATACGTGTCATTGATCTGTTTAAAGTTGTCAATATCGAATATAATTATGGACAATGGACTGTCAAGACGGATAGACCTGCTCATCTCCATATCAATAACATCATCGAACTTGACCCTGTTGTAAATGCCTGTAAGCTGGTCTGTAACAGCCTGCCTCGCGAGCATCTGGTTTGCCTGCCTCAGGCGTTCTTCCATGCGTTTCTGTTCAGTAATATCTTCAAGCACGAGAAGCACATATTTTCTATGCTCAAAAATCACGGGGTTGACAGTGATCATGAGATGAACTTCTATTTCAACATTATTTTTCAGGAATCTGAATTTTGTGGCCTCTCTGTAGACCTTTTCTCCACTGAATGCCCGGGTAACAGAATTTCGTATGACGCATCCCCTGCATTTTGGAGATCTGCCGCATCCCTCAGGCACATCAAAAGAGTTTATGCACTTGAGCAGCTCTCCGCCCCTTACATTCAGGAAGTCCTCTGCGCCGGTCAGGCCGATAAGTTCAGAAGCCGATATGTTCAGATGGTGTACACGCACATCCTCATCCACAATAAATATCAACGACGGAATGGCATCAAAAAGATTGTAGAGAAAATCCGCTCTCTCAAAAAGATGTTTTTCCAAAACATTCTCCTTTCGTGATTCGTAATTTCATATGTTATTGTGAGATAGCAACAGCAATATCTGAAGCAAAATCGGAAAGGGTTTCATCCCTTGCGCCAAAAAGCACAATATTTTTCCACGCTAAGACACTATTCAGCAGGGCATCTCTACCAGAAAAAACAGTGGCATTTTTGCCTTTTGATCTGACGCCCTTTGCTATGTCTTCACTCGAAATGTCAGTGCTCACTGTGCCGCCGGCATAATATATTGGCAAAAGCGCAAGAGTGTCTGTCTGCCTGAGATTTGCAGCAAAAGATTCTATATATTCATTCAGCATTAACCGTGTAGGCGAGTATCCATGCGGCTGGAAGATGTAACAGACATTCTCTCTTATGGAGGATACTGACTTCATCAATGCATCTATCTTGTGCGGGTTATGGGCATAGTCATCAATCACAAGCCTGCCTCCTGCATTCAAATGAATGTCAAAGCGCCTCTCAATGCCCCTGAACTCTGCTGCTGCATCCGCTGCAATCCTCAAGTCAGCGCCCATGCTGTCAAGACAGGCAATGCACGAAAGGGCATTATACAGATTGTGTCTGCCCGGTATTTTTATTCTGAACTTTATATCTCTTATGCACATTTCTGACCAGAGATCATGCAGCGCATAGCTCTGCGGCCTGAGGTGTGCGGGATTATCGAGAGAATATGTGCGGATTGAATCAGCTGCAAGGTCTGCGATATTTGGATCGTCAGCATTGATAAAGACCTGGTTGCGGGTATTTTCGATCAATATCCTGAACATATCCTTTGTTGTCTTTATATCATGATGGTCAAGAGCCAGATTCATGATAATCGAATATTCAGGAACGTAGTCAACAATAGTGCCGTCAGACTCGCATGCTTCTATAACCAGGATATCCGACCTGCCGGACACATAGTTGCCTGGATTGGAATTCGTTCTGAACTGTTTTACCCTGCCGCCCCCTATAAAATTGGGCTCCATCCCGATCCTGCTCATTATGTAGGCGAGCATTCCGGATGTTGTAGATTTACCGCTTGTGCCTGCAACAGCGACTGTTCTGTACTGCTTCACTATGTCAGCAAGAAGCTGGGGCCTTGTCTTGATCTTAATGCCGAGAGACACGGCCTTGAGATAGTCCGGACTGGTATGCTCAACAGCAGTGCTGAATACAGCAAGGTCTGTTGTGCTGTCCAGTTGACTGCCGTCCTGCGGCACTATCCTTATGCCCCTGCCGCTCAAGGCAGCATATGCAGGATGGTTGCTGCCGGGTCTGAATGCCCTGTCAGAGCCTTCTATAACATGCCCCTTGTCCGCCATAAACACAGCAAGACTCGACATGCCTGTTCCACCGATGCCTGAGAAATATATTTTCATATGTTGTCTATACTAATTAATTACAGCATCAAGAGGCAATCATGGCTGTATATTGCTGTGTTAAACTAAACGATGTTCGGATACACAGGAAAATGCCTCAAGGTCGACCTTGCAACTGGCAAAACATATGTTTTTGATACAACACAAGAGCTCTGCACAGACTTTATTGGTGGCAGAGGATTCGGCGTGAGCCTTTTGTCAGACAGGATAACTCTGCCCTATGATTCTCCTGAAATGCCG
>JAJFVG010000122.1 GCA_021371915.1 Nitrospiraceae bacterium
CAGCTGTCATGCTAACCCTTGTTGCGCCTGTTGCATTATTTGCAGCAGATCAGCAGGTAAGTGGTCATTGGCGCGACACAAACAGGGATGGAGTTAAAGACACCTTTGTGCAGCCGTACCATCGCACAGAGGCAAACGATACCAAATTTGATAACTATTCAACAAAGGGCAATGCAAACCCATTTACCGGAGAGCGCGGTACAGCAGACCCATGGAAGCAGCAAAATAACGACTTCAATAAAAAACGCTGGTAACAGCATAAGGCAGGCCTTGGCCTGCCTTTATTGTGTGTGATGTAGCAAACCATTTGTTTGTGCATATCAATTCGCTTGACAATGCAGGCAGAAAATACTATTATGGAATCGGGAGAACGGACAAAATGGACAAACAGCAATCGTACATTAAGCGCATGAATGACAGGTTTATGCGCCACTACACCACGCTTGATGACTTCAGAGAAAAAACAGGTTGCACAGTAAGCCGAGAGAGCATTCGCGCCTGCATATATGAGGGCAGGGCAGTCTCAGCCCCGGTGCTGATGCTCATCGCTAAAGCCCTGGGCTACTCACCAGCAGAGATCCGGCAGATACTCATTGAGAGCGGAGATACAGAATTTTATCCCATAATAGGCACTACCAAAGACACAAACAGTCCGGCAGACTCCGCGCTTATCGAGGCAGTCTCAGCGATCCGCGCGGCCAATCCTGCGCTCATGGTCACAATAGCCCATGTTATAGAAACAGCCGGAGACGCAGCAGGCCTCAACCTTAAAAAACTTGCTCAGCGGCTCATGCCTGCACGCAAAAAAACATACCATAAAACGAGGAGATAGTTATATGGGCATATATAAAATTGAGCGATGTGCAGGGTGCGGGTATAAGCATCACGAGCCTAAACCTAAAGAAAATAAAACATGCCCCAAATGCGGCCAGCAGATGTACTATCTCGAAAAGTGGTACATCAGCTATCAGGTTCGAGGCTATAAATATACAGAGCCCGCATCGCCGAGCGTAAAGGTTGCACGAGATGCCCTGTCAAAACGAAAAGTGCAGATCCGTGAAGGCAGGTTTTTCGACATAAAACAAGAGGTCACTTTCAATGATGCAGTTAATAAGCTCCGACAGTCATA
This sequence comes from Nitrospiraceae bacterium, assembly GCA_021371915.1. Classification (GTDB taxonomy): domain Bacteria; phylum Nitrospirota; class Thermodesulfovibrionia; order Thermodesulfovibrionales; family Dissulfurispiraceae; genus JAFGXL01. Next base: position 1,130 of record JAJFVG010000122.1, read on the forward strand.
TGTTTATATCAAATCCGAACACACCAAACGCATGTACGAAAATAGCATAGACAGACTCCAGGACAAAGGAATCAATAAATATAACTTGACCGACATAGGCATACTCGATGTGGTCAATGATTATATAGTCACCAGACAAGATGAAGACGGAGTTACAAACTCAACCATCAACAGAGAGCTTGCGACGATCCGCCGTATGGCAAAGCTCTGCAAGCTCTATGACCTGCATAACGACATAGAACTACTAACCGAAAACACTCAGCGCATCAGATACCTCATGCCAGCAGAGCAGGAGGCCCTGCTTAAACAATGCAGGAGCGACACATTACACCTGGCCGTGCTGATAGCGCTCAATACAGGCCTGCGCGCCAACGGCGTGTACCACCTCGCATGGGACGATATCGACTTCAGCAGCGGGCGCATACAGCGCACGGTTAAGGGCGGCAAAATAGTATACATACCACTGACAGCAAGACTGAAAGATGCGCTTATGCAGCGCAGACAGAAAATGCCCTTTGCCAAATATGTATTTCAGTCAACGCAGGCAGTCAGGCCTATCCGCGATGGAAACCGCAGGCCTTTTAAGAACGCATGTAAAAGAGCAGGCATTGAGGATTTTAGATTCCACGATTTACGACATACATTCGCAACTTGGTTCTTGTACCATACAAAAGATGAGGCTGCTTTACAGGATTTACTCGGTCACTCAGACCGCCGAATGACGCAACGCTACGCCCATATACTCGACGAACATTCGCGCTCTGCCATGCACGAATTCGAGAAAGGAGCCGCAGCGCGGTGAGCGCAAAGCTGCCTAGTACAAAACCAACATCTATTTATGTGGGAGGGAAAAGATGAACATATTTGAAGAAATAGACAGAAAAAATATAGAGAAAATTAAAGATCTGACAAATAAAGGAACAGATTTAGAAGCAAGAGATGAGTACGGAAACACACCTTTAATAAAGGCTGCAGAAAAAAAATGACCTTACAATAATAAATCTTTTAGTAGAAGCTGGTGCAAATATCAATGCTAAGAATAAAAATAGCATAACATCTTTAATGTGGGTTACATTTAATGGCAATGCGGAGGCGGTTAAACTATTTATAGAATCTAATGCTAATTTAGAAGCAAAAGATAAATATGGATGGACAGCCTCAGATCTTGCTGAAAGGTATGGCATAGCTGAAAGGCATGAGGACGGGCATCTTGTGATTAAGTTATTTAAACGAGCTAAAGATAAGTAATTGCCAGCTATTGAGACATTGAGTAAAACCCCTTATGAAATAAGAGACGGGGCTTAAGGACGTTTTCAGCAAGAAAAATACGGCGCTCGTTCTGACCTGTTTCTGACCGCTTTACCACCGCCACACAACTCAACCCATTGATTTATATAGTCTCAAAACAAACAAATAGCCAAACGCCATCCAATAGCTTGCCCTTACAAAACAACAACTTATCACGCTTATCAACAACGCACCCCACCAAAACCCCCATGATTCGTAATCAGCAGGTCGAGGGTTCAAATCCCTTCCCCGGCTTTTTATTCTAAATGTCGAACTCCTCTCCTTCATCCGGTATTGCTGTTTTAAATCCGTATGTATCATTAATTTTTGCTGCAAAATCCCTGGTTGTCTGGTCTTCACCGTGTACCACAAATACCTGCGGATGATCTGCGTATCCTCCAAGCCACTCCAGAAGTTCTTTCTGGTCTGCATGCGCTGAAAACCCGCCGATGGTGTATATGCGGGCTTTTACCGCTATATCTTCCCCGAATACCCGCACATGCTTTGCTCCGTCGACAATGCGCCTGCCGAGAGTGCCTTTTGCCTGGAATCCGACAAACAAAACAGAACATTCCTGCCGCCAAAGGTTGTGTTTGAGATGATGCCTTATCCTGCCGCCTTCGCACATGCCGCTTCCAGCGATGATGATCGCGCCTGAATGTATTTTGTTCAGGTCCATCGATTCCAGAGTGGAGTGGGTGAAATGTATATTCAATCCCTTTGAGCTTTGTGTCCTCAGCAATTTTCTGGTCTCGTCGTCATACAGTTCGGGATGCGAAAGGTATATGTTGGTGGCCTTCTCAGCAAGCGGGCTGTCTATATAAACATTGATGTTGTAGAGCTTGCCTTTCCTGACAAGCTGGTTGAATATATAAAGGAGGTCTTGAGTCCTGCCGACAGCGAAAGAGGGTATTATTACATTGCCTCCACGCTTGAAGGTCACTTTTATAGCCTCTACAAGTTCATCTATGCTTTCTTTCATGCTTTTATGCAGGCGGTTGCCGTAGGTGGATTCCATGACAATATAATTCGCATCAACAGGCACCTCAGGATCGCGTATCACCGGGTTGCCTTTTTTGCCTATATCTCCTGAGAATACGATCTTCTTTTCAGCAGCTGCATCCTGGAACCATAGCTCCAGCGTGGCAGAGCCGAGTATATGTCCTGCGTCAATGAACCTGTATTTCACCCCCTTGCCGAGGTGCAATAATTTGTCGTAAGGTACACGCTCGAAAAAACCGATTGTGCTGGAAACATCTTCAATTGTATAGAGGGGCGCTATCTCAGTATCGAGACCTGCCCTTTGTGCCTTTGTTGTGGCCCACTGGGCATCTTTTTCCTGTATGTTTGCTGAATCGTACAGCATTATTTCCGTAAGGTCGGCAGCTGCATCCGTGAGCAGTATCCTGCCCTTAAAGCCTTTTTTTACGAGCCTTGGAAGCAGGCCCGAATGGTCTATATGAGAGTGTGTCAGAAATACATACTCTATCTCTGAAGGGTTGAAATCAAACTCATGCCTGTCAGTCTCCTTCGCATCTTCTCCCTGTGTCATGCCGCAGTCAACGAGCATCTGCATATTGTTCACGGCGAGGTGAAAGCAGGAGCCTGTCACTGTCCTTGCTGCGCCCAGAAAACGAATTTTCAATTTGTACCCCCCTTGGTTTCAGGCCTGCTGTTTTGTATCAGCACCTGAAAATGCCATACTTGATTACATAATGCCCGGCCTGTTAGAGTGATCCCGACTGCCTTATGATATAATAAACAAAAAAGGAGTTTTTTATGCCAAAAATCCCTGTTGAGAAGCTGATGCCTGGTGTTGTGCTCGCAAAACCGGTGCTCAATGAGGCTGGAATGGTGCTGCTTGCCCAGGGCACGGAGATAAAGCCGGCACACATCGACAGGCTTATCAACATGAATGTTCAGGCAGTATATGTGGAAGGCGACACAACTCCTGACAAGCCCAAGGAAGAGATGCTTGCTGAACTGGATGCTCGTTTCAGCAAAACGGTTAATGAGCCGCACATGCTTATGATAAAGCAGATATTCGCATCAAGGATAGAGGAGTTATACAAATAAATGGACATACAGGCCCTCAGACTCCAGATCGAAAGAATTGATACTCTCCCCACTGTTCCGAGCGTGCTTAAAAAACTGCTCAAGGTTATAGAAAATCCGAAGGTTTCTCTTAACGAGATAGGCTCATTCATAACCAGCGACCCTGTGCTCACCTCCAGGGTGCTCAAGCTGGTCAACTCTCCTGTGTATGGCTTCCCAGGCAGGATATCTTCTGTAAGCCAGGCCTTGATACTGCTGGGCATGAATGTTGTCAGGGGCCTTTTGCTCGGCGTGTCTGTGTTTGAGGTTATGCAGAAATCCATGATAGGCCTTTGGGAGCACTCCATCGGCACAGCCATAACAGCCCGCATAATAGCGCAGCAGAAAGGCATACCCGAGCCTGAAGAGGTCTCGGTTGCAGCGCTCCTGCATGACATAGGCAAGGTTGTGCTCAGTCTTAAATTCCCTGATGAGTACGCTGGCGTGATAGCTGATGCTGAAAAAAAGGGCACATTCATCTTTGAAGCTGAGAAGAATCATTTTTCAGTGAACCATGCTGAGGCCGGCGGATGGATAGCGCAGAAGTGGAACTTTCCAAGGAGCCTTGTGGAGGTGATAGAGTATCATCATAAGCCGAGCCTTTCAAAGACCATGGTGGTGCAGAGTTCCATAGTGCATCTTGCTGACATACTCGTCCGCGCAAAGGGCTTTGGCTACGCAGGAGATAATTTTGTTCCTGCATTGAACCCCGCGGCATTGCAGATACTGAATATTTCAGAGGCCGAACTTTCGGGCATTGTGCTTGAGATGGATTCAGCGCTTTCTCATGCTGATGACTTCCTGATGCAGGACGATTAACCTTGAAATCAATAGTCGCTGTCTCCAGGGACGTTGCCTTTACCAGCATGCTTGAGAGGCTGTTTGGAGAAAAGCACAAGGTAATAATATTCAGCAGTCTTAATCTCGCCCTTGACTACATCTATAATTCAATACCGGATATCCTTCTTGTGGATTTTGTACAGGCAAATCCTTCTGCAGCAACCGTGGTAAGCGATCTGAAGTCTGATTCGATATTCGGCCAGGTTTCTGTCATCGGCGTTTTCGGCCAGGATCAGGAGATGCCGCATAACACAGTGCTGCCTATTGACGACTATCTCCGCTGCCCTCCGGATGAAAGGGAGCTTGAGGCGCGCATAGAACTCTGCATAGGAAGATCCGACAGGGTGGTTGAGACAAACCCGCTCACAAGGCTGCCAGGCAATATAACAATACTGAAGCAGATACAGCATCGCCTCGAAACCTCCGTCATCTTTGCCATGGCATGGATAGACATCGACTACTTCAAGCCTTTCAACGACAAATACGGCTTTGCAAGGGGCGACGAGGTGCTGAAGATGCTCGGCAGGCTTGTGCTCAATACAGTCAGGCAGAAGCAGCCACAGGGAAGTTTTGTCGGACATATCGGCGGAGATGATTTTGTCTTCATAGTCAATCATGAGATCATGGAAGAGGTTGCGCAGGATATAATTGATAACTTCAGAAGCATCATTCCCACATTCTACGATTCAGAAGACAGGGCAAGGGGCTGCATAGAGTCTGTTGACCGCGAGGGCACGCACAGGACATTCCCGATAATGGGCCTTTCGATCGGCATGACGCACAACAGCCAGAGGCAGTTCAAGCACTATGGAGAGATGGCTGAGACAGCATCTGAAATGAAGAAGTTTGCAAAGATGTGCGGCGGCGGCTGCTTCAAGACGGACAAAAGAGTAGTCTGAGCATCAATCAAAGAGTTTTATTATCGAATCAGCCCTGTTCTCTATATTCCTGATGCTTTCTGAAACAGTGTTGTACTTTAACTTTATCTTGTGCAGTTCATCCGCTATCGTGAGTGACGCGAGTATCGATGCCTTAAGGGGTGTGATCCCGGGCATTGCATCATGCACCTCTCTCAGCTTGGCATCAACAAATTCAGCCAGTTTCTTTATGTGTTCAGGGGATTCGTCGCCCTTGATCACATACTTCTGACCCAGTATGAAAACTTCAACACTTCCCATGCGGCAATCAACCGATCTCTATTGAGTCGAGCTCATCGAGCAGGTCTTCTATCTGACTCCGTATGGAGGATTTTTCACCGCTAAGTCTTTGCAGCTCATCATCCTTTATGGAAAGTAGGGTTTCGAACTCTCTTAATTTGAGCTTCAGTTCCGCATTTTCATCCTTTAGCGCCTTGACCTTTTCCACTGCTGTTGCTATCTTCTCATCAAAAGTCTTCAAAAGATCCACTGCATGCCTCCTTGTTGTGACATAAATCTGTGAACGCTGTCCGAGCGTTAATAATCATATAATATGGCTGAAAGAGATGTCTACATTCTGCCCAGCAGTGCGCGAAGGCTGTCAGTGCTGTCCGGTTTCATAGACCTGGTGTATTCTATATAGCTGGTGAGCACTTTTTTAACATAGTTGCGGGTTTCATTGAAGGGGATATCTTCTATGAACTCGTCGGTTTCAGTATAGCTGCCTTCCTTCAGCCACTTTGTCACCATATGCTCGCCGGCATTGTATGCTGCTATGGCCAGCGGAGCTGAACCGAACCTAGCAATGAGCTGTTTCAGATAGCATGCTCCAAGCCTTATGTTTGTGCGCGGGTCATAAAGGTATCCGTTTCCGTTTTCTTTGAGATGCACTTTTGCGCTTTTTGCGACCTTCTGAGCTGTTGTCGGCATAAGCTGAAGCAGGCCCATCGCGCCTGCAACTGAACGCGCATCAGCAGCGAATCTGGACTCTTCCCGCATCACTGCCAGCAGCAACATTGGATCAACGCCGAACTCCTTTGCTGCCTCCTGCACCTCCTGTATATAGGCTGCGGGATATAGAAGGTCGTGTATCTCATCAGAGTATGCTGACTTTGCCATGTAGATCATGGCCTGTTTGTGGCTGCCGAGCCTGTGAAGAGAAGCTGCTATGTCTGCGCTGCTATTCTGGCCTGAGGATTTTTTTGCGTAGAACAGCAGCTCGGATACTGCCTCAGCCCTGAATCCTGCTTCAGCAAGAAGCGCTGCCTTTTGCGAGCAGCATATGCCTTCAGGTCTTGTGGATTTTTTTGATACAGGCGCAACAGCGCCGCTGTTTCTTATTGCTGCGGCATATGAATAAAAGTCAGGCTGCATGCCTGCGGCTGAAGCTGATCCATTGCTGTTCTGGTCAGCTGCGCCTGAGGCCCTTCTGCTCCAGTAGATATATTTAGGGTCTCTGAATTTTTTGTAGAGCTCGTTGAATATCACTGCGGCCTTGTCTTTAGTGCCTGTGATATACAGAGTCCATGCTGTTGTCCAGAGTATCTCCTCTGAAGCTGCGCTGTATTGCGGAAGCATGGAGCTGAGTATGGATATGGCCTGCTCAGCGTTGCCATCTCTTCTTTTGATGCAAGCGTACGCAACAAGCAGAGATGCTGTCCTTTTATCAGAAAATTTGTATGCATCTTTCACCTCAGCCTCGAAACCCGCAATATCTCCTGCCCTGAGCAGAGACCTTGAACGCCAGTATGTGCTGCCCAGCTGTTTGTACATTTCAGCTGCTTCAGCATACCTCTTTTGCCTGAATACTGAATATGCAAGGCCATCTTTTATGCGGGCTGTAAGGTTCTTGCTGTTCTTGGCAAGCGCGTCTCTGAACACCTTCTCAGCCTGCGAAAAGAGCCATGCATTGTTCAGGTTTTCCGCGCGCTTCACAAGGTCTTCTGTACTTATGTCGGATGCTGCGAGCTCTTTCTGTGCTGAGGCTGAAAAAGGGTTTATTTGCAGAAAAAGCTCCTTGTAGATTGCCTTGGACTTTTCAGGCTGGCCGTTGCTTTTAAGATAATTGGCATAGATGAACTTCATTTCCCATTCTGAAGGATATTCCCTGACGAATGCTTCAAGCAGCTGGCCTGCGTTTTCGCGCTTCAGCTTGAGGCTGAGTTCAGCCTCTTTCCTGCGCGCGGTCTTTATCAATGATGATGTCTTGTGGTCAGAAAGAATTGCTGATATGTCATTCAGAGCCAGGGCTGTCTCTGAAAGGCCTTCGTACGCCATCGAGCGCCACAGCAGGCAGTAATCAGCGAGCAGCGGGAGTTTTTCTATTGCTGTAGAAAGTTCGGATACTGCTTTTATGTGTTCCCGTTTATCGAGAAGCGTCTTGCCGCTGCGAAGCTGGCTAAGTCCGTCTGTCAGTGGCTCCTGCGCATGGATTGCTGCTGCTTGCAGCAGGGCCAGCAGCATGATGATGCCGAGATATTTTGCAAAGCTCTTTATAAGAATATTCCTCTTGATTTTCATCAGCTGATAAAAATATGTTTTTAGAATTTGTCGAGGCCCTGCTTATACCTGCTAAAATTATCCAGGGTCTCTGCTATGCTGTCTCCGCCGAACTTTTCCATCAGCGCTTCAGCAACAACAATGGCTGTCATGGCCTCTGCTGTAACTGCTGCGGCAGGCACAGCGCATACATCAGATCTCTCATAAGCAGCCTCAAAACATTCTTTTGTGACTATATCCACAGACTGGAGCGGCTTTTTGAGAGAAGGAATCGGCTTCATGGCTGCCCGTATCAGCAGGGGCATTCCATTTGTTATGCCTCCTTCAACTCCTCCAGCATGGTTTGTGTTCCTGTAAAAGTTCGCCTCTTTGCTAAAGTAAATCTCATCCATCACTTCAGAGCCGAGCTTGCGGCCCATCATGAATCCATCGCCTATCTCAACACCTTTTATGGCCTGTATGCTCATAACTGCCTGGCTGAGCCTGCCATCAAGCCGCCTGTCCCAATGCACATGGCTGCCCAGGCCTGCCGGTATGCCGATGGCTGCAACCTCGAAAATGCCGCCCAGAGTGTCGCCATTTGCATTTGCTTCGTCTATCGCTTTTTTCATGAGCGCTGAGGCAGCGGGATCAGGGCATCTCAGGTCAGATGCTTCAGCAGCAGAGAACCTTTCATCAAAACCCTCCGGCATGCCGGATGCCTGAATACCGCCGATGCAGGTCACATAGCTGACTATTCTTATATCAAAAACACTTAGCAGTTTTTTGCATACAGCTCCTATGGCAACACGCATTGCTGTTTCGCGCGCGCTGGAGCGTTCAAGTATGTTGCGTATGTCCTTATGTCCATATTTGAGCACGCCGGACAGGTCTGCATGGCCAGGACGCGGTCTTGTTACAGCAGCAATGGCGCCTGCATCTTTTTCATCAGCAGACATGCCGCGTTCCCAGTTCTTCCAGTCATTGTTGGTTATCTGAAGACATATTGGCGAGCCCATGGTCTCTCCCCATCTAACGCCGGAGAGTATCTGCACTCTGTCCTGCTCGATCTTCATCCTGCCGCCGCGTCCGTATCCTATCTGTCTGCGGCTGAGGTCCTTGTTGATATCGTCAGCGCTTAACTTCAGGCCTGCCGGCATTCCTTCGAGTATGCCTGTCAGTGCAGGGCCGTGCGATTCGCCTGATGTGAGGTATCTGATCATTATGCGTTAATTTTATGATACTTAGGAGCACGCGGTCAAATGTGATAGAATTACCGTAATGGACAGTGAAAAGCTTTACAGACAGATCAGCAGGGCAGAGTGCGGCAATCCATTTGATATACTCGGTCCGCACGTCATTGACGAAGGCACGGTGGTGCGCGCTTTTTTACCTGAGGCAAAGTCAGCCTGGATTGTATACGACAAAGGCAGAAAGGCAAAAGGCGCTGGCGAGGCTGTTGCAGAGATGCAGAGGGTCAGCGATGTGGGTTTTTTCGAGCTGAAACTCCAGAAGAGCACAGAGGGTTTCAGGTATAAAATTAGGCTGCTTACCCATTGGGATGAACATAGAGAGTCTTTTGACCCTTACTGCTTTTCTCCTACGATCACTGATTTTGACCAGCATCTCCTTAGTGAAGGCAAACACTACAACAGCTATGAAAAACTCGGTTCGCATATCATCGAGATTGACGGTGTATCGGGCGTGAGGTTTTCCGTATGGGCGCCAAATGCAAAAAGGGTGAGCGTGATAGGAGAGTTCAACGGCTGGGATAGCAGGCGGCACCCGATGAGGATGCTGCACAGCGCAGGCATATGGGAGCTTTTCATACCAGGTCTCAGCCAGGGCTGTTTGTACAAGTTCGAGATAAAGTCGCGCTTTCACGGATATGTGCAGCAGAAAGTTGATCCGTTTGCATTCCATTTTGAAGTGCGTCCAAAGAGCGCCTCTGTTGTTTACAGCATCAACGGGTACGAGTGGGGTGATGCAGAGTGGATTGACCTGCGCACAAAAACAGACTGGTTCCAGAGGCCTGTATCCATGTACGAAGCGCACCTTGGATCGTGGATGAGATCAGCTGATGATCCAGCCCGTTTTCTGACGTATAAAGAACTCGCAGCGAGCCTTATTCCATATGTGAAAAAACTCGGTTACACGCATATCGAACTGCTGCCTGTTTCCGAGCATCCGTTAGATGGTTCATGGGGATACCAGACAATAGGCTACTATGCGCCGACAAGCAGATTCGGCACTCCTGATGATTTTATGTTCTTTGTGGATATGTGCCATCAAAACGGCATAGGCGTTATTGTTGACTGGGTGCCTGCGCACTTTCCAAAGGACGGGCACGGCCTCGCTTTTTTTGACGGCACTCACCTGTATGAGCACATGGACCCAAAGATGGGCGAACACAAGGACTGGGGCACTCTGATATTCAACTACGGCCGCAATGAGGTGAGGAACTTCCTTATATCCAATGCGCTCTTCTGGATAGAAAAGTACCATATAGACGGCCTTAGGGTTGATGCTGTTGCTTCAATGCTTTATCTGGACTACTCAAAAGGCCCTGGCGAGTGGATACCAAACAAATATGGCGGAAATGAGAATATCGAGGCAGTGCAGTTTATAAAGACATTCAATGAGGTTGTGCACCAGCGCCATCCAGGAGTGCTAACAATTGCTGAAGAGTCCACAGCATGGCCGAGCGTGTCTAGGCCCACATACGTCGGAGGGTTGGGCTTCAGCCTGAAGTGGAACATGGGCTGGATGCATGACACTCTCAGCTACTTTTCGAAAGATCCGATATTCAGGAAGTTCCATTCAGGGGACCTCACATTCAGCATGCTGTATGCGTTTACAGAGAATTTCGCGCTGCCGTTTTCCCATGACGAGGTTGTGCATGGCAAGCGATCAATGATAGACAAAATGCCGGGAGATATCTGGCAGAAGTTCGCCAACCTGCGGGTTCTGTATGGCTATATGTATGCCCATCCAGGCAAAAAGTTGTTGTTTATGGGCGCTGAGTTTGGACAGTGGCAGGAGTGGGATCATGATCAGGGCCTCCACTGGCATCTGCTCGAAAATGAACCTAATGCAAGGCTGCTCTCTTATGTGCAGGACCTGAACAATCTTTACAGGTCAGAGCCTGCCATGCACGAGGTTGATTTTGACTGGCATGGTTTTCAGTGGATAGACTTCAGGGACTCTGAAAACTCGGTGCTCTCTTTCATAAGAAGGGCGAAGAACCCTGATGATTTTATGGTATTTGTATTTAACCTTACGCCAGTGCCGAGATATGCATACAGGATTGGTGTGACGCGCGGCGGTTACTACAGGGAGATACTAAACAGCGATTCATCTGCCTACTGGGGAGGGAATATCGGCAATGCAGGAGGCGTGGCAGCTGATGCGCTGCAATCTCATGAAGGCTTAAGCCACAGCATTAGCATCACCCTTCCGCCGCTCTCCTGCCTTGTGTTCAAGCCGAGCTAGCCTTTATTTGCTCTTCATCCAGTCAGGCCGCTGCGCTCCAAATGCGGTTTTCCTGTCCTGATCCTTTGCAAATATCGATTGAGTCTGGAGCATGACCTTGAGGTCATTGGGGTTGTTCGATATGGCAAAGGCATCTTCAGGAGAGAGTACTTTATCCCTGATGTATTTAAACAAGTGCTGGTTTAGGGTTTGCATCTTGTAAAGTTCAGCAGAGTCGTGTATAAGTTTGTCGATCTGGTCCAGCTTCTCTTCAGCAATCGCTTTCTTTATGGTCGGCGTGTTTATCATTATCTCCATTACAACAGTCATGCCGGAATCATCGGATTTTTTTATCAGCTTCTGGGCAAGTGCAGCAACCAGCGATGTTGCCAGACGCACCCTTATGTGATGCTGTTCTTCAGGCGGAAATGCGTCTATTATTCTGCTGATGGACTGTCTTGCATAGTTTGTGTGAAGGGTGCTCAGAACAAGATGTCCTGTTTCAGATGCTGTTAGAGCTGTTCTTATTGTTTCAGGGTCGCGCATTTCACCGACGAGTATCACATCAGGGTCCTGCCGCAGCGCTCTTTTTATTGCATCAGTGAACGACAGGGTATCGTAGCCAACCTCTCTCTGGTTAATTGTGCAGCGCTTGTCAGTATGCACGAACTCTATCGGATCTTCGATGGAGACTATGTGCTTTGCAACTGATTCATTCAGCAGATCGATCATGGATGCCAATGTGGTTGATTTACCCGAACCTGTCGGGCCTGTCACAAGTATAAGCCCTTGCCTGTGGAATATCAGCTCTTTTAAAACAGGCGGAAGTCCGAGATCATCTATGGTCTTGATCTTAAGCGGAATGGTTCTGAATACAGCGCCCACTTCCCCGAGCTGAAAGAAGATGTTGCCCCTGAACCTGGCAACGCCCTCGATGAGATATGAAAAGTCCATCTCCTTTTCTTTTTCGAGTTTCTTCCTCTGATACTCCGACATCATCGGCATTATGAGCTGCTCCATCTGATGCCGCTCTACAACAGGGAACTCGGTTGGTATAAGGTCGCCCTTTATTCTCATAAGCGGAGGCCTGCCGACTTTCAGATGAAGGTCAGAGCCGCCTCTTTCAACAAGTGTCTTGAGATAGAATTCTATATTCATGAAGCTTCTCCTTATGCTGTTGCTCCGGCCTTAATGCCGAGGGCCGAGAGTTTTATTCTGAGAGTGTCGGGGTTGTTTGCTTTGGAGAATGCAGCATCAGGGGTTATTTGCTTTTCCTTCACAAGTTCAGCCAGCGATGTCTCGAGAGTTGTCATGCCGAACTTTGCTCCGGTCTCGATGGAGCTGTAGAGCTGATGCGTCTTGCCTTCACGTATAAGGTTGGAGATCGCGTGAGTCACTATCATAACTTCTCTTGCTGCAACTCGCCCACGCGTGTCTGTTTTTGGAATCAGCTGCTGGCAGATTACGCCCTTTAGAGTTGCTGCAAGCTGAACTCTCACCTGCTGCTGCTGGTGTGGAGGAAACACGTCTATAACCCTGTCCACTGTCTGAGGGGCATCCTGGGTATGCAGGGTTGCAAAGACGAGATGGCCTGTCTCAGCAGCGGTCAGCGCGAGCGATATTGTTTCGAGGTCGCGCATTTCGCCAACGAGTATCACATCAGGGTCCTGACGCAGCGCATGCTTTAGTGCATCCGAGAATGAGTGTGTGTTGAGGCCGACCTCTCTCTGCCTGACTATGCAGTTCTTGTGGTCATATACAAATTCTATCGGGTCTTCAATCGTGATTATGTGGTCATTTCTTTCCATATTCACTGTATCGAGCATTGCAGCGAGAGTTGTAGACTTGCCGCAGCCGGTAGGCCCGGTAACGAGTATCAGACCTCTTGGCAGCCTGGTAAGATTCATAACAGCATCAGTCAGCCTTATATCTTTTGGATTTGGAATTTTTGTGGGGATGAGCCTCATGACAGCCTCAATGCCGTTTTTCTGCGACATGACATTGACCCTGAATCTGCTCAGTCCGGGTATATTGTATGAGAAGTCCAGTTCAAGCTTCTCTTCGAATCTGGCTATCTGGTCCTGATATAGCATTCCATATATAAGCGCTTTGCACTCCTCAGCGCTCATGGGTTCGAATTTGGCGAGAGGCTTGATGTGTCCGAAAATTCTGACCATCGGGGGCTTGCCCACAACAAGGTGTATGTCAGAGGCTTTTGAATCTACTGCTGCACTCATGATATCAAGGATTTCCATCAATTCCCCCAAGATTTTAATTTCCCGTGTGCTGCCTCTTCCCGCATTATATCACGCAATAAGAGAGCATTAAAGAAGTATTTGCTATATTGTATCGGCTGATTTGTGTATAGTCTTGAGGTTGCACAAAGGAATCCATGTTGTTTAGTATATTCAGATGAAAATACTCGAAAAAATCTTCGGAACAAAAAATGAAAGGGAGCTGAAGCGCCTGTTTGCGGCAATTGACTCCATAAACAGCTTTGAACCGTCAATAAGCAGCCTTGACGACAACGCCCTTAGGGCAAAAACAGAGGATTTCAGAGCCAGACTCCAATCAGGCGAACCGCTTGACGCCATACTGCACGAGGCTTTTGCCGTGGTGCGGGAGGCTTCAAAGCGCGTGCTCGGCATGAGGCACTTTGATGTGCAGCTCATCGGCGGCATGGTGCTGCATGAAGGCAGGATATCTGAAATGAAGACAGGCGAGGGCAAGACCCTTGTTGCAACCCTGCCTGTTTACCTTAATGCGCTTGACGGCAAAGGCGTTCATGTTGTTACTGTGAACGACTACCTCGCAAAGAGAGACTCTCAGTGGATGGGACCGCTCTATAATTTTCTCGGTCTGTCTGTCGGCGTTATTCAGCATGATGCCTCCTTTATTTTTGACCAGACCTATGTGCTGCATGACAAGCGCTTCACAATGCTGAGGCCCTGCACAAGGAGCGAGGCCTACAGGGTAGACATCACCTACGGCACAAACAATGAATACGGTTTCGACTATCTCAGGGACAACATGAAGTATGACCTTGAGGAGTTTTCGCAAAGGGAGCTGAACTATGCGATTGTTGACGAGGTGGACAGCATACTTATTGACGAGGCTAGGACACCGCTCATCATCTCAGGCCCGTCTGAGGAGTCCACTGACAAATACTACAAGGTAAACAGAATAATACCGAGTCTGAAGAATGAGGCTGACTTCAAGATAGATGAAAAGCTCAAGACAGTTGTGCTTACTGAAGCAGGCAGTCAGAAGGTTGAGCGGCTGCTCTCCCTTGACAACCTGTACGACCCTTCGAACATAGAGATGGTGCATCACGTGCTTCAGGGACTAAGGGCGCACAACCTTTTCAAAAAGGATGTGGACTATGTTGTCAAGGACGGCGAGGTAATAATAGTTGATGAATTCACAGGCAGGCTTATGCCTGGCAGAAGGTGGAGCGACGGGCTTCATCAGGCAATAGAGGCCAAAGAGAACGCAAAAATAGCCAGTGAAAACCAGACCCTTGCTACTATCACGTTTCAGAATTATTTCAGGATGTACAACAAACTGTCCGGCATGACAGGCACAGCAGATACAGAAGCTCAGGAATTTGCGCAGATATACAACCTTGAGGTGGTTGTCATCCCGACCAACAGGCCAATGAAGAGGGATGACCGTCCGGATGTTATATACAAATCTGAAAAGGGGAAATTCGATGCTGTTATAGAGGACATAGTGCAGTCTCACGCAAAAGGTCAGCCCGTGCTTGTCGGCACAACATCCATCGAAAAGTCAGAAGTGCTGAGCAGCCTGCTCAAGAAAAAAGGTATTGCCCACTCAGTGCTCAACGCAAAATATCATGAGCGCGAGGCAGAGATTGTTGCGCAGGCAGGCAGGCACAAGGCTGTGACAATCGCCACAAACATGGCGGGCAGGGGAACAGACATAGTGCTCGGCGGCAATCCTGACGGCCTTGCGAGGCAGATTCTCAAAGACGTGGAAACGTACACTGAAGAGGAGTACGCTTCAGCGCTCGCTTCTGCAAAAGAGATATGCGAAAAAGAGAAGGCACTGGTGCTTGAGGCAGGAGGCCTGCACATAATCGGTACGGAGCGGCATGAAGCCAGGAGAATAGACAATCAGTTGAGGGGAAGGTCAGGCAGGCAGGGTGATCCTGGATCATCGAGATTTTACCTCTCGCTCCAGGATGACCTGCTAAGGATATTCGGTTCTGACCGCATAACAAGTCTTATGGGGCTTCTTAATATCGACGAGACTGTGCCCATAGAAAACAGGATGGTCACAAAGGCTATAGAAAATGCGCAGAAGAAAGTTGAGGCGCACAACTTTGACATAAGAAAGCATCTGCTGGAGTATGACGATGTTATGAACAAGCAGAGGCTTGAAATATATTCATTCAGGCGCATGGTGCTCACATCTGATTCTCTCAAGGACAAAGTGCTGGAACTGATGACAGGAGAGATCGAGGCATATGCTGATGTCTACTGCCCTGAAGACCAGATACCTGATGAGTGGGATGTGAAGACATTCGATGACACCATATACGGCATCTTTGACAAGAGGCTAGGACTGACAAACACCATGTCCAGAGATGAGATGGTCTCAAGCATTATCGAACGTCTCACAAAGGCCTACGAAGAAAAAGAGAACGAAGCAGGCGCGGAGTTTATCAGATATGTGGAAAAGATGATATTCCTTCAGGTTATAGACAACCAGTGGAAAGATCATCTGCTCGGCATTGATCATATGAAAGAGGGCATCGGCCTTAGGGGATACGCGCAGCGCGATCCGCTCGTTGAGTACAAGAAAGAGGCATTCGCGTGTTTTGCTGACATGTCTGACCGTATATCTTCAGAGGTGCTGGCAAGGCTCTTCAAGATACAGGTAAGGCAGGAACAGGCTCCTGAAGTTAAACAGAACAAGCAGCAGCTTTCTTACAACAGGGGTGATGATGCAGGGCCTCAGCAGCCTGTGCACAAGGATCATAAGGTGGGAAGGAATGATCCATGCATATGCGGCAGCGGTAAAAAGTACAAAAAATGCTGCGGTAAAGAATAAGAGCAAAACAACAAAGGCAGATGACTTCAATTTCCTAACCTTGTATTTAAGAAGGGATGGACTGCTCTCGTTCATGAGCCTGGTTTTGACACTACTAAATGCTCGATGCGCTCCAGCCGCAAAACTCACAGCCTTTGGCTGCTCAGACAGTTGCGGCTGTGTTTCGCTCCTCTTCGCAAAGTAGTGTTACCAAAACCCAGCCTAAATCTCTCAAGTCAGTCCATCCCTTCTTTTGTTTGTTATTTCTTATTGTTTTTTACTTTTTTTCTTTTTTTTATATTTCTATTCTTTTGTTTTAAATAAAGGCAGGTGGTTTGATTTCC
>JAJFVG010000127.1 GCA_021371915.1 Nitrospiraceae bacterium
AAGAGATAAAGGATGATCTGATAGGCATAGAGGATTTCGCAAAGGTGCAGCTTAAGATTGCCAAAGTCATCAGCGCAGAGCGTGTTGAAAAGTCTGACAAGCTTATAAGGCTGATAGTTGATGCTGGAGGCGAAAGGCAGATAGTGGCAGGCATCGGCAAGGCTTATACTCCAGAAGAACTTGTGGGCAAAAAGATAGTCATAGTCGCAAACCTCAAGCCCGCAAAACTTATGGGTGTGGAGTCGCAGGGCATGCTGCTTGCTGCAACAGGCAGCAACGGCACAATATCCGTTCTTTCTCTCGACAGGGATATTGAAGAGGGATCAAGGGTCAAATAGACAATAATCCTTCCGCATTTTTTCCGGAGGTTTCAGCATGGCGCAAAAGAGGGTGAAGGACTGGCCTGAAGGTGAAAGACCGCGTGAGCGGCTTATCAGCCATGGGCCTTCAAGTCTCTCTGATGCGCAGCTGCTCGCCATAATACTCAGGACAGGAGACCGCGACAGGGGCGTAATGGACCTCGCTATCTCGATCCTCGACAAGTTCGGCAGTGTCTCTGGAATGGATGCTGCATCAGTAAATGATCTCAAATCAGTCAACGGCATAGGCACAGCCAAGATATGCCAGATAAAGGCAGCCTTTGAACTCGGCAAACGGGTGATGAACTGCACAAACCAGACAGCCCCGGTTTTTTCCTCCGGTGAAGATGTCTTCAGGTTTTTCAATCCAAAATTCAAGGGGCTCATGAAGGAGATTTTTATCTGCTGCCTTCTTGATGCAAAGAACAGGCTGATAAAAGAGTACAGGGTTTCTGAAGGAACACTCACAAATTCTCTTATCCATCCGAGAGAGGCCTTTCGCGAGGCAGTGCGCGAGGCTGCCAAATCCGTGATATTCGTGCATAACCACCCGAGCGGAGACCCGACACCGAGCAGCGAAGACATCGAGGTTACAAAACGGCTCAAAAGCGCGGGCGAACTGGTCGGCATTAATGTGCTCGATCATGTTGTTATAGGAGACAGCAGGTTTGTGAGCCTACAGCAAATGGCTATGTTGTGATAAAATACCTTTCCTGGAAGTTTACTGTTCATACAAAAAACAATTATCTAGATTAATGGGGGTAGTGCTATGGTAAAGAGAGCTTTGATGAGCGTTTCTGACAAGGCCGGCATAGTTGAGTTTGCCAGAGAACTTGATTCAATGAGTGTAGAAATCCTTTCGACAGGCGGCACTGCAAAGGCGCTGCGTGATGCAGGCATAAAGGTGATAGAGGTATCTGACTACACCGGATTTCCTGAGATGCTGGACGGCAGGCTCAAGACCCTTCACCCGAAGATACATGGCGGACTGCTTGCAAGACGCGCAAGCAAAGAGGACATGGAGGATACGAAGAAGCATGACATACCTCCGATAGACATGGTGGTTGTAAATTTGTATCCGTTTGAACAGACCATATCAAAGCCTGATGTTGCCTTCGAGACAGCAATAGAAAATATAGATATAGGCGGCCCCACAATGCTGAGGGCAGCATCAAAGAATTATCAGGATGTTGCTGTTATAGTAGATCCTGCTGATTACAGTGTTGTGCTGGATGAGCTGAAGAAGAGCGGAGATGTGAGCAGGCAGACAAAGCTGAATCTCGCAAGAAAGGTTTTTGCGCACACCTCAAGATACGACACACTCATTGCTGACTACCTTACAGGAGTAATTGACAAGGAGCCGCAGTTCCCTGAAGCTTTCACAACATCACTCAAGAGAGTGGCTGTGCTCAGATACGGCGAGAATCCGCATCAGAAGGCAGCTATCTACAAAGAGAGAAGTTCAGGTCTGGTGCTGCCTGACGCAAAAGTGCTCCAGGGCAAGGAGATGTCATTCAACAACTATCTGGATGCAAACTGCGCGCTAATGCTCACACTCGAGTTCAACAAAAAGACATGCTCCATAATCAAACACAACAATCCATGCGGAGTCGGCACTGCTGACAAAGTAGCAGATGCCTACAGAAAGGCTCTAAAGACAGACCCTCTCTCCGCATTCGGCGGTGTTGTTGCTTTTAACTGTGAGGTTGATGCAGAGGCTGCTGAAGAGATGTCAAAGATATTCCTCGAGGTGATAATAGCGCCGTCATTCTCAAGAGAGGCTCTCGATCTATTTGCAAAAAAACAGAATGTAAGGCTGCTCGAACTGCCTTCGATAATAGACCCGAAAAAGAACAGGCCAGCTTCATGGGACATAAAGCGTATAGCAGGAGGCCTGCTGCTTCAGGAGTGGGACTACTCATCAGAGGATGTGTCATCCATAAAGGCTGTTACAAAGAGGCAGCCTAGCGCTGATGAGCTGGATGCCCTGGAGTTTGCATGGAAGATATGCAAGCATGTTAAATCCAACTCCATTGTCTACGCTCTCAAGGACATGACAACAGGCATAGGTATTGGCCAGACGAGCAGGGTGTTTGCTGCAAAGGCAGGCGCATCAAACGCAGTGCTTCAGATAAAGGGCTCTGTTGCTGCATCTGACGGCTTCTTCCCGTTCAGGGACGGGCTTGATGTGCTGCATGAGATGGGAGTTACAGCTGTTGTGCAGCCGGGCGGATCGTTAAAGGATCAGGAAGTGATTGATGCTGCCAATGAGCATGGCATGGCTATGATACTTACAGGCAACAGACATTTCAGACACTAAAAGATAAATAACATAGGATAAGTGAGGGATATATGAAGGTGCTGGTTATCGGGAGCGGAGGCAGAGAGCATGCCATAGTCTGGAAGCTGTCCCAGTCGAGGCTTGTTGACAAGATATACTGCGCTCCGGGCAACGCTGGTATAGCAGGCATGGCAGAGTGCGTTGACATAGACTTGTCTGACTTCACAAATATACTCGACTTTGTTAAGTACGAATGGATAGACCTCACCATAGTAGGCCCTGAAGAGCCGCTTTCGCGCGGCATAGCCGATGCCTTTGAAAAAGAGGGCAGACGCATATTCGCTCCTGACAAAGACGGAGCCATGCTCGAGACGAGCAAGACATTCTGCAAAGACTTCATGCGCAAATACCGCATACCCACTGCGGATTACAAGGTATTCACATCATATCTTCACGCAGAGGATTATGTCCGCCTAAAAGGACTGCCGATAGTAATCAAGGCTGATGGGCTTGCAGCAGGCAAGGGCGTGTTCATACCATCCACATTTGATGAGGCAAGAGAGGCCCTGAAAATAATAATGAAGGACCGGGCCTTTGGCGCAGCAGGCGACAGGGTTGTTATTGAGGATTGCCTTCAAGGAGAAGAGGCATCGTACATGGCTTTCACAGACGGCAAAACAATTGTGCCAATGGTCAGCTCACAGGATCATAAACGCATTTTTGATAATGACAAAGGCCCAAACACAGGCGGCATGGGCACATACAGCCCCGCGCCGGTTGTCACACCGGATGTTGAAGAAAAGATCATGGAAAAGGTTATGCGTCCTACTCTTGAAGGACTCAAGAGGGAAAACATCAAATACAAAGGCGTACTCTATGCCGGCCTTATGATAAAGGACGGAGAGCCGAGCGTTCTCGAATTTAATTGCAGGTTTGGCGACCCTGAAACCCAGGTTATACTCACAAGGCTTAAAAGCGATCTTGCTGAGGTGGCGCTTGCTGTTTCAGAGGAGAGGCTTTCTGATATTAATGTTGAGTGGCATGATGATTCAGCAGTCTGCGTTGTTTTGGCATCCGGCGGCTACCCTGGCTCTTATGAAAAGGGCAAGGTGATAAAAGGACTCAAGGAAGCAGCAGCTCTTGAAAATGTGACGGTCTTTCACGCAGGCACATCCTTCAAGGGAAATGATATAGCAACAAGCGGCGGCAGGGTGCTCGGGGTTACTGCTCTGGGCAGCACAATAGCTGACGCAAAAAAACGCGCTTACGAGGCTGTAGGCAAAATCAGCTTCGATGGCATGCAGTTCAGAAGAGATATCTCTGACAAAGCGCTCAGGAGAATTCAGGAATCCGGAAGCTGAGACAATGAGAATCTATCCTGACTGCTTTCCGTGCTTTTTCAAGCAGGCGATAATAGCGCTGCGGCTGAATCCTGACCGGGCTGAAATTGAAGAAGCTGCGCTCAAGAGCATATGCGATGAGATAAAGGCAGCTGACCTCTCTCTTACTCCTGCCCACACCACCACGCTGATACACAGAAAGCTGAGGCAGATGATCGGCAGGGATCCGTTTAGCAGGGTCAAGTCAGAGTACAACCAGCTTGCTCTCGGACTGCATCCTGAGCTGAAGGCAATGGTTGATAAAAGTCCTGATCCGCTCTGGACAGCAGCAAGGATAGCTATAGCAGGCAACATAATAGATTTTGGAATATTCACGTCAATAGACATTGAAGGAACACTAAAAAAAGCGCTTGCCGAGAATATTGCGGTTGATGATTACGCACTCTTCAAAAAATCCGTTCTAGAATCAAAAGAAGTTCTCTATCTGCTGGACAATGCCGGAGAGATAGTCTTTGACAGGATATTGATAGAGGAGCTCCAGGCGATGGGAGTAAAGGTTACAGCAGTGGTCAAAGGCTCTGCTGTGCTCAATGATGTCACAATGGCTGATGCTGATGAGTCGGGGCTTTCATCATTCTGCGAGGTGGTTGATAATGGGTCTGATGCCATAGGAACAATACTCGAAATGGCATCTCCTGAGTTTGTCAGAATGTTTGATTCCGCAAAGTGCATAATCAGCAAGGGGCAGGGCAATTTTGAGACCCTGCTGCCTCATAAAGGCGCCAGGCTTGCAGGCAAGGATGTATTCTTTCTGTTTCAGTCAAAATGCGAGGTGGTATCTGGCGTACTCGGGCTCGAAAAAGGCTCTATGCTGCTGATGAAGGATTAAAAAACAAGGGGCCGCTTCAGGATTGACAATTTTGGCCCGGATAATTAAAATATTAAGTCAATTTTTCAGGGGGAGGTAGAAGTGGAAGCTCAAGTATTCTTGCACGCAGTATTTCCTAATATACCAGCGTATGTGTCTTACTCATGGCTTGCGATGGCTATACTTATAGGCATTGCACTTCTTTTGCGCGGCCGGCTTAGTCTGGTTCCTTCGGGTCTTCAGAATGTGATGGAGTCCTGTGCCGAGTTCCTGATAACCACCGCAAGGACAAATATAGGGCACGAATGGGGAGACAAGTTTTATCCTCTGCTCGGCACTATTTTTCTCTACATACTGGTCTGCAATCTCTTCGGACTTATACCAGGGTTTGAGTCTCCGACCAGCAATATCAATATGACCGCATCAATGGCTGTGCCGGTATTTTTCATATACCAGTTTTACGGAGTAAAGGTGCACGGAATCAAATACATAAAACATTTCGTCGGCCCTATCAGGTCGATATATGCGCTGCCGTTCATGGCTTTTATGTTTGTGCTCGAGATAATCGGCCACATAGTAAGGCCGGTAACCCTCTCTGTGCGACTCTTCGGCAATATGATGGCAAAGCATCTGCTGCTTGTAATACTCGGCATACTGGCTCCATGGATAGTGCCTGTGGCAATACTCGGCCTCGGCACGCTCATCAGTTTTATACAGGCTTATGTTTTCATGTTATTGGCAGCCCTCTATCTTGCAGGCGCTGTAGAAGAAGCTCATTAGAGCATAGATAAATCTGGAAGGAGGAACAGGGATGAAGAAAATTTTTGCACTTACAATACTTGCACTTTTTGCAGTGATACTCTTTGGTACATTCGCATTTGCAGCCAAAGATGCTTCTGAAGGTGCGGTAATGGATCCGGCAAAGCTTCAGTATTATGGTCTTGCCACACTTGGCTGCGCCATAGGCATCGGCCTT
The DNA here is from genome assembly GCA_021371915.1 of Nitrospiraceae bacterium. Classification (GTDB taxonomy): domain Bacteria; phylum Nitrospirota; class Thermodesulfovibrionia; order Thermodesulfovibrionales; family Dissulfurispiraceae; genus JAFGXL01. The sequence goes on from JAJFVG010000127.1 coordinate 5,825, forward strand.
GCAGCAGCAGGTTGCGGAGCAGGCATGGGTCATGGTATCAGGGGAGCGCTTGAGGGAACCGCAAGGAATCCTGCTGTTGGCGGCAAGCTCATGACTACATTGATCATCGGTCTTGCGATGATCGAGTCACTCGCTATTTACGCTCTCGTTATAGTTCTCATAACCTTTTACGCTAATCCGTTCGTTAAATAGCACACTTTCATTAAATGCGAAGAAGGGCCGTTACCGGCCCTTCTTTTTTTATTTTTGAAAAACCATGGATACTCTGCGGATTACGAGTTGCAGTTGTCTCTGAAGTACGATGACTTGAATTTTTCAGGGTGGAAAGACGCGAGTCTTATTATCCTGCATTTTGGAAACCTGCATCCCAACTCTGTCTCTGACATGCGCTGATCGTATCCGAGCGCGATCACCGAAGGCGAGATGTCATCTATAATCGTGAACAGGTCTTCGCCGTAGTTTCCGAGCATCACCTCATCGGCAATGCCTGCGTTTTTAACATTCTGAAGCCGCAGTTCTTCATTATCAGTCGGCAGGAAGCCCTTTATCCTCAGCACGGTTTCGTCGCGCGCCACCACTACTGTAAGATTGTCGCCCAGCGACCTCGCCTCTTTCAGAAAGTATGTGTGGCCAGGATGAAAATGGTCGAATGTGCCGCCGCAGACGACTTTATTTATCATGCTCCTATTATTAACAAATAAACGCACTATTGACAACTGGCATGCCGCGGCTGCTTGACACGCAATGTATATCGTGATAAATAACTCAAAGAAGCTGTTATCGAAAGGCGTTTTGTCATGCGAAAGCATTCCACGAAGATTAACCTTGTTTCCACCGCTGAAGATGTTGTTAAAAGGGAGGACCTTTTATGATGAGCAAAAGGAATATTATTCTTCTGGCATTGATTTTTGTATTTGCCGGCCTTGTTTTTGGGTTGGCAATATCATCAAATCTTGGTTTGCAGTTCAGGGCATTTACACAGGAGTCAGGCATATCCAGCGAATCATCAGCCGTGCTTTCAAAGACAGGGCAGGCCATGGCTGAAGTTGCTGCGTTTGCAAGGCCAGCTGTTGTTAACATATCATCAACCAGAACCATAAAAATCCCAGGTTCTCAATCGCCTTTTTTCAATGATCCGTTTTTAAGGCGGTTTTTTGGTGATGAATTCGGCCAGTCAAGAATGCCCAGGGAGTATAAGCAATCAGGTCTCGGCTCAGGCGTGATAGTTGATTCAAAAGGGTACATACTGACCAACAACCATGTTGTCAGCGGCGCTGATGAAATACAGGTGAAGCTTTCTGACAAGAGAGAATTCAAGGGCAAGGTGATAGGAACGGATCCCCATACCGATCTTGCTGTAATCAAAATAGACTCCGCCAAACTGCCTGTTCTGAAGATCGGCAACTCAGCCCTGATGAAAGTGGGTGAAACAGTAATAGCGATAGGCAACCCTTTCGGACTTAACCAGACCGTCACATCCGGCATAGTGAGCGCAACAGGCAGGGCTGATGTCGGTATCGCAGACTATGAGGACTTCATACAGACTGACGCGGCCATCAATCCTGGCAATTCCGGTGGAGCGCTGGTAAATGTAAAAGGTGAGCTTATAGGGATCAATACAGCCATATTCAGCGCTTCAGGAGGATATGAGGGCATAGGGTTTGCAATACCAAGCAACATGGCAAAAGTGGTAATGGAAAACCTTATAACCAAAGGCAAGGTTGTGAGGGGCTGGCTGGGAGTATCAATACAGCCTGTAACCCCTGATCTCGCAAAACAGTTTGGCTTTTCTGAAAATGCCGGAGCGCTTGTGGGCGATGTTTTTGAAAATGGTCCGGCTGACAAGGCCGGTATCAGGCGCGGAGACATTATAGTCAAATTTGACGGAAAGGATGTTAAAGCCCCGGCTGACCTAAGAAATAGTGTCGCTGCAACAAGCCCAGGCAAGACAGCAAAGGTGGAAATCATAAGGGACAGCAAAAAGATGTCACTGGATGTTGTGATATCCGAACTTTCAGCAGAACCTCAGGTCAGGAAGCAGTCTCCTGACCAGGCGCTCAAGGGATGGATAGTGCGTGAGCTGACTCCGGATATCAGAAAGAGTCTGCATATACCGAAGAGGATAACAGGTGTAATCGTATCGGATATCGAAGCAGACAGTCCGGCAGCAGGAATTCTTATGCCGCGGGACATAGTTATGGAGGTCAACCGCAAAAGAATCAGCAGTGTAAAGGATTTTCAGGCAGCAATTTCCAGAGCCCGAAGCGGAGAGAATCTGCTTTTGCTGGTATACAGGAACGGTTCTGCCATGTATGTATCCGTGCCGAACTGACCATGTTATTTTGAAAGCTGCGGCAGCATAATCCATGCTGCCGCAGCTTTTTATTGCGATGTAAAAGTCAGCTGACTTTCTTGACAACTCCTGCTGATTGATGATAATGTTTATGTTCAAAAAAGCTTCCGGCTTTTTAGAACTTGGGGCTGTAGCTCAGTTGGGAGAGCGCTTGAATGGCATTCAAGAGGTCGACGGTTCGATCCCGTTCAGCTCCACTTTTCATTTCAACCTGCCGCAGATTACTTCTTGTATGATGAGTCAGCAAAAGGCAGATAAATTTCGAATCTTGTTCCCTTGTCTTTTTCACTTGTCAGGTTGATGAATCCGTCATGTTTTTTAATGGTGCCGTAGACCATTGACAACCCCAGTCCTGTGCCCTTGCCCACCTCTTTTGTGGTGAAGAACGGCTCAAAAATCTTGTCTCTTATGCCTTCATCAATGCCTGTGCCGGTGTCTTGTACTGATATGACGGCGTATTTCCCAGGTCTGCCTTCGCCAAATTCCGCTGCCTTCTGCTCATCCAGCTCTGCTGTTGAAGTCTCCAGCTCGAGCCTGCCGCCTTTGGGCATGGCATCCTGTGCGTTTGTACCCAGATTTATTAATGCCTGCTCTATCTGGGGAGCATCAACCATAACCGGCAATGGTTTGCTTGTAAGCTTTAAGCAGAATTCAATGTCTTCCCGCAGCAGTCTCAAAAACAGCTGCTCGAAACGTCTTGCTATATCATTCAGATCAACCGGAGCCACGATTATTGTTTGTTTGCGGCTGAAGGCGAGCAGCCGCTGGGTGAGTGTTGCAGCGCGCTGTGCTGCTTCAATAATCTGGTTGATGTTATTCTTGATCTGATTGTCATCCTTCAGCTTCATCATTGACAGATGAGCATATCCGAGTATGGCTGTGAGTATGTTGTTAAAGTCGTGCGCCACTCCTCCTGCCAGAGTCCCGATTGCTTCCATCTTTTGTGATTGACGCAGCTGTTCCTCAAGTTTTTTTTGTTCTGTAATGTCTATGGATATGCCGCCGAGCAGCAGAGTGCCGTCTTCTGTGGGTATAGGGAATTTGTAGGATACAAATATCCTTTCCTCGCCATTAATTGTCAGGGCTTCTTCAAAATTGATTGGATTACCTTTGCTTAAAACCTTGTTATTGTTTTTTCTGAATTCGTTGGCAGCTATATCTGGCAAGACATCATTAAGAAACTTGCCGATGATCTCCTTAGTTGGGATTCCGATGGACGTCCTGAAATGGTTGTTTGCGTATATGTATCTGCCAGCAATGTCACTGATATAAGCGTAGCCTGGCAGGAATTTCATGAACATGTCAAACCTGTTCTGGCTCTCAATCAGGGCTTTTTGTGTATTTACGCGGTCTGTTATGTTTGAGAATGAGATAATAACACTGGATAGGCCTTTATTGGCGCTGAATACCGGCGCAGCATTAACAGAGAGAAATATCCTGCTGCCATCAGATCGTAATAGCGAGTGCTCATAGTTAAAAACAGGCTGTCCGGTTTTTTTTACCAGAGCAAAAGGCATCTGGTCTGTTTCCAGGGGATCTCCTTTTATGGTCAACATCTTCCAGCGGGGATCATTATAAGAGCGGCTGGACAGGTCTTCATAAGTGAAGCCAAGTATCCTTTCAGCAGCTGAATTTGCAAAAGTTGGATTGCTGTTCATATCAACCATCATTATGCCGTCAGGCACTGTTTCGAGTATGGTGCTTAAACGCTCTTCATTTGCGCGCAGCAGCTTCTCTAGTTTCCTTTTTCTGAGTATATTGTATGAAAGCCCGGCTATCAGAGATATCAATAGTGTAAAAATCAGGATCACGCCCCATATCATAGTTTTGTGGGTTTTGTAAAAGGATAGGGGCTTGTTTTTTATAATGCTGCCTGTTGGAAGCAGTGATTCCTGGATATTCCACCGCTTGATGGCATTGTAGTCAAAAACGTATTTGTTCGGGCTGTGTGTCATTACCGGTATGCTGTCTGCAGATTCTCCATTAAGTATTCTCAGGCCTGCTTTTGCAGCTTCCTCGCCCTGATAGTATCCGCTCACAACAAATCCGCCCACAACGCCGTATGCAACCCTGTCTTCGGTAAACACAAAGCATGGCGCATTGCTAAATCTTGTGAGCAGCCTCAGGCTCTGCTGTATGGAATATGTCTGCCCGGTCTTGTCCTTGAAATGTGCCAACAGTAAAACTATGGTTTTGTCATTTAGGAGGTTGAGCCTGACCTGTAGTTCCCGCATTGTCATGTTTGCCAAAGACAGGTAAATGAATCTGCCGCTATCCCTGAATTCAGGTTCGAGGTCACGGATCTTTTTTTCGTGCAACCGTCCTGTGACAGTGTTGTCGGATACAACAACTATATCGTAGGCCCGCGGAAAAAGCCGCAGGGCAATATCGAGGGTCTTTTTGTAGTCGATCTCTTCCACAACGCCCGTGATGTTTTTTTGCCCGGTGAGCATGTTTTCGCTGAAATTATTTATGCCACTGAAGACGACCGGTACGCCAGGGAAGAGAGTGTTTCTGTACTTCTTCAAAAAGTCGAATGCGTCATTGTCGGATGAAATTATGAGATCGAATTTGTCGCCGCTGAATTTATGCTGAAACAGATGAAACAGATTATCAGAATGTGCTTTGTCGAAGACTCTTTTGGCGTCGAGATATTCTATATGCACATCAATCGGCAGGCCTGATTTTCTCAGGGTAGTTGTTATGCCTTCCATCTCAGTGTCTGAGAATTTATAGCCGTAGCTGTACGAATTGATTATCAGGACTGTTTTTCTGTTTTCATATGCATTGATGGCGGCATTTGCGGTAGAGGCGCAAAGCATTACTGCAAGAAACGCTGCTGTTAATAATAAATAGCCCGGCTTGATGATATGTGGAGTTGTGTGAAAAGAAATACGCCTCTGCATATGGAAATATAGCAGATAAAAGATGGACAGTCAAATAACATCCGCATTAATTTGCATCGAGCATATCGCGGAGTTTTGTTAGCAGTTCGTGGGGAGCAACCGGCTTTTGTATTATCTTTGACATGTCAAAGGGATAGTTTTTTTCTGACAAGAGGTCTTTTGCATAGCCTGTGTAGAACAATACCTTGATATCAGGCTTTATCCTGCTTATTTCGATATATGCCTGCACTCCGCCCATCCTGGGCATAGTGACATCAAAAAGCAGGGCATCTATACTGTCTTTGTTTAGTATGAACTTCTCTATGGCATCTTCTCCATTTTCAGCCAGGATTACATTGTACCCAAACTCAGTGAGCAGAGATTCTGCCATGCCCCTTAGCGCATAGTCGTCTTCAGCGACCAGCAAGGTTTCTCCGCGGCCAAAGGGCATGGTGCGCTCCCTGGCTGTTGTTTCGTGTGAGACTGATTTACCGGCAGCAGAAGGCAGGTATATCCTGAAGGTTGTGCCTTCGCCAGGGCTGCTGTAGACATTGATATGCCCCTTGTGCTGCTTGATTATGCCGTAAACCATCGAGAGTCCCAGGCCCGTGCCCTTGCCCATCTCTTTTGTTGTGAAGAAGGGTTCGAATATTTTTTTTCTTGTTGATTCATCCATTCCTGTGCCTGTATCGGAAACACTCCATACAACATAGCTGCCTGGACTGCCTATGCCGTGTATTCTGACAAATTCTTCATCAAACTCGGCAAGGTCGGTTGTCACAAGCAGCCTGCCGCCGTGAGGCATTGCATCGCGGGCATTTGTTATCAGGTTCAGCAGCACCTGCTGGAGCTGGCTGTCATCTGCTGTGATATTCAAAGGGTCGCGCTTAAATTCGGCTTTTATCTCTATGTCTTCACTGATCAGCCGCGAGGCTATCTTCATGGTTCTTGAGATTATCTCATTCAGATTTACCGTGTAGTAGTTGAAAATCTGCTTTCTGCTGAAAGTGAGCAGATTTTTGGTCATCTCCGCTGCCCGCTCTGCTGCCTGTATTATATGGACGATATCTGACTTTATGCCTCCGTTGTCAGGGGCCTTTATCTGCAAGAGGCTTGCATAGCCGATTATGCCGGTCAGTATGTTGTTGAAGTCGTGCGCAATGCCTCCTGCAAGTTGTCCTACAGCTTCCATTTTCTGGGCCTGCAACAACTGCTCTTCAAGTTTTTTGCGCTCTGTCATATCGCGGGCAAAAATCATCACGTTTTCTGTTTTGCCGGCTGGATTGGGAATGGCTACTGACCTTATATCCCATATCCTGCTGTCGTGGCTCTCTATGGTGTAATCCTCAAGGGATCCTGTTTCCAAGCTCTTTTTTGCAAAGCAGTCCGTGCATGCTGCGCCTCCCTTGTACCATAGATCGCAGCATTTTTTGCTCACAATTTCGTTCATGGTTTCGCCGAATATGTCAGATGCAGCCTTGTTGGCCCACACCACATTCATTTCAGGTGAAAGCACCATGACAACATCAGGGTTTGCCTCTAACAGTGTGTTAAATCTGTCCGACAGATTTCTGTATTTTTCTTCCCTCTCAAGCAGAATCGTCTCTGTCTTTTTTCTCTCCGTGATGTTGATGTGAGTGCCAAGCATGCGCGCTGGTTTGCCGTTGCTGTCATATTCCGTGATCTTGCCTGCAGAGAGTATCCATACCCAGTCGTTGTTTTTGGAGCGCAGGCGAAACTCTGTTGCATATACGGGAATCTCTCCAGCGATAAAAGCATTGAATACCTCTATGGCAGAGTCTCTGTCGAGCGGATGAAGCTTCTCTTTCCAGTTTTCCACAGACTCGGACAGCTCGTCTGAACTGTTGTAGTCGAGTATTTTTGCATATTCATTATTTATATGCACCTCGCCGGTTTGTAAATTCGCATCGTACATGCCTATATGACCTGCTGAGAGCGCAAGGCTCAACCGTTCCTTGCTCGCATTCAGTTTTGTTGTTGCATCAAGGAGCGCGAAGGTCCTTTTTTCGACCTCAGTCTCGAGTTCCCTGTTCCACTGCTGCACCTTTTCAGCCATGGAGTTGAATGCATTGCCCAGTACATCAATCTCGTATTTGCCGCTGATCTGAGCCCTGGCGCCCAGGTCGCCTTCACTGATCTTTTTCGCTGTATCAGACAGTTTTTCCAAAGGAGCAGAAAGCCATCTTGATGCAGTATGTGTGAGGCCGATAAAGAGCAGCAGCAGACCGATGGATATGGCTGCAAGATATTTGAGTCCGCTCCATATCGGTTCAAACACCTCGTCCCTGTCCATTTTCACGACAACGCCGATGCCTGATGATGTGCCGAACCGTATAAATCTTACTGCTGAGAGCACCTTGACCCCTCTGTAATCTTTTCCTGACACAATGCCCTGATGTCCCAATACAGCATATTGCGCAGGCTTTGTCATCAACCTGTACTCAAGTGGTTTGGGTCTCGTGCCGTCAGGCAGCGGTTGCTTGATGCCTGCAAGCAGGAGCCTTGATTCGGTTAAAAGTATTACTTCGCCTGTCCTGCCCATCTCCGCCCTTTGCTTAAGCAATGTGTCAAACCACTTGGTGACATCTGTTTCGACTGCCAGCAAAGCAAATATTCTGTTTTGCTGTTCAGTATTGTCAGGCCCGTAAACCGGCGTAATAAACAAAGCATGCAGTGATTCATTTTTGTCCTTGAAAAAGATTATCTCCTGTTTTGTGAAGTCAGATTTGAATTCTTTGAGCCTGTCTGCATATTTGGGCAAAGAGCCTTTTTTCAGTCCTGAAGCGCTGAGAAGTATGGTGAGCTTGTTGTAATTCAACAGTGAGATGTCAGGGTGCTCATCAGGAGTATTTAAGATATGCATTATTTTAAGAGCTGTGCGCTTCTCCTCCGATTCAGCAGGATGGTCAGCATCTTGGAGCAAAGATAGTGCATGCTGTCTGACTGTTTTGCTTGTTGCAATATTTTTTGAGGAGACAAAGTGTTCATCAATGAAGTGTTCAAGCTCATGCTGCTTGATATCAGCCAGCAGGTTGAGGCTTTTGTATGCCTCTGATTTGTAAATCTGCCAGCTTCCCTTGTAACCGCTGTACGGCAGACCAAAGACCATGATAAACCAGGTGGCGAAGATCAGCAGAGCAGCGCCTGTGCCGAAATACAGGAACATTTTGCCGCGGAGAGAGGTGCAGAAAGTTCTTTTAAACAATGTGTTAATAATTAATCCCCCCTGGATGCAAGGAAGTTGCCCTCACTTGCCCTTGCGTTTTTAGTTTAGTTGATACTCGCTGCTGACGCAACTGTGTTCTTGCAATTATGGTACTATTTAAGTGCTGTCATCATTCCTGCGCAGGACGGACAATATAATGCCTGACAAAAAAATACTGGTTGTTGAAGATGAGGCGAGCATAGCAGACATTGTTAGGTCATACCTTGTGAGAGAGGGCTTCAGCGTATCCATTGCTCCTGACGGAACCTCTGCGCTGAGGATGCTGAAGGAAAGGTTCGACCTGATCATACTCGACCTTATGCTGCCTGACATGGATGGAGAGGAGATATGCAGGACAGCGCGCGAGGTTACTGATGCGCCTATAATAATGCTTACTGCAAAAAGCACTGAGGATGACAGGGTGACCGGACTGGGTCTTGGCGCTGATGATTATGTGGTCAAGCCTTTCAGCCCGCGTGAACTGGTTGCGCGAATAAAGGCTCACCTCAGGAGGAGCGATGCAAGGGCCGGAAGCGACAGGCTCTCTTTCAACAGCAGCGATCTGGTGATAAATGCCTCATCAATGGAGGTCTTCAGGCAGGGAGCGCTTGTGCCGATGACAACCACTGAGTTCAGGCTTTTTCTCGGACTTGCTGAAAAGCCGAATATGGTTTTTTCGAGGCTTCAGCTTGTAAACATTGTTCAGGGATACGACTTTGAGGGCTTTGAAAGAGTTGTGGATGCCCATATAAAAAACATACGCCAGAAGCTTGGCGACAATCCCAGGCAGCCTGCCTACATCCAGACCGTTTACGGTTCAGGATACAAGTTCATAGGTACGCCTGATGAGGCGCAGGGATGAGAACCAAGATATTCCTTGCCTTTGTATCGATAATAATTGCGGTGCTCCTGTCAAACTTTATCTTCGAGAAGTTCATATTAAACGATTTCGACGAGTATGTGGAAAAGGTGAAGGCAGACCAGTTCTTCTGGGTTATCACCTCCATTACCGACAGCTACAAACACGGTGCGTGGGACAAGGATATGCTGTCCGATGCAGTGCATTGGGCCATGATGCTAGGACTGAACATCATCATAACAGACAGCACCGGCATGGAGATAATCTCATCTGAAAAGATTGTACAGACGCTTTCTCCCGGCATGCTGAAACAAATGCATGAGAATTTTTATCTCAAAAACCCTCCTGGAGGTTTCTATGAATACCCTCTTTTTATGCACGGCAAAAAGGTTGCAACCGTTTTTTGGCTTCCTTATGACAAAAAGGCCCTGCTGAGGAAAGAGATGATATTCAAGCAGCGCGTCAATAACTTCCTGATCTTTTCATTCTTTATAGCAGGCGGCAGCGCGCTTATAATTGCATATTTCATGAGTGAATTTCTCTCAAAGCCTGTTTCGAATCTCAAGAAGGCTGCCGAGAGGATTACAGAGGGAGACTTCAATGTAAAGATCGAAAAGCCTGACTCAAGGATCCACAAGCTGATGTCAGGCGGCGAGGATGAGGTTGAAGACCTTTTCGATGCATTTGCCAAAATGGCCGAATCCCTGAAGCGCGAAGAGGCGATAAGGAAAAAGCTGATGTCAAACATAGCGCATGAACTGCGCACTCCGCTTACTGTGATAAAGACACAGGCAGAGGCGATTGTGGATTGCGTGGTTGACAGGGAAAAGGGCATGTCAAACATACAGAGCGGCATCGACAGGCTCACAAAACTGATAGACGGAATAGAGAACCTTGCGCTCGCTGAGGCGAGCTTCCTGTCCAGGGGCCATGATGAAGAAATGGAGGTGCGTGAGTTTATCAGATGCGTTTCCGCTGCAATGGAAGCGCTCTTCAAGGACAAAAATATAAGCCTTAACATCAGGGATGCCGGGTCTCTTGTAGTAACATCCGATGCTGAGAAGCTTGAGAGCATTCTGCGAAATCTCCTGTCCAATGCCCTGAAGTTTACAGATTCAGGGTCAGTGGATATAGAATACGGCTCTGACGGCAATGAGTGGTTTATAAAGGTGAGCGACACAGGCAGGGGCATACCACAGGAGGAACTGCCTCATATATTCGACAGGTTCTACAGGGCTGACAAGGGTTCTTCATCAGGCCTGGGCCTGGGTCTTGCCATAGTGAAAGAGCTTGTCTATGCGATGGACGGCAATATAAAAGTGGACAGCATATTCGGAGCCGGAGCCGCCTTCACGATAACATTCCCTGTCAAGAGGCTTGCCTGATAATCTCAAAAGCGCGGGGCCATCTCTCTCGCCTTTTTCACTGAAGCTGTTATTACTTTTGCAGCAGCTTCAAGATCTGCAGAAGTTGTACTCCTGCCGAGCGTGAGTCTGACCGAGCACCCGATCATCCTTTCCGACAACCCGAGAGAATGCAGCACATGCGAAGGTCCTGTGCCTGCTGAGCTGCATGCAGAGCCTGTTGAGCAGGCTATTCCGGCTGCATCCAGGTTTGCCATGAGGAATTCTCCGTCAGTGTTGTTGAATGAGATGTTTATGTTGTTCGGCAGCCTGAGCACCGGATGCCCGTTGAGCTTGAGGTCTCCGACCTGGTCATAGAGTTTTTTGATAAAACTGTCTCTGAGTGCGGTTTGTCGCGCGGGTTCTTTGTCGATCAGCTCGGCAGCTATTTCCACGGCCTTTCCGATGCCTACTATGCCGGGCACATTCAGGGTCGATGACCTGAGCCCTCTTTCCTGTCCGCCGCCATGCATGAAGGGTGTAAGTTTTGTGCCTTTTCTTATGTACAGCACGCCGATGCCCTTTGGTCCGTAGATTTTATGTCCTGACAGGCTTAACATGTCAACGCCGAGCTGGTTAACATCAATCGGTATGTGGCCGAATGTCTGCACTGCATCCGTATGAAAGGCGATTCCATGCGCCTTTGTTATGCGGCTGATCTCGCTGATCGGCTGAATTGTTCCTATCTCGTTGTTTGCATGCATGACAGAAACGAGTATGGTCTTGTCGGTTATCGCCTTTGCAATGTCTGATGCATCAACCACTCCGTCTTTGTCCACAGGTACATAAGTTATCTCGAATCCGAACCGTGTGAGAAATTCGCAGGGGTCATGCACAGCGTGGTGTTCTATCGACGATGTGATAATGTGCCTGCCTTTTTCCATGTTCGCAAATGCAGTGCCTTTTATCGCGAAGTTGTCGCTCTCCGTGCCGCCGCTTGTGAAGATGATCTCTTCGGGATCAGCATTGATGAATAAAGCAACCCTGGCGCGAGCACTGTCTACTGCTGCCTTTGCCTCGCGGCCAAAGGAGTGCTGGCTGGACGGATTGCCGAAGTGCTCTGTAAAGTAGGGGAGCATAGCTTCTGCAACAAGCGGGTTGACCGGCGTTGTTGCTGCGTGGTCGAGATATATTTTTCTGTCAAGCATACAGACCCTTCCTTGCGAATAATATAGAGACACTATTTTACGACTGGGACACCAAACTTACAAGAGCAAGGTCATTGTTTTTCTTTGGACTTGATTCTTCCTTTGTACAAATAGACATAGATATTCAGTCCGGCCAGTGCGATGGTGAGCGCAGCAAGAGAGCTTTCCGGGAGTGTGAAGTAGATGATCTTTTCGATGTAATGGACAATGAATGATCCTGCATATGAAAGCGCGGGATCATGCTTTTGCCTGAGCCATATCTCAAGATGCGTCAAGGGACATACAGTACCTGTTGCGTTTATGAGCACAGCAAAGGCCAGCGCTGCAATATGAATTATCCTGATCCAGCGGTATCTTATTCCAAGAAAGCAGCCGAATATCAGAAAGAGTATCCAGCCAAAGTGGAGCGCTACGGTGAGGTCTGCAAGGATTCTGTATATCAACTCTTCCCTGCTGCTGGTTTTGGCCTACTGCATCTGCAGTGCAGTAGGCAGTAGGCCTGCTGTTCAGTTTTTTATCTGCCGCCTGACTGTTTTTTGTGTTCGTTGATTATCTTTGTTATCTCTTCTGCTGCTGCTGGCACTGTCCTTGTGCGGTTGCCGCGTTCGTATTCTCCTTCATAAACATCCCAGTTGCCGTGCTGGTTTGCCACATACTTGATTCCGTCTTTTTCATAACACGTTACCAGCATCTTGCTGTAGAAGGATCTGACATGAGTCTTTTTGATTTCTGAATCTGACATATTCCTGCCTCTCGTTCAATTATTTTCACACCACTGCCGCGCGTTCTGAAACATTCTTAACCACGGCGATGCTGCAAGTTCTCTCTTCATGTTCTCAGGCATCCATGCCCATTGCCACTTTAAAAACGCCCTTTCAGGGTGAGGCATCATCGCCAGATGCCTGCCGTCAGGAGAGCAAAGGCCCGCTATCCCCTGCGGTGAGCCGTTCGGATTGAACGGGTAGGCCTCTGTAATGTTGCCCAGATCATCAGCGTATCTGACTGGGGCAAGCTTTTTCTCCAATAAATTAACAAGTATTTTATTATCGGGAAAATGCGCAAAACCTTCACCATGCGCTATCCAGACACCCAATACGGATTCTTCCATGCCTCTTAACATTACAGAAGGACTCTGGAGTATCCTGAGACTGCTAAACCTGGACTCGAACCTCCCTGATTTATTATGGATGAATCTTGGCTGCTTTGCATCTTGGATATTTTTCCACGGCACCCAGCCGAGCAGGGCCATAAGCTGGCAGCCGTTGCAAACTCCGAGGCTGAAGGTATCAGGCCTGTTATAAAATGCATTGAATTTTTCAACCAGCCTGGAATTGAACTTTATTGTGCCTGCCCATCCCTTTGCAGAATCCATTACATCCGCATAGCTGAAGCCGCCCACAAATGCCGCGCCCCTGAAGCGGTCGAGAGATACCCGTTCGTTCAGCAGGTCAGACATTGTGATATCCCATACATCGAATCCTGCCTGGTGAAATGCAGAGACCATCTCCCTGTCGCCATTGCTGCCCTCTTCGCGTATCACAGCCACTGAAGGCTTCGCATCCTTGTTAAGCAGGATGTCCGGTGTGGGCTCAGGCTTGAACGATACCTTGAATGTCTGGCCGGGTCTGTCATATATGTTCTTCTTCTCTTCTTCTACGCACGCAGGGTTTGCCTGGAGCTTTTCGAGATGATAGCTTGTCTCTTCCCATGCTGCCCTGAGCAGCCGCATGTCTTCGTTCAGCTCATCTTTGCTGTTGAACCTTATTCTGATATTTTTATCAGCGCTGCTCCTACCTATTGCCTGGGCATTTATCCCATGTTTTGTGAAGCCGGAAATTATATGTTCTGTATCTTTTGGGCTGCACTCTATTACAAGTCCAGCCTCTTCAGAAAAGAGATATTCGATAGATGATGCGTCTTTTGCGGATATATTGAGATCGAGTCCACAGTTGCCTGCAAACGCCATCTCAAGAAGCGTGGTTATAAAACCGCCGTCGCTCCTGTCATGTCCTGAAAGTATGATGCCTTTGTCAATAAAGTCCTGCAAGACTGCGAATGCGTTTTTAAGGGCTGACGGATCTTCAAGATCAGGAGCCTCGCTGCCTAT